>NZ_AP023272.1:0-322500 GCF_013426735.1 Agrobacterium vitis
ACATCGCGCATCACCTTGGCATTGGGCGTGCGACCGGTCACGCGCCACCAGTCCACTACCGTCATGCCGACCGTCAGTTCAGATTCAGTTTCGATTTCCACATTGCAATCACGTCCGGAAAACAGCTCCGGCTGGAGAAGATAGGCAATCACGCTAGGATCATGCAGCGGTCCACCATCCGAACCGTATTTCTCGATATCGAAACGCTCGAAAAACTCCAGCCAGTCCACCATGACCTCGGCCACCCGTGTACCAATCGCGCCAATGCGGGCAACCCGGGCCTTGGTGGTCAAAAGCTGGTGGGTGACGTCCAGCGGCATCATCACGATCGGGATGCCTGAACCAAACACAATCCGGGATGCCTGCGGATCGACATAGACATTGAACTCCGCCGCAGGGGTAATATTGCCGCCCTCAAAAAAGCCACCGCCCATCATCACGAGTTCACGAATACGCGGTGCAATATCCGGGGCCTTTTGCAGTGCCAGGGCAATATTGGTCTGCGGTCCGAGTGTGCAGAGCGTAATGGTGCCCGCTGGTTCGCGGCGAATGGTGTCGATAATAAAATCGACCGCATTCTGGTCTTGAACCGGCATGACCGGCTCATCGACCTCGGCCCCGTCCAGCCCGGTCTTGCCATGCACATGTTCCGCCGTCACCTGGGGCCGCTCCAGAGGCTTTAACGCACCTTCATAGACCGGCAGGTCGGGCCGGCCCGACAGTTCGCAGACGATACGGGCATTGCGACTGGTCATCGACAGGGGAACATTTCCTGCAACCACCGTCAGGCCGAGGACGTCCAACTGATCGGGACTGGCAAGCGCCAGCATGATGGCTGCGGCATCGTCCTGACCGGGATCGGTATCGATGATGATTTTTCTGGGCTTTTCCATGCGGGCCTATCCTTGGATTGATAGGGTTTGATGGACGGGCAGCCGGGCTATTGTCAAGATCTATCGTGCCGGTCAAACGCTTGTTTACCGCCCTCGAGACTCCCATATCTTAACCAAAGTAGAGACATGCCGACCACCGGAAACACAATCCCGCAACGACTGGCCCGCAAGGACCGACTTGTCGTCTGGCGGGAGGCCAGACGAGGACAGAATGCGACGGACAAAATCCATCACCACACCCCTGCTGCTGGGTTTCGACATTACCGATGCCGTGTTGAGCCAGTTGGCCCGGACCAGCGACGGCTATCCGCCCTATAATATCGAGCTTGTTCGCCGCACGAGCGACCATGAAGGCGACCGGCTGCGGATTACCCTTGCCGTGGCGGGCTTTTCCGAGAGCGATCTGGAGGTTCTGGTCGAGGGAAACCAGTTGATCATTCGAGGCTCCCAGACCGAACGTCCGGATGCCGATTATTTGTTTCGCGGGATAGCAGCACGGAACTTTCAGCGCAGTTTCCTGTTAACGGACGGAATGGACGTTTCGCGCGCACGGATGCGAAACGGCCTACTGGTGGTCGAACTAATTCGTCCTGATACGCAGCAAATGGTAAGGAAAATTAATATTTCCGCCTCAGACTAGGATCATGGCGCTTTTGCACAAGTCCCTTGGACCGGGTCGGTTTCAGGAACACATCCTGCAAAAGATATAGGGTGTTACAGCAGATTTCGCGCGTCGTGGTGAAGGCTGTTGTCCCGCCCCTCCCTCAATGACGGAGATCCGGAATGTTGATTAAAGAAGCCACCTCCAAGCTCTCGAAAAATGAGCTGGCACATCTTGGCTCCGGCGAAGTGGGCTATATCCGCAAGATCCGTTACGACGAAGTGTCCCGCTGCTTTCCCGATGCCCCGGAAATCGACCCGCGCACGGATCTCTGGGCGCTATTTGCCGCTGACGGCACACCCATCCTGCTTACCGATAACCGCTCCTCCACCTTCTTCAAGGCCGCAGAAGACGAGTTGAAAACCGTCAGCCTGCACTGAACTTTCATCGATAATGATTGACTGAAAACACCCTGCGCAATGCCTTGCGCAGGGTGTTTTGATTCGCACTTTGAGTGAAAATCAGAGCGCCTTTGCAGAGGATTGAGCCTGTAACCGGCCACGGCAGGACCTGCCTTATTCAAGCCTGAATATTTCAAAGCTTTTATGCAGTTGAGATACTCGAAATCTTTTCCAGTCAGGAAAACTCGCGGCTCTTCAAGAGCCTTGGATTATGTTCTGCGGAAGGTCAAATAAGCCGATGAACGGCCCTCGCGACGGGCTTTGGCCTCATAGCGCGTGCCTGGCCAGCCCTCGTAGGGCGTCAACCAATCGGCGGAGCTTTCGGCCAGCCAATCAAAACCGCCATGGTTGCGGCAATGCAGCAGCGTCCAGTTCACATAGGTATCAATGTCTGAGGCAAAGCAGAAGATCGCTCCCGGCTTCAGCACACGGTGAAACCGCTCCAGGTTGACTTGCGAGACGAAACGGCGCTTCCAATGTTTGCGCTTTGGCCAGGGGTCAGCGTAGAGAAGATCGATCTGATCGATCGATGACGCCGGCAGCCAGTCCAGCAATTGCGTCGCGTCATCGTCATAGACCCGGATATTGGGCAGCCCCTCCTCCTCGATCACAGCCAGCAACTTGGCCATGGAATTGACGAAGGGCTCGACGCCAATAAAGCCGGTCGTGGCATCATGTCTGGCACGGTGGGCCAGATGTTCGCCCCCACCAAAGCCGATTTCCAGGCGGATGCGCTGCACCGGCACAGGAAACAGTGTCTTCAAATCGCCAGGCGCTGCCGAGCCCAATTCCAACTTGCGTTCGGGCAGGAGATGGGTCATCCGCTCGACTTGCTGGTCGCGGAGCGGCTTTCCCTTGCGACGACCGAAAAAGGCTTCGGTCGCCCGGCTACGGCGGTCTGTGGTCATCGTATTCAGCCTTTCAAGGCCTCCTTGAGCGGCTTGACCAGATCAAGCTTCTCCCATGCGAAGGAGCCGTCACGGCCAGCCTTGCGGCCAAAATGGCCATAGGCAGAGGTCTTGGCATAGATTGGCTTGTTGAGATCGAGATGGCGGCGAATACCGGTCGGCGACAGATCCATCACGCTGCGGATTGCCGCCTCGATCTGGTCCTCGGTATATTTGCCGGTACCATGCAGATCGACATAGATCGACAAAGGCTGAGCAATGCCGATCGCATAGGCGATCTGGATGGTGCAGCGGTCCGCCAGGCCGGCTGCAACCACGTTCTTGGCCAGATAGCGCGCCGCATAGGCGGCAGAACGGTCGACCTTGGTGGTATCCTTGCCGGAAAATGCGCCACCGCCATGCGGGGCCGCGCCACCATAGGTATCGACGATGATCTTGCGACCTGTCAGGCCTGCATCGCCATCGGGACCGCCGATCACGAATTTGCCTGTCGGGTTTATATACCACTTGCAGTCGTCGGCGACCTTCAGGTCGCCAAACGCTTCGAGAATATAGGGTTCAACGACCGAACGGACCTTGGCCGAATCCCAGCTTTCGTCGAGATGCTGCGTAGAAAGCACGATGGAGGCGACATCGGAAGGCTTGCCATCGACATAACGGACAGTGACCTGGCTCTTGGCATCGGGGCCAAGCTTGCCCACGTCGCCCTCGCCCTTTTTACGGGCCGCCGAGAGAAGCTGAAGGATCTTGTGGGAATAATAGATCGGTGCAGGCATCAAGTCCGGCGTTTCGCCGCAGGCATAGCCGAACATAATGCCCTGGTCACCTGCGCCTTCGCCACCTTCATGGTCGGCAGCCTTGTCGACGCCTTGGGCGATATGGGCCGACTGGGAATGCAGGAGAACGTCGATCTTGGCGGTCTTCCAATGGAAGCCGTCCTGTTCATAGCCGATGTCGCGGATTGCCTTGCGCGCCGCCGCCTTGAACTTGGCAGGGTTGATGACCTCATTGCCGTTCTTGTCGGTCTTCATCAGGCTCGGCGGCAGGCGAACCTCACCAGCGATGACAACACGATTGGTGGTCGCCAGCGTCTCGCAGGCGATGCGCACTGTCCAGGGATCCACCCCGGTCCGTGCCGCTTCACGATAGACCAGATCGACGATTTCGTCCGAAATTCGGTCGCAGACCTTGTCCGGATGACCTTCCGAAACGGACTCACTCGTAAACAGATAGTTTGAGCGCATGCGGGATTCCCCTCAATGAACCAGATGCTCCTGTGATAGAGGCTCCAAGCCTCAAAAACAAGGACACAACGACATAAATATATCTTTATGTCAGCAAGCCTTTCTCAAACGTGACCAAGACATAAAAAAAGCGGCTTAATCGCCGCTTTTTTTTCGAGCCCTGAAGGGTCCCGGTTATTCCGCGTCTGCGTCGGCGGCAAGCGCCTTGACCAGATCGACGACTTTGCGGCGCACTTTCGGATCGTTGATCTTAACGAAAGCACGGTTCAGCTGCAGGCCTTCGGAAGACGAGAGGAAGTCCACGACATAGTTGGAACTGGCCGCCTCGGAAAAGCCATTGGCGCCTGCTACAACCTGCTCACCCGGTGCATCCTCGAAAAAGAACGAGACGGGTACATTCAGAATGCTTGAAATATTCTGCAAGCGGCTGGCGCCGACACGATTTGTGCCTTTTTCGTACTTCTGAATTTGTTGAAACGTAATGCCGAGGCTTTCGCCCAGCTTTTCCTGGCTCATTCCGAGCATGGTGCGGCGAAGACGAATCCGGCTACCGACATGAATGTCGATGGGGTTAGGCTTCTTTTTGTTTTCGAGCATGTGACGATCCTGAAGACAGTTGAAATTGATCTTAACCCGTAGCGCTTGCAACTTCATATAACGTTACGTTGCACACGCCAGCGCTTCAAGCGCTGGATTACAAGCACTACCAAGCTACAGCACTATGCATTTTTAGGGGTTTTTCGTCAATTCACTCTCGATATTAAACCTAAACGAGAAATTACAGCCACAGATAATAACAAAGCAGTTACCGCCCAAAAGTTGTATTTATTATGATTTACATTGGTTTCAGGCGCAACAGATAGCGTAAAAGTTGCATTTTCCACGCCTTCAGCGTTCAATCGCAAACCCGAATACACCCGCCCTCGTCCGTCAATTAAGGCAGAAATGCCATTATTGGCGGCGCGAATAATTGGCAGCCCAGTCTCGACGGCGCGTAATCTTGCCTGTTGAAAATGCTGAAATGGACCTGGCGTATCTCCAAACCAAGCATCGTTGGTGACATTGATTATGGCATTGGCCCCGGATAATCCCTTAACCATTTCGTCAGGAAAAATGACCTCGTAACAGATCAACGGATAGAGCTTCAGCCCCCCCGGAAGGGTCATCAGGGACCGTGATGCACCTGGAGAAAAGCCTCCCGGCAGGTCGATAATGTTGGTAATACCGAGCTTCGACAGGATGTCCTGCCATGGCACATATTCCCCAAATGGCACAAGATGGACCTTATCGGCGGCGGCAAGGATCTGCCCCTGACTGTCAATTGCATAGATCGAATTATAATAGCGTGGGGCAATTCCGGCACCCTGATCTTCCGAACGGACTGTGCCGGTGATCAGCACTTGGCCCTCCTGCAACGTCCCGGCAATCTGCCGCAAGGCATCTGGATTTTCGGTGAGGATGAAGGGAATGGTGGTTTCCGGCCAGACAATCACATCCGGGCGTGGCTGATCGGGCGGTGTCGGCACCGCTGTCAGGCGAAGATGTTTTTCGAAAATCGCAACGCGGTCGGTATCGTCCATCTTCGCTGCCTGGTCTATATTCGGCTGGACCAGACGCACTGTCACCTTCCGTCCTTCCGGCTCTGGCAGAGACAGCCGGTAGGCACCATAGCCGAGATGGCCGCAGATCAATAATCCCGCCAGCGCCAGACCGAGCTTTGCCCCACGGCGGGTTCCCAGAAGAGCCGGGGCGGCAAAGACGAAGACGGCAAGGGCCGAAACCCCGAAAAGACCCAGCACCGCAGCCGATTGCATCATCAATGGGATGGGCATGGCGCCATAGCCGATGGCATTCCAGGGAAAGCCCGTGGCAACAAAGCTGCGCAACCATTCGGTGATGCCAAACATCGCCGCCAGCGCGGCAATCCGGCCAAGGCCTTCGGACCAGAGCAGACGGGCGGCAAGGCAGGCCAAACCATAAAACACCGCAAGCACTGCCGGAAGACCCAGCACTGCAAGCGGCAGTGCCCAGGCAAATTCGTCGGCCTCCACCATCAGCGCATTGCCCAACCACCAGAGCCCGGCCACGAAATAACCGAAGCCGAACAGCCAACCGATCCAGAAGGCGGACCGCAGTCCCCGCGACCAACTCCGGTCGGGATTGCCGCTCACACCATCGAGCAGCCAGACAAGCATGGAGAAGGAGAAAAACAGAGCCGCAAAGAACCCTACCGGCGCCAGCGCCAGCGCCCCGACCGCGCCTGAGGCAATGGCAAGAAGGGCACGCCGCCATCCCGCCAGAAGCATGATCCTTGCCGCCAACCGTTCCATCTTCGCCCCCAAGACCTTGCTATTGCATAATTTCAAAGACCTCAAATGCTTGAGATACTTGAAAACGGAATACGGGCTGCCCTTTTCAAGGCCAGTTCGTATAGCACTTCAAATTTACGACAAAGGGCAAGACGCTGCCACAACCCTGCCTGCAAGAATCGAAGAGGCGGCAGTTCTTTTTACAAACTGCCGCCTCGTCTTTAACCATAGGTGATGGGCTACAGGCCCGCTACTTACCCTGCCCGGATCCAACTGTCTGCAAATCGGCGCCTTCCTGCAGGCGCTTGGCAATGGGTGCCATGCGGGTGATACGGACCTTCTTCACTCTTCGCGGATCGGCGTCGAGAATATGTAGCTCGAAGCCCGCCACCGCCTGCACCACTTCACCACGCTGCGGTACCCGGCCAATCGCGGTGGAGAGCAATCCGCCCAGCGTATCGACTTCATCGATTTCCGCACTGATATCGAAATCAGGACCGATCACCTCGGCGATTTCCTCAAGTTCGATGCGGGCATCGGCCAGATAGACATCCTGTGAGACGCGGGTGACCAGCGCCTCTTCCTTGTCATGCTCATCTTCAATGTCGCCAACCACCATTTCGACGATATCTTCATGCGAAACCAGGCCATCGGTGCCGCCATACTCGTCGATCACCAGCGCCATCTGGGTGCGGGCCGCCTGCATACGGGCCAGAAGGTCGGAGGCCTGCATAGAAGGTGGCACGAACAGGATGGAGCGGATGATGCCAGCCTCCTCAAGCGTCACGCCAAGATCGACGCAGGCGAGGTCGAGGCCGTTGCCGTTCAGCGCCTTCAGGGTGATATAGGAGAGAAGATCGCGGATATGCACCATGCCGCGTGGATCATCCAGCGTGTCGCAATAGACCGGCATGCGCGAATGGCCGGTTTGCTGGAACAGGGTCATCAATTCGCCAATGCTGGTCTCGACATCGACAGCATGGATATCGGAGCGCGGCACCATGACATCTTCGACGCGCACTTCGCGAAAGCGCAGGATATTGTGCAACATCGCCCGCTCTTCGGCGGAAAAGGCCTCTTCAGCGGCCCTGTCGGACATCAGCGCGTCGGCGATATCCTCACGCAGGTTGCCGCCGGCGGGTTTCAAGATCCGGGCGGCACGCGCCCAGAAAGATGATTGCGGCTTGTGGGCCGCGGAACTTCGCTGCGGACTAGACCCCTCTTCGGAGGAGGAGCCGTCCTGCTCCTTCGTGGCCTCACTGGCCGATCGTGTCGAAAAATCGCTCATTTTACCGTTCTATCAAACCGGGACTTGACCCGCATAAGGATCAGATAAGCCAAGACCGGCCAAAATGCGAGTCTCCAGTCCCTCCATCTCCTCCGCCTCATCTTCGGTCATGTGATCATAACCGAAAAGGTGGAGGAATCCATGCACCATCAAATGCGTCAGATGGTCCGTAACTGTTTTTTCCAGCTCCGCCGCTTCCCGCTCCACGGTCTGGCGGGCAATAACGATATCACCCAGCATCGGTCCCGGCTGATCGCCGGGCTCTATCGGATAGGCCGGAAAGGACAGGACATTGGTCGGCTTGTCCTGTCCGCGCCATTCACTGTTGATCGCCTGGATCTCGGCGTCACCGGTGAAGACCAGAGAGACCTCCGCAGGCATCGGCGCAAAGGGCTGGCCTTCAGCAGCGATGAAATCCGCCGCATGGTCCAAAATCCGTGTGCTCAACGCCTCAAGTTCCGCCTCATCAGGCCAGCCATCTGCCTCGATAGCAATCTGAACGTCAAGTTTCTTCATCGGTCACAGGCACTCAATCACAGGACACAGCACCAGGTTATTCCGACTTCTCGCCTTCGAGAGGCTGCGTATAGTGAGGCTCAGGCTGCGCATATTGGGCATCATAGGCCCTGACGATCCGCCCGACAAGCGGGTGACGCACAACATCGACATCCTTGAAGCGCACGAAAGAGACGCCTTCTACGCCAGCCAGAATATCCAAGGCCTCAACCAGACCGGATTTTACACCGCGCGGCAGGTCCACCTGGCTCGGGTCGCCGGTAATGATCATCCGGGAATTTTCGCCCAGACGCGTCAGAAACATCTTCATCTGCATGGATGTGGTGTTCTGTGCTTCATCAAGAATGATGGCGGCATTGGCCAGCGTGCGCCCGCGCATGAAAGCCAGCGGGGCAATTTCGATTACGCCCGCGGTAATCGCCCGCTCCACCTTGTCGCCCAGCATCATGTCATAGAGCGCGTCGTAGAGCGGCCGCAGGTAAGGATCGACCTTTTCCTTCATATCGCCGGGCAGGAAGCCCAGCCGTTCGCCCGCCTCGACCGCCGGGCGCGACAGGATGATCTTGTCCACGGCGCCACGTTCCAGCAATTGCGCGGCTTGCGCCACGGCCAGATAGGTCTTGCCAGTGCCAGCCGGACCAGTACCGAACACCAGTTCGGACCGCTCCAGCGCCCGCATATAGGCATCCTGGGTCGGCGTACGGGCAACGATAGTCTTCTTGCGGGTGGAAATCTGCGCCATGCTGAGCTTGGCCTTGCGCTCCAGCGTCGGCAAGGTCAGCTGGTCGTCGGCGGCCACCGCCATCCGGATCGCGCCTTCCACGTCAGAAGCTTCGACGCTGCCGCCGCTTTGCAGCCTGGCATAGAGGAAATCCAGCGCCCGGCGCGCCTGGTTGGTGGCCATGATGTCGCCGGAGATGGACACGGAATTGCCGCGCGCGCTGGCTTTGATATTCAGCCGCTGCTCCAGCAACTTCAGGTTCTGTTCGAACTGGCCGAAAAGCTCGCTGGCATGCCGGTTGTTCTCGAACGTCAAGATGAAGTGATTGGCGTCGGTCGCGGCGGTTTTGGTGTTGCGCGAGGGTGAGGTTACCACTTCTGGTGCGTTCAAGCGATCAGGCTCCCTATCGGAATTTAGTCCCTGCCCTCACTCTAACTCTCTGCCACCTCGGCAAACAAGCTGTTTGGGCCGATATCCGTGATTCGTACCTGAATAATGTCGCCTATTTGCGAAGGTTTTGCATCAACATTCACAGACTGCAACCACGGAGACCGGCCAATAATCTGTCCCGGCATCCGGCCCGGCTTTTCCAAAAGCAGGTCCATGGTCTGGCCCACCAGCGAGCGGGCAAAGTCATGTTGTTGTTTTAACAACAATTCCTGCAACCGGGCCAGCCGTTCAGTCTTCACGTCCTCCGCCACATGATCGGGCATGTCGGCGCCGGGCGTACCTGGACGCGGAGAATATTTGAACGAAAAGGCCTGTGCATAGCCGACTCGCTCGACCAGTTTGATGGTGTCTTCAAAATCCGCGTCGGTTTCGCCGGGAAAACCAACGATGAAATCGCCTGATATGGCAATGTCGGGACGCGCCTCGCGGATGCGATCAATGAGGGCAATATAATCGGCAGCCTTGTGCCGGCGGTTCATCGCTTTCAGGATCCGGTCGGACCCCGACTGTACCGGCAGATGCAGATAGGGCATCAACATGCGCAGATCGCGATGAGCCTCGATCAGCCGCTCGTCCATGTCACGCGGATGGCTGGTGGTGTAGCGCAGCCGGGCAAGGCCCGGAATCTCGGCAAGCTTGTAAAGAAGATCGCCCAGACCCATCTCGCGCCCATCCGGTCCCTTGCCGTGCCAGGCATTGACGTTCTGGCCCAGCAAAGTGATTTCGCGCACACCGCTTTCCACCAGTCTCTGCGCCTCACCCAGCAATTGGGCAAGCGGCCGGGAAACCTCGGACCCACGGGTATAGGGCACGACACAGAAGGTGCAGAATTTATCGCAGCCTTCCTGCACGGTCAGAAAAGCCGTGATCATCCGGCGCTTGCCAGCGATCTTCGTTGGATCAGGCAGATGTTCGAACTTATCTTCCACGGCATAATCGGTATCGACCACCCGTTCTCCGCTTCGCGCCCGTCTCAGTGCCTGCGGCAGGCGGTGATAGGTCTGCGGACCGACAACCACATCGACGCCCGGCTCGCGGCGAACGATTTCCTCACCCTCGGCCTGGGCGACACAACCGGCCACGCCGATCATGAATTCCTCGCCTCTTGCGGCGCGAATCTTTTTCATTTCACGCAGCCGTCCCAGCGCCGAATAGACCTTGTCGGCGGCCTTTTCGCGGATATGACAGGTATTGAGCAGCACGAGGCTGGCTTCCTCCATATCCTCGGTCGATTGATAGCCTTCAGCCACCAGCGCATCGGCCATGCGGCTGCTATCATAGACATTCATCTGACAGCCATAGGTCTTGATAAACACCTTCTTCTGCGGCGCAGGCTTTTGCTGGGCAGAGGTGTGGTCAACCATGGCGGACACCGGCTCTACCGATGCTGAAAGGCTTGAAATTTCCTGGGTCATGGCGCGCTTTTATACCAATGATTGGCATTAGCAAAGAGTGCCGCAACATCCGAATGAAAAGCGGCGGAACGAAAAGTGGCAGACAATCCGGTTCTATCTTCCGCTACACGATAGTCCGGCCCAGCAGCTTTGACAGCAGCATGCGTCGGATTTCCGCTTCCACCGTAGCGCTCACCCGTTTGCGATTGCTGTCCTTGGTATAGGCAACCGGCGCACCGAAGCAGACATCGACATCCACCGCCGCCACCTTGAGCAGACTGGCCAGATGCGGTCCAAGCGTGACATCGCCCGGCCAACTGACCAATGTCCGATGGAAGCGGCCCATCGGCATGCCATGGATTCCCGTATAGGCGATGGCGACAGGCTGCACATAGACCACACCCTCAGGAGCAAGTGGCACCGCCATGGCGGCAGCCCCAAACAGCGAGGATTTGACCGGCAGCAGCCGGTTGCCGTCCGACGTCGTGCCTTCGGGAAACAGCACGACGATTTCACCATCCGCCATGCGGGCCGCAATGTCATTGACCTGCTCACCGGAAGACCGCTTTTCCTCGCGGCGAATGAAAATGCTTTTTTGCAGCTTGGCCAGCGTCCCGAAAATCGGCCATTCCGACACCTCCATCTTGGCGATGAACACCACATCGGCAATGGAACTCAGCACCAGAATATCGGTCCAGGAACAATGATTGACGGCCAGCATCAATGGCCTTTGCCGTTCCGGCAGGCCATGCACCCGCACCCGGATACCGAGAACCAGACAGGCAATCCTATGCCAGTAGCGCGGCAACAGCCGTCTTATTTTCAGATCGAACGCCAGGCCAAGCAATTGCAGCGGCAGCATAATCAGCGTGACGGCGACAAGCAGCGCCAACATGAAGACAGTTCGGATGGTGATGATCATGGCTGCCACGAACAGCCAAAGCTTACCCTGCTCACGGCTCGTCCTTCGCCAATGGCACGCCATAGAGTTCCAGCCGGTGATCCACCAGACGGAAGCCATGTTCTCGAGCGATTCGCTCCTGGAGCGCCTCGATCTCGGGTGAGCGGAACTCGATGACCACGCCCGTCTTCAAATCGATCAGATGATCGTGGTGTTCTTCCGGCACGGTCTCGTAACGGGAGCGCCCATCGCGAAAATCGTGGCGGGCGATGATTCCGGCATCCTCAAACAGCTTGACGGTGCGATAGACGGTCGAGATCGAAATTTTGGCGTCTATCGCCGAGGAGCGCCGGTACAGTTCCTCGACGTCAGGATGGTCGTCGCAGCCTTCAAGAATGCGCGCGATGATCCGCCGCTGTTCGGTCATGCGCATTCCACGCTCGGCGCAGAGCTCTTCCAGCGTTTTCGGCGTCTCCGTCATGATGGTCCGGTTGCTCGTGAATTTCGATAGTCACGAGTTAGCGAAGATCGCGCCGCATGACAAGCGCTGCACTGCGACGACCGTTGGCATCGGCGTAATAAGCTGGCCTTTCGCCAGCTTTTTCAAAGCCAAGCTTGCGGTAAAGATTGATGGCGGGGTGATTGCCATCATCCACTTCGAGAAACATGATTTCGCCGCCGCGCACCCTGGCTTCACGCATCGCGCCCTGCATCAGCCGCCAACCAAGGCCGTTTCTTGCGCCCTTTTCATGCACGGCAATCGTCAGGATTTCCGCTTCGCCCGCTGCTTCGCGGGCCAGCACGAAACCGCTGAGCTGCGGCTTGAACATCAGCGTATTGGTCTGGCGAATCACGAAACCGAAAACATTCGGCTGCAACAGCAGGCTTTCAAATGCGCCATCATTCCATGGCTGCGAAAACCGCTGGCCATGCAATTCCGACACGTCATGGCAATCGTCCAGCTCCATGGCGACGATTTCAAACTCGGCTTTACGGGCAAAAATTGTTTCAAGCATAAGACCCTCCCCAGAGTCAGGATAAAATATGTTTATTCCGACATGCTCACGGCACAGATTACCCGATAATTCCTAAAATCACCTGGGATTTATGGTGAAAATACGCAGCAGATTTAACTATATTGCGTTTATCGTCTACAAACCCACCAGCCCATCGTGCTCTAAAACAGGATCATGCCCGCGCCACGGCAAAACCTGCCTGCGGCTTGACATCCGGCCCCCGCAAGTAAAGCGGTTTTGGCTTGCCCGAGGCCTGCGCAACCGCTCCAAGCCTGGCAATATCTTCCATCGGAAAGTGATCTGCCTCCACTGTTGCAGCCTCTTCACCCTCCTCCGTCACGTTTTTCTCCAGCAGCCGGCATGCCGAACCGGTGACGCGTCCTGCGCCAGACCTGGCAAGCTCAGCCGCCATCGCCCGAAATTCGTCCACCGACAGCAATCGAGCGTCATCCAGCGCCACTGCATCAAGGCTGAAACCCTGGACATAGACTTCATCGCGCTTGGCATCCATCGCAGCAAGCACCGCAACCGCGCCACCCCGCCTGCGCTCTGCCGCCGCCAGAACGGCAAGCGTTGAAATACCGACGATATCGACACCCAGCGCCAGAGCTAGCCCCCGCGCCGCCGACAGGCCGACGCGAATGCCGGTAAAGGAACCGGGACCAATGGTGACCGCAACCCGCTCGACACTAGGAAGCGCGATTGACGCCTCGTCCAGAACCGCGTCGATCATGCCCATCAGCTTTTCGGCATGACCACGGCCAATCGTTTCGCTTCTGGCCCCCAGCATCCGGTCAAGATCGCTGTCATACAGGCCAACAGCGCAATCAACGCCGGCGGTGTCGATTGCCAAAAGGATCATGCCTGCTCGCTTTTCATTGCGTGACGTTTCACATTTATCGAAAGCGCGGCAACCTAAGGGACGCCGCGCCCAAACCGTATCAAACGGCTTCGACTTCCTGCACTTCGGGAATGAAATGGCGCAGCAGGTTCTGCACGCCATGCTTCAGCGTCGCGGTGGAGGATGGGCAACCCGCGCACGATCCCTTCATGTTGAGAAACACCTTGCCATCGCGGAAACCACGGAAAGTGATATCCCCACCATCCTGAGCGACAGCCGGGCGCACCCGGGTTTCCAGCAGTTCCTTGATGGTGGCAACGATGGTCTCGTCACCCTCGTTGAAGAATTCTTCGTCCGACGCCTCATCTCCTGCGACAGCGCTGCCCATGATCGGCGCGCCGCTCATGAAATGCTCCATGATCGACCCGAGGATGGCCGGCTTCAGATGCGGCCATTCGGCGGTATCCTTGGTCACGGTCACAAAGTCATAGCCAAAGAACACGGAGGTGACGCCGGGTATGGCAAACAGCTTTTCAGCCAGTGGCGAGGCCATGGCCGCTTCCCGGTCGCGGAATTCAGCCGTGCCGTTGTCCATCACCACCTTGCCCGGCAGGAATTTCAAAGTAGCCGGATTGGGGGTGGATTCCGTCTGAATGAACATCACAAACTCCTTGCGAACCGGTCAAGCCGGGTCCGATTTAGAATGCTTCAAAAATAAACCTTCGCAGGTCCTGCTTCAAGCACTGGCTGCAAATAAAGATCTTATACCACGGCTTGAAGATGCCGAGGCAGTCTTACCTTGAAGGCATGTCCAGCCTCACTTTTCAGCAAAGCGCGTCGATTTCTTCATTGCTCAGCGTATCCGGCAGCACGGTCACGGGAATGGGAAAGGCCTGTGCCCGCCCGGCGATCATCGAGACCAGCGGGCCAGGCCCGTCCTTGGCCGAGCCTGCGGCCAGAACGAGGATGGCGATATCGCGATCCTCCTCGATCACCGCCTGGATCTGCTCGGCGGCACTGCCTTCGCGGATGACGATTTCCGGCTCAAGCCCAATGGTTTCACGCACCGTCTGGGCGGATTTTGCCATGACCGCATCGGCGGCTTCCCGCGCCTCGGCCCGCATGATTTCCTCGACACCCAGCCATTGCTGGAAATCGCCCTCTGGAATCACATAGAGCAGAACCAGCCCGCCATTGGAATTCTTGGCGCGCCTGCCGGCATAATGGACGGCGCGGGAGCATTCCGGCGTATCGTCGATGACCGTCAGAAATTTCCGCCGGTGCCCGTCAAGACGCGATAGACGTTTCGATACCATGGCCTGCCCTGTTCGTCGGGCCGGATCGACCGGCCCCGATAACCGTTACCTGATGACGCGTGACACCTGCCACGCATCATCATCAAAGCTTAGCGCACGAAACCAATAATGTCGCGGATTTCCGTCATGGTTTTTTCGGCACGGACCCGCGCCCGCTCACCACCATCGCGCAACACGGCGTCGATATGAGCAGGATCCCCCATCAAACGGCGCATTTCGCCAGTGATCGGCGACAGAACCTCGACAGCAAGTTCGATAAGAGCAGGCTTGAATACTGAGAACTGCTGCCCGCCGAATTCCGCCAGCACCTCGGCTTTGGTCTTGTCGGCAAGGGCTGCATAAATGCCAACCAGATTATCGGCCTCCGGCCGTCCGGCCAATCCATCCGTTTCGCTTGGCAAGGCGTCCGGATCGGTCTTGGCCTTGCGGATCTTCTTGGCAATCGCCTCTGCATCGTCCATCAGGTTGATGCGCGACAGATCCGAAGGATCGGACTTCGACATTTTCTTGGTGCCGTCCTTCAGGCTCATCACCCTGGGGGCCGGACCGTCGATCAGCGGTTCGACCATCGGGAAATAAGCATGCACTGGTTCGTTGCCGACGGTGATATCGATGCCAAGTCCGGTCGGGCGGATCTGCTGGGCAAAATCCAGGTTGAACTTCATGGCGATATCGCGGGTCAGTTCCAGATGCTGCTTCTGGTCATCGCCCACCGGCACATGGGTGGCGCGGTAGACCAGGATGTCGGCAGCCATCAGGCTCGGATAGGCAAACAGGCCAAGCGAGGCCTGCTCGCGGTCCTTGCCAGCCTTGTCCTTGAACTGGGTCATCCGGTTCATCCAGCCGATGCGGGCGACACAGTTGAAGATCCAGGCCAGTTCGGCATGTTGTGGCACCTGGCTCTGGTTGAAGACGATATGCTTGACCGGGTCGATACCCGCCGCGAGAAAAGCCGCCGTGATTGACCGGATCTGGCCGCGCATATCCTCATGAACCAGTTGCGCCGTCAGCGCATGCAGGTCAACGACGCAATACATGCAGTCGTTATTCTCCTGAAGCGCGACGAATTTGCGGATCGCGCCGAGGTAATTGCCAAGATGGAGATTGCCGGTGGGCTGAACGCCGGAAAAAACCAGCGGCTGAAATTCGCTCATGATTGACCTCAGCAGGCTTGTGGAGGGCCTGATACCTCGTGTGGATTTACAGCGCTTATGCACAGGCAGGCGTTCCCGATCAAGCGGGGAACGGCTGTGGCGCGATTATAATTTTGGCTCGATCAGGTCCCAGAGATTGTCGTAAAGATCTTCGAACACGGCAACCGTGCCGTAGAGCTCGTAACGCGGCTCTTCCTGAAAGACGATGCCATCAGCGATAAACGCCGCATGATCGCGGGCAAAGTCATCCGTTTCCAGAAAGAAGGCAACCCGGCCACCGGCTTGATTGCCAATTGCCGCCAGCTGTTTTTCTCCATCCGCCTGCGCCAGAAGCAGCCCGGCACCGCCTTCAGCGGGAGAAACAACCACCCAGCGCTTGCCATCGCCCAGGTCGATATCTGCTGTGCAGGCAAAGCCCAGCTTGCCGCAATAAAAGGCCAGCGCCCGATCATAATCGTCCACCACCAGCGTGACGGTGGCGATGCGTTTTACTGGCCTATTCTGCATCACCGCTCGTCTCACCAGATTTCGCCCGCGCCTTGCGCTTCAGATTGCGCCTGAGCATGCCGATATCCGCGCCGCCGATCAGGAAGGCCAGCGAGAAATAGATCAGCATAGCCAGGCCGATCTGGATGAACAGCACCAGCACCTTGTGCAGGAAGGGCGAACCGGTGCCGATATAAGGCGCGAAAAAGCCCGACAGCGCCATCAGCGCCGCGCCCATGGCCAGCGCCGCGAGAAGAAGCCGCAGCGCGCGTGACACCAGCGCCCATTCCACCTGCAAATGTCCGCGCCGTACCAGCATGGTGAACAGCAGAACTGTGTTGATCGCGCCCGCCGTCGCTTCGGCAATGGCGATGCCCCGCTCCTGCAACAGCGGAAACAGCGAAATGGCCAGCGCCGAATTGACCACCACCGAAATGCCGGTGAACCGCATCGGGGTTTTTGTATCCTCGCGGGCGTAAAAACCGGGCTGCAAGGCCTTGATCATCACGAAACCGGGCAGGCCCAAGCCGTAATAGGCGAGGATTGCCCCGACAATGGCGGTGTTGTGCGCGGTAAACGCGCCGCGCTCATAAAGTACCCGGATGATATCGTCGGAAAGCACCCACAGCCCGACCGCCGCTGGCAGGGTCAGGAACAGCACGAATTCAATCGACCTGTTCTGGATGGTCGAGGCTTCGCGCTGATGATCGGATTTCAGCGCCCGCGCCAATTCCGGCAAAAGCACCACACCCACAGCAACACCCACCACGCCCAAGGGCAGTTGATAGATACGGTCGGCATATTGCAGGGCGGCAATCGCCCCATCCTTGGAGGAGGCAATGGCCTGACCAATCAACTGGTTGATCTGGGTGATGCCGCCGGTCACCGCCGCAGGGACGGCCAGCACCAGCAACCGCTTCACATTGGGGGTGATCTTCGGCCATTTGAAGCCCAACCTTATCCCCGCATGGCGCACGCCGATATAGACCACCAGCAACTGTAAAATCCCCGCCACCAACACTGACCAGGAGAGATACCAGGCCGTCACGACAGGCTCGACACCATGGTAGAGCGCATAAAACAACGCACTGATCATCACCAGATTGAGAAAGATCGGCGCGACGGCGGCGGCGAAAAAGTGATGCAGCGAATTGAGCATGCCGCTGAGCATCGCCGTTAGCGACATGCACATTAGATAGGGAAACATCACCACGGCAAGCCGCACAGTCAGCGAAAATTTCTCGGCGTCATCGGCAAAACCCGGAGCGATGACAAACCGCACCAGGAGCGGCATGGAAAGTTCCATGGCGATGGTGATCAGCAATAGAACGGTAAAGAGGACGCCAAAGACTTCCTCGGAAAACCGCTTGGCGCCATCCAGTCCGTTTGCCTCGATCTCCTTGGAAAACAGCGGCACGAAAGCGGCGTTGAAGGCGCCTTCGGCAAACAACCGGCGAAACAGGTTGGGAAAACGGAAAGCCGCATAAAACACATCGGCCATTGGCCCGGTGCCCAGCGCCGCCGCCATCAGGGTTTCGCGGGCAAACCCGAACAATCGGCTGCCAAGCGTGGCGCCGCCAACGGTCATAAACTTCTTGACGAGGGACATATCAGACGCGGGCTTTCTTTTCAGCAGCCGGGGATTTCGTCGCGGCGGGCGCGATAATGCCCGATGGCATCTGCTCGCGCAATTCGTCGGGTTGCTCGCTCATCACCGCTTTCAGCCGAACCGAAATGGACCCCTGCCGGTTTTCATTGGTTATCTTCTGGCCGACCAGATCGATGACATAAAAGGTATCGATGACCTTTTCACCAAAGGTGGTGATACGGGCCGAGTGAATATCGAGCGACAGATCAGCCAGGACCGCCGTGACCTCGGCCAGCAGGCCGATGCGGTCGAGACATTCGACCTCGATCACCGTAAACTTATTGGAAAGACTGTTGGAAATCGTCACATGCGGCTTGACGGTGAAGGTCTTGTTGCGTTTGCGGCCCTTGGTGCGGGTGGCAATCACTTCCGGCAGGCGCTTCTTGCCCGCCAGCACGTCTTCGATCATCTTGCTGATTGTATTGGCCCGGCGCATCTCGTCCTCGTCAATGGGAAACTCCCTGTTGATGAGAATGGTATCGAGCGCCCGGCCATCGGAGGTGGTGAAAATCTGCGCATCGGCAATATTGGCACCCGCCGCCGCACAGGCACCGGCAATGATCGACAACAGGCGCGGATGGTCGGGGGCAAGCACCGTGATCTCGGTGATCGCGTGGAAGGAATGGGTGCGGACCATGGTTGCCAACGCCTGATCGGCCTTGTCAGCCTGGCGGATAAAATGCGCATGGCGCACCTGGTCTTCCAGCGGCACCGTCAGCAGATAGGGTTGGTAATGCAGCTTGGTATAGGTTTTCTGGTCCTTCTGGCTCCAGTCCGACAGGGCCTCAGCCAATTGCTCGGCGGCCTGTTTGGCACGCTCCTTGCGCGGGCTTTCGGAAAAACCGCCCGATAGCAGCAATTCGGTTTCATAATAGAGCGTGCGCAGCAACTGCCCTTTCCACCCGTTCCACACACCAGGACCGACGGCGCGGATATCGCAGACCGTCAGCACCAGAAGCATGCGCAACCGATCGAGCGACTGCACTTTCTCGGCGAAATCGGTAATGGTCTTGCGGTCGTGCAGATCGCGGGTCTGGGCGACCATCGACATCAGCAGATGCTGATCAATCAACCAGACCACCAATTCGGTCTGCTTGTCGTTCAAACCAAGACGCGGGCAGAGACGCCGGGCAACCTTGGCACCGGCAATCGAATGGTCTTCCTGACGGCCCTTGGCGATGTCATGCAGCAGCACCGCGACGAACAGCACAGTGCGTTCCTCTATATTCGGCATCAGCTTGACCACCAATGGATGGATCTCGGCATGCTGTCCCTGATCGACCTCGGCCAAGACGCCGACCGAGCGGATCAAATGCTCATCCACGGTATAATGATGATACATGTTGAACTGCATCATCGAAACGATCCGCCCGAAATCCGGGATAAACTTGCCCAGCACGCCCGCTTCGTTCATCCGGGTCAGCATCAGCGCCGGGTCGCGTTTGGAGGTCAGGATGGAGAGGAACAGCCGGTTGGCCTCCTCGTTGTCGCGGAAATCATGATCGATCAGCGGCAGGCAGCGGGTAATCGCCTTGAGCGCATCGGGATGGAATTCCAGTCCATGCAGATCGGCGACATGGAAAAACCGCATGATATTGATCGGATCACGCTTGAAAATATCCGGGCCGGACAGAGCGATCCGGCCCCTGTCCTCGATGAACTCAGGTGTGCCGGGAATGCGACGGGGCCGATGGGCAAAACGCCCAATGGCTGCGGTCAGTCCTGGAGCGGCCTTTGCCTGCTTATCCTCCAGGCTGGCACAAACGATCCGGGTCAGGTCGCCGACATTTTTGGCGACATGGAAATAATGCTTCATGAAACGCTCGACCTCCGACAGGCCGGGACGGGCATTATAGCCGAGATTGCGGGCAATTTCCGGCTGGAGATCGAAGGAGAGCCGCTCTTCCGGCTTGCCGGTGGCGAAATGCATATGGCAACGCACCGCCCAGAGAAAATCGTCGGATTTCTGAAACATCCGCCATTCCTGGCGCGACAGAACGCCCAGTTTGACCAGGTCGGCGGGGTCGGAAATCCGGTAATAATATTTGGCGATCCAGAACAGCGTGTGCAGATCACGCAACCCGCCCTTGCCTTCCTTCACATTCGGCTCGACCAGATACCGGGTATCGCCCGCCTTACGATGGCGTTCGTCGCGTTCGGCCAGTTTGGCGGCGATGAATTCAGGCGCGGTCTTTTCAACCACCTCCGCATCAAACCGTTTCTGCAACTCGCCAACCAGCAACGCTTCGCCGCAGATGTAACGGGTTTCGAGAATGGCGGTCCTGATGGTCATGTCGGTGCGCGACAGCCGGATGCATTCCTCAACGAGACGAGTGGCATGGCCGACCTTGAAACCCAGATCCCAGAGAATATAGAGCAGGAATTCCACCGCCTTGCGGGCATCCGCCCCAGCCTTGACTGACAGCAGGAACAGGAGATCGATGTCGGACCCGGGAGCCAGGGTGCTGCGTCCATAACCGCCGACGGCAGCCACGGCAAATTCATGCTGGGTGGTGGGGTAGACCGACTGGGTGACAATACGGTGCACCAGCGCGATCAGACTATCCTGGAGATTGGAAATCATCCCGGCGCATTCCAACCCGCTGCCATTGGCGATCAGATGGCGCAGGGCCGCCTCCCGGCCATCGATGCTTGCCTTTTTCAGCAAGGGGAGAATGGCGGCGCGCGTTTCCGGCACTTTGCCATTCTGGAGCACGATGGACATGCATTCCGCCTCCAATGCCTTGAAATCGGGGAGCGTTGCGTCTGATGGATCGTGCTTTGCCATAATCGTCCGGTTATCTGTTCCCTGCCGCTTGGAATGAGGCGGCTTTTGTCTGTAACGGGTTTAGCGTTTTTAAGGCGCTGCGGGCAACAGGATAGCCGATAATTCCTAAAATCCGTTGACTGAGCCAGAACCAGAAAGTCCAGAACCAAAAAGCAATGCGAGCCTGGATCAGGATTTGGCCGATCAGGATTTCGCCAGGGTGGTTTTCAGACCGTAAAGCGCATCCAGTGCTTGCCTTGGCGTCAAATCATCCAGATTGAGGCCTCGCAATGCCTCTTCCACCGCCGACACCTGCGCCCCTGCCCCCGTTTTGCTCTCCCGCCTCTGACTGACCTGGAACAGCGGCAGGTCATCGATCAACTGGCTGGCCGGATTTTTGCGGTCGGCATCTTCGAGCTGCGACAGCACGGCGCGGGCGCGCTCCACCACCATGCCCGGCAGCCCGGCCAATCGCGCCACCTGGATGCCGTAGGAGCGATCTGCGGCACCGGCCCCAACCTCATGCAGGAAAATCACCTCGCCGTGCCATTCCTTGACCTTCATGGTGACGTTCGACAGCCGGACAAGCTTTTCAGACAGCGCCGTCAACTCATGAAAATGCGTGGCAAACAGCGATCGGCAGCGATTGACCTCATGCAGATGCTCGACAGTCGCCCAGGCAATCGACAGGCCGTCGAATGTCGCCGTACCTCGACCGATCTCATCGAGAATGACCAGAGACCGCTCGCCCGCCTGATTGAGAATGGCCGCCGTCTCTACCATCTCGACCATGAAGGTCGATCGGCCCCGTGCCAGATCGTCGGAGGCGCCAACACGGGAAAACAGTCGATCGACAATGCCGATATGCGCCGATCCGGCGGGCACGAACGCCCCCATCTGGGCGAGAATGGCGATCAGCGCATTCTGGCGCAGAAAGGTGGATTTACCGCCCATGTTCGGACCGGTCAGCATCCAGATCGCCCCGTGCTTCTGATCGCCTACCGGTGAAAGATCGCAATTATTGGCAATGAACGGGCTGGCCGCCTGTTTGCGCAAGGCCTGCTCGACCACCGGATGACGCCCGGCGACAATGGAAAACATCCTGCTGTCATCAACCAGGGGGCGGCAATAGCCCTGTTCCTCAGCCAAGACCGCAAGGCCAGCCGCCACATCGATCACCGCGAGCGCGCGCGCTGCCTTCTTGATGGCCTCGGCCTCAATCACCACCGCCTGACGCATCCGCTCAAACGCCGCAAGCTCGATGTCCAGCGCCTGTCCCGCCGCATTGGCAATCCGGCTTTCGAGATCAGCCAGTTCGGTCGTGGTAAAGCGCATGGCATTGGCCATCGACTGGCGATGGATAAAGCGGGCCTTGGCCTCACCCTCGATCAGCGGCCCGGCATTGCCGGCGGTCACTTCGATGAAATAGCCCAGCACATTGTTATGCTTGATCTTCAGCGACTTGACGCCGGTTTCCTCGGCATATTGCAATTGCAGCCCGGCGATCACCCGGCGCGACTGGTCACGCAGCGCCCGCACCTCGTCCAGCCCCTCATCGGCGCCCTCTCTCAAAAACCCGCCATCGCGCTTCAACAATGGCAGATCTTCCGCCAGTTGCGAGGCCAGCAGATTTTCGAGCGACGGCGACAGCATTTCGAGATCAGTGAGCGCCGAGGCAAGCTCATCCGGCAGGACAGCCCCACGCAGCAACCCAGCCACATCGCCTGATGTGGACAACCCATACCGGATCGCCGCCAGATCTCTTGGCCCGCCCCGGTCCAGCGCCAGCCGCGACAGGGCACGCGGCATATCCGGGGCGCGTTTCAAAAGGTCGCGCAGCCGTTCACACAGAAAACCGTCCGTCAACAGATAGGCAACCGCATCCTGCCGCTGCGCAATCGCCACAACCTCCGTCAAGGGCGACATCAGCCGCTCGGCCATCAGCCGCGCGCCGCCCCCGGTTACGGTTCGGTCAATAGTATTAAGCAGGGAACCCTGTTTCTGGCCGGAAAGGGTCTTCACCAATTCCAGATTGGCGCGGGTGGCCGCGTCAATAAACAGCGTCGAGGACGAGGATTGCCGCTCAGGCAACCCAAGCGGCGGACGCTCGGACATCTGGGTTTTTTCCACATAGGCAATCGCCGCCGAAGCCGCAGCCATTTCCGGCCGCGAAAACCCACCGAAACCATCGAGCGTCTTGACGTTGAAATAGCGCGTGATGCGCCCCTCCGCCGAAGCGCTATCGAACAGCACCGATGGCTGCGGCACGACCACGCGGCCAAGCACATCGAAGGCCGGCTTCAGGTCCGGGTCCTGCATCAGCGTTTCGGCGACGATCACTTCACGCGGATCGATGCGGAAAATATCGGCCAGCAGACGGGTGGGATTGGTTTCGGCCAGACGGAAGACGCCAGTGGAAATATCGATCCAGGCCAGCGCCAGTTCATCGCCGCTGCCGCGCACCCGTGCCAGCGCCATCAGATAATTGGTCTCCGACGGTGACAGCAGCTTTTCTTCCGTCAGCGTTCCGGGCGTGACCAGACGTACCACGTCACGCTTGACCACGGATTTGGAGCCGCGCTTCTTTGCCTCAGCCGGGTCTTCCACCTGTTCGCAAACGGCGACACGGAAGCCGAGCGTGATCAGCTTTTGCAGATAATCGTCAGAGGCATGCACAGGAACGCCGCACATCGGAATGTCCTGGCCCAGATGCTGACCGCGCTTGGTCAGGGTGATGCCGAGCGCCCGCGACGCCTCGACGGCATCCTCGAAAAACAGCTCATAGAAATCACCCATCCGGTAAAACAGCAGTGAACCGGGATTGTTCGCCTTGATTTCAATATACTGTTCCATCATCGGGGTTGCCGTTGCACGGCTTTCTTGCGACGTCAGGGCGGCGGTGTTGAGCACATCCGGTTCGGCAGCTTTGTCGATGATCACAGGTTCACGCTTTGCAAAATTGAGGTATCGGGACACGGGGGTCGTCCAGACGACATCTAACGATGTTCAAGCGACAATGACAACCGATGCGGCGGCAAGCCACCCGCCTGCCCACAAAAAGCTGCGGTCGCACAAAGATCAACCGCACTCGCCTTTCAGAAATGGGCCTTTCAGAAATGGGCCGTCCAGAAAAGAGCCGCCTAGAAAAGGAATTGCCTTGGCAAGGCGGGCCATATCCTCCTGAAGCTCACCGCGCAGCCAACGCTTGAAGGCATCGACCTTGTCATTGCGGCGCGCGCCTTCTGGGCTGACGAAATAATGGGCAAGCCCTGTCGGCACTGCCGGCCCGAAGGGGGCCACCAACTGCCCCTGCTGTAATTGCTGCGAAGCAATGGTCTGCCAGGCCAGCAAGACACCTTGGCCGGCCAGTGCAGCATCCAGACACAGAGAGGCTTCGCTAAACACATGCCGTGTACAGACCGATCGCCCGGGAAGTCCGGCAGCGGCCAGCCATACATCCCAACTGAACATCGCCCGGCCATCTTCCACAATCGGCAAGTCCAGGAGATCGGCTGGTGATTGCAGGCGCTTTGCCATGGCAGGTGTGCAGACCGGAAAAACCTTCTGTTCCAGCAGTAACTCGGCCCGTACACCGGGCCAGTCACCACGCCCGACCCGAATACACAGATCGACATCGGAGCTTGATGGATCGATTAATCGGTCGCTTGCCTCCATTCTGAGATGGATCGTCGGAAACCGCTTTGAAAACGCACCAATGCGATGCACCAACCAGCGTGCAGCAAAGACCGGTGCCACCGAAATCGTCAAAACCGTATCATCGCTCTTCAGCGCAAGTGCCACTGCCCCCGACAAATGCCGAAAGCCCGCACTCAAACGGTCAAGCACCGGCTCAGCCACATCTGTCGGCACCATGCCGCGGCTGGTTCGCTCGAATAATTGCAACTGCAACTGCTGCTCAGCCTTGATGACTTGCTGGCTGATGGCACCGATCGAAACACCAAGTTCGCTGGCAGCCGCTTGCAGGGAGCCTAGCCGCCCGACAGCCTCCACGGCCCGCAATCCATTGAGATGCACCAGATTGAGTTTGCTCATCCAGGAAATCTATAGGCACAGCCCAAAAATCTCAATTGCCGATAGCAGAGAACTCTCTAGCCTTTGAAGGCCTGATACAGCACGGCAAAGGATGTAACCATGAAGATTATCTGGAGGTTTTTCTCAAGGTCAGGATCTTCGGATACCCGCAATTACGCGGTGAGCAAAGATCCACTTCTGCATCCAGATTTGGTGGGTCTATCGCAACGGCAATTGGCCGATCTCGTTATCCCGCCCGAGCAACCAATGGAAATGCCAAACGATGAAGCGCTGGCAAAAACTACAGCGTCCTGCGTTTCAGCAAAAAGACACCTTCGACAGAGATCGCCAGATTCAACCTGAACCGGACAGTTCCCAGCTTTCTTTACTGAAGGCGATCTTTTCGAGAAAGCCGGGCTTCGGCTTTCCTGATATAGCCTAGCTCGCAAACCGCCCGGCATCCGCACCATAATAATTCACGTAGCGATCGGAAATGCTGGTGATCGGCAGAACGATCAGCACATCGGTGGTGTTGAAGGCATGATCGACCACAGCACCGGTGCCGATCATGGCGCCGAGACGCAGGTAACCCTTGACCAGCGGCGGCATGGCGGACAGTGCCTTGCGGGCATTGACGATTTCGGATGGCATCAGGTCCATGGGGCAGAACAGTTCCGGGCGGGCGCGAACCGCCCATTCGCCGCGGGCTTCGGCATTCTGCGCCAGAAAGGACAGAGCCAGCGCATGCTGTTCCGGCTGCACGCCTGGAAAAGAGGCGCAGCCGATCATGGCGCTCATATTGTGGCGCAGCGCATAGGCCCAGTTTCCCTGCCAGAGCAATTCTACCGTCCGCTTGGTGCGATAATTCGGCAGGACACAGGAACGGCCAAGCTCCATGAAGCGTTTGTCGGGATGGCGGGCGATCAGATCGTCCAGAGCAAATTCCGAGGCGGAATAAAAACCGAAATTGGCCAGCGCAACTTCATGGCGCAGCAGCCGATAGGTGCCGACGATCTGATCTTCCGGATCACCCTCGATAGCGTGGTCCAGCACCAGAAGATGATCGCAGATTTCATCGAACGCATCGATATCGCGCTTCTGCCGCATGGCATCGGGCGGCAGCATGGCATTCATCTCTTCGACGAACACCCGGTAGCGCACCGCCTGGGCCGCATCGATTTCACGTGCGGTGCGGGCGAGCCTGGTTTCCAGCGTACCGATCCGGCCCAGTACATCGCCAGCAGGGCCGGACACTGCACCGGAGGAACGCTCCGTTTCAGGTGTGACTGCACGATCAAGGAGTTCGACTGTCATGGCGGTTCATCCGGCTCTGTTCAAACAAGACCTGTTAAACACGGATATGCGACAAGATGTTGACACAGGATACGCTGATTGCGATTTTTACGGCGGTTTTTCCCGTAAAATCAATGGATACTCCAAGATAATAATAGGAAATTTTCTCGGAATCTAGCCGTACAGTCTTGTACGATGTGTTTTCATCAGCGAGGCAATTTCATTCAGCAGGCGCTCGGGATTGACAGGCTTTTGCAAGACAAGATCCGCGCCGCTGGTCAGCGCCTCGGCCCGGGCGGCATCCCTGAGATCGCCGGTCAAGACCAGGATGGGGCAACGCGGGCGGCGTTTCAATTGTTCGATCATCCGCACATAGCGCAGAACTGAGCTACCATCGCCGCCGGGCATGCCGAGATCGGTAATGATCAGGTCCAGTTTTACCGCCTCTTCCAAAGCCACTTCACGCCGCAGGGCATCGAAATCATTGACCACGCCAACCATATGACCAGCTTTCTGCAACACGGCCCGCAACAGGGTTGCATTGACGAAATCGTCCTCTCCGACCAGAACATTCAGCACGTCCGGGACCTGTTTGCCCGGCTCCATGCCATCTCCCGACAGCAAGACATCTGCATGGGAGACATCGGCATCCTGTACATCGACATGGGCCGCATCCACACCACTCATTAGCCCCCGCAGCACATCGCTCAAGGTTTGCTCACGCAGCGGACGGATCAGCCAGGCATCGAAACCGGTCAGCGGCCGTACCGGGCGCTCTTCCGGATTGACCAGATAGATGCGCCGAATTTTTCCCAGACCGGACAGCCGTCTGGCGAGATTGGCATCGTAATCGGAAATGCAGCGATGATCGACGATCAGATCCGTCAGCGTCGCATCCTGCCTCTCGACCTGATCCAAAAGGTCAAGCGCCTCTTCGGTTTTCTTTGCCCAGTGGCAAAACCCGCCAAGCGTGCGAATGGTCATGGACGCGCCTTCAGCCGCCGGACCGTCGGGCGCCAGCAGCAGAACGCTGGACCCTGACAGCAGCGACTGCCGCTGGGCAACGGTTCGATCCTGCGCAATCGCCTTGGTTGGCAAGCGGATCTCGAAAGACGTTCCCCGTCCGCGCACGGTTTCAATAATCGACAGAGAACCGCCAAGCGCCATCATCAACCGCTGGGAAATGAACAGGCCGAGGCCCGTGCCGCCACTGCGCTGCACCGGGTCTCCGCCTTGCGAAAACTCGACGAACAGCCGAGTGCGCTCCTCCTCCGTCATGCCAGGACCAGTATCTCGGACCCGCACCACCAATTCGTCGCCAATGCAGTTGGCCGAAACCAGCACACCACCTTCGACGGTGAATTTCACCGCATTGCCGATCACATTGAACAACACCTGCCGCAGCCGAGCGACATCGATATCGACTTCCTCGGGAACCCCGGACTGTGTCGTTGCGGCGATCTCGATACCCTTGGCATGAGCGCGTGGCGACAACATTTCGACCACGCCTTCGATCAGACGCCTCGGCGACACACATTGATTGTGAAGTTCGAAATGACCCGTTTCAAGCGTCGTATAATCAAGAAGGTCAGCAATCAATTGCTGCAGGGATTCGCCCGCTTGCACGATGCCGGACAGGTAATTGCGCTGCTCTGGCGACAGATCGGTCCGGCCCAGCAGATGACTCATGCCGAGAATGCCGTTCAGCGGTGTGCGCATTTCATGACTGACAGTGGCAAGCAGACGGGTGCGCACCAGTTCCGCACTCGCGATGGATGGGAGGACAGGGCTCTGCGTCTTCGATAGCATCTGCGCCTACTCCGGCAGCTGTCCGGCAAAGCCTTTCGGAAGAGGAGGATGAAACCCACCTTAGTTTCGGTGTTTTTTCCATCGTCCGGTATCCGGCGCGCCCACCAAGATCACGACATTTATCTGGCAACACCACCAGCATCCTGCACAAGACGTCAGGTACGCTATGGTGCTTCAAATCCGCTGCATAACTCTCTCATTAAACCAAAGCCGATTTGATGAATTATGCAGTAGCAAAGCCCCGTCAATGTTTTGTTACGACCGGCACACCACGTTCAATCTCGGTAAACCGACCCTCAATGCTGCGTGAAAAAACCGCTTGGGGCGAGCGGCTCACAGCATGAAGCAATTCTGTTCCATGCCATGCTACACCTTTTGGGGAAAATTTCCATCACTAGTTCGACGTGGTCGAGCGGGAAATTTCGCCCCTACCCTTTTGAGCGGCGCAGAACCAGCAGTTCTTCCAGCAGAATGAAGCCCGCCCCTATGGTAATCAGGCTGTCAGCCAGGTTGAAGACCGCAAACGACCATGTCTCGGTATGAAACAAGATATAGTCCACCACATAGCCATAGGTGAATCGGTCGATGATATTACCGAAAGCGCCGGCAATGATCAGGCAATAGCCCAGATGCGCAAACTGGTGATCGCGACTGGTCTGGCGCCAGAGCCAGGCGACAAACGCGACGATGGCAAGCCGCATGACGACGATGACCCAGGCATCGAGATGCGAAAGCATGGAAAAGGCCACGCCGAGATTGTGGGTGCGAAACAGGCCGAGCATCGGCACAACGGGTACGAGTTCATGCATGGGCAAGCTGACCTCGACCGCATATTTGATCGCCTGGTCCAGGATCAGCAGCGCCAGGATGAACAGAATTGCCGGAACCGGGCGACAAAACAAGGCAGCAGAACGGGTCATTTGGCCTCGTCGAGGGTGAGAAGATGGCGCCGGGCTTCAAACAGCATGACGCCGGTTGCCACAGCCAGATTAAGGGAGTCGGCCAATCCGGCCTGGGGGATGCGCGCCAACATATCGGCCCGGCTGGCCAATTCCTCCGGCAGGCCGGATTGCTCGTTGCCCATCAGCACCACGACCGGGCGGCGCTTGTAATCCACAGTACGGTAATCCACCGCGCCAGCCAGATGGGTGGCGACGACGCTGACACCAGCCTTGGTCTTCCAGCCGAGAAAATCGGCAACGGTGGTCTTGACCAGCGGCAGTGCGAAAATCGACCCCATCGTGGCGCGCACCGTCTCCATGGCAAAAGGATCGGTGCTGTCACCAATCAGCATGACGCCAGAGGCACCTGCCGCATCGGCGGTGCGGATAATCGTGCCGAGATTGCCGGGATCGCGGACCCGGTCGAGCGCCACCCAGGTTTCCCCCTCCGTCAGGCTGACATCCTTCAGCGCCTTCCAGCGCTGGTCGAACACGCCCGCCACCATTTGCGGATTGTCCTTGCGGGTAATGGAGGCCATGACCTTTTCACTGACCTCCAGCACCATGCCGCCATGGGCAACGGTGCGCGCCGCGATCCGTTCCACCTGCGGCTTGCCCTTGGCAGCCTTTGAATAGATCAGGTAGCGCAGGCTCCAGCCGAGCTCCACCGCATCGATCACCAGCTTCAGGCCTTCGGCCAGAAACGTCCGCGTCTCGTCACGGGTCTTTTTCTGGGAAAGCGCCTTGATATCCTTGACGATCGGATTGGCGAGGCTGGTGACTTCCTTCACCTGCCCGACCTTGCCCCCTGCCCCCTTATCGGCGAAGCTGGAGGCACCGTCCTTGAAACCATTACTCATTTTGGAACCCATCTGCTGAACAGCGATGTGGACAAGGCCCGCCCAGGTGTCTTGCCATCCAGCCCTGCTTCGCGCAGGACCAGTTCACCGGACTCGACCAGACCGCCCTTGCCGCGCATGGTCTCGCGCATCAATTCATGGATAGCGTAGAAACTGGCGCGGATTGAATAGGCCGTCAGCACCAGGCCTTCGGCCTTCGGCGACAGGATTTCCCGGCACAGCGACAGCATCAGCGGCAAATGCTCGAACAGATGCCAGACCTCGCCATTCGGACCTCGGCCAAATTTTGGCGGGTCGGTGAGGATGATGTCATACTGGCTGCCGCGCCGCTCTTCCCGCTGGATAAACTTCATGGCATCGTCGCAGATCCAGCGGATCGGAGCGCGGTCGAGGCGGCTGAGCGTCTGGTTTTCCCGCGCCCAACCGATTGCCTTCTTCGATGCATCCACATGGGTGACTTCGGCACCCGCCGCCGCCGCAACCAGTGAAGCCACGCCGGTATAGCCGAAAAGATTGAGCACTCTCAATGGCCGCTCTGCGTTCGCGATCTTTGCTTTCTCAACCCGGTCTTTCATCCAGGTCCAATGGGCGATCTGCTCGGGAAAGACGCCGACATGGCGAAAGGACGTGAAGCGCCCGAGAAAATCGACGCCCAGCAGCGATAATGGCCAGGTTTCGCCGAGCGCCTCGCGGGGAAAGCGCCAGCGGCCCATGCCATCCTCGTCGGTATCACCGGAAAACACCGCATCGGCCTTTTCCCAGACATGCGGAGCAAGGCCCGGCGGCCAGAGAGCCTGTGCTTCGGGACGCACGATCCGATAGGGGCCGTATTGTTCGAGTTTCAGACCATGACCACTGTCGATCAGGTGAAAATCGCCAGCCCCCATCGATTCCAGAATGAGCGGCAGGTTCTCGCGGGGCATCGGGCCTGGGCGAAGCGCCAATGGCGCATTGGCGGGTGTTGCCGAATCCTGCACAGGATCTTTTTCCATGCGGGGCGATGGTGCGGAAACCCTTGCCGTTTCCCTAGCATCCGTTCCCGGCTGATTGCGCACCGGCTTTTGCCCGGTGCCACGATAAGGGCTTCCCCCATTGCGATCGGGCTGAGACTTGGCTGGGACAGATGCGACGGGGCGAGAGGAGGAACGCCCCTTGCCGGCGGACGCCGTGCCGGGAGCACTCTTGCTGGGTGGTCGGCGGGATTTGTCTTTCACAATCGGCTCGGCTTTCCGATGACAGCGCCCTGAACCCAAGACGAGCTTACAATTGCACGCCCGGTTCTATGGTAACGCTTCATAACGACGGCATGGTCTCCTGGCCGTCTCCGGTTCAGGCGTGGTATTGGCTATAGTCATAATTCCTCACATCGGGTCCGATCTAAGGAATTATGCGGTAGGTTGCCCGCGCAAATTATGCTCGACATCGAAAACATAAATCCTGCGTGGCCAAGGCAGCGGGCCTTTATCATTCAAACGCCGCGGAGAAAAGGGTAGCGAGCAGCTTAACTTCCAGCAGCCGTCAAGGCGATGGCAACTGGCTCACGTGACCGGATGCCGCGATCTGCTCGGCTCGCTTCTTCTGCTGATCGGCCTCGCCACGCCATTTTACCGCAGCACGTGCCTCATGCCGGGCGCGCTTGCGGTGCTTGCCCTGGGTCAGCCAGGTGGCAAAACTGCCTGCCAAGGCGCCAAGCAAAAAAGTGATCAGCAGGAAGACAAAGAAGGGCGCACCTGCCGACAGCATCTGATCATCAGGGCGGAATGGATTGAGCGCCAGCGTTACCCATTGCCGATTGGCGACACACAGCACGATCAGCACGACTGCCAACGGCACCAGAATGACGATATTGAAAATCTTTTTGACCACCATCACGCATCTCCTGCCGGATCTTGCCGCAGCCGGGTTTTAATGTTGCCGATTACTGTCATCACGACAAAAAACCGACAAGCCTGCAACTCACAGTCCAACGGCCTCTTCACCACGAATTGCGTCATCATATGGAAAGGGGCCGGGCTCATGCAAGGCCGACCCGGATAATTCACCCGATATCATTTGCAGGGTCACGACACGCCGGAATGCAACGCCGAACGACTGAAGATCCGATCAGTCGGCGTCGCCGTCATCCTCGTCATCCATGCCGGGATTGAGGCGCTCGCGCAACTCTTTGCCGGTCTTGAAAAACGGCACCCATTTTTCCTCGACGAAAACCGTATCCCCCGTGCGGGGATTGCGTCCGGTCCGCGACGGGCGGTTTTTCACCGAAAAAGCGCCGAAGCCCCGCAATTCGACACGATTGCCGGACGCGAGCGCATCGGTGATTTCATCCAGAACGGCGTTGACGATGTTTTCCACGTCGCGGTGATAAAGATGCGGATTGCGGGCCGCAACGATTTGCACCAGCTCGGATTTGATCACGTTAACCCCCTGTTCGGTCTAGACAGTTCACTGAAAATCAGTTCGCGGGCCCCAGCCCGCCGTAAAAGCGGCAGAGCAATGACCGCCAGCTTGTTCGGGGTGTAAAACACCATAAAAAATTGGATTAATCAATCGCTTAAGCCCACATGTCGCTGACGATTTCATATCCACGGTCCAATGCGAGTCAATTCGGATTGTAAAATCGACAAATACAACCGAAAAATAACCTGTCATCATAGCGTCCAGCATGTACGAGACAGAGAGTGGCACGCAGTCTGCTGCGGGTCGAGCATTGACAAAAGACGAGGGATAGCACCGCTCCCCCACAAAAAGCCGCAGGCGGAAAGCTTGTAACAGACTTGAAAAAATCCATATTTCCAGCCAGTAACTGTCTTGAATGGTAGCTGGAAGCGGTTCACCCGGAAGACGGGTGACAAAATAACCGATCGGCTCTACGGATTATCGAGCATGCTCAAGCGTTTAGATAAAGGTGCCCTAGAGCCGCGCCCACCTGCCCCCGATACCTCCTATCGCAAGGCGGTCGGTCACTCGCATCGCGTCAGGCGGCTGCGCATCGCCTTGCCGGCCTTGGCGGTCGTCCTCTCGCTTGGCTTTGTTGCTGTCTCCGTCGTCAGGGCTTACCTGCCCGACAACATCAAGATCGAGGGCGCCAAGATCGAGGATGGCAAGGTCGTCATGGCCAAGCCAGCCATCTCCGGACGCAATTCAAACGGCGCGCCCTATTCAATGAATGCCGTGCGGGCGCTTCAAGATATCAAAAACCCCAACCTCATCACGCTGGAAACGATTACAGCGACCATGCCGGTCAATGATGACACCTCCGCCGACATCAAGGCACAAAGAGGCACCTATGACCGCTCTTCCGACAAGATGGTGCTGGATAGACCCTTCACGATCCATCTCTCCAGCGGGGTGGACGCAGAGTTTCAATCCGCCGATCTTGACGTGAAAGCGGGAAAGCTTAAGACAAATCAACCGGTCTCCATCAAGACGAAAGAGTCATCAATCGTTGCACAGTCGATGGATATGACCGATAAGGGACAGACAATCACGCTGACGGGCGCGGTCCGATTGAATATCGCACCGACCGCCCTGCAGAAACCGGGCAACTGAGAACAGATCATGACGCACAGCCACCGTCGCCTTTCCTTCCGCGTTGCTTGCGCCACGCTGACCGCAGGCCTTGTCGCGACCGCAGCCGCAACCGGCGCGTTTGCCCAGTCCGCTACCAGCAACATGAACAGTCTGAAACTGTCCGGCGACAAGCCGATCCAGATCGAAAGCGATGCATTGGAAGTGCATCAGCAAGAGAACAAAGCCAATTTCAACGGCAATGTGAAGGTGGTTCAGGGCACCACCACGATGCGTTCCGGCACGATGGTGGTGAAATACAAGGGCCAGGGCGCGGCTGTGACCAGCGGCGACGCCAAGATCGACACGATCGATGTGGCCGATAACGTCATTCTCAATACCGAAACCCAGCAGGCCACGGCCGACAAGGGCCATTTCGACATGAACACCCAGATCTTTACGCTGGATGGCGACAAGGTCGTGCTGTCGGAAGGCGGCAATGTGTTCGTCGGCTGCAAGCTCACCGTCCATATGACGACGGGCGAAGCCAAGCTCGATAGCTGTGGCAAGCGCGTGCAAATCCAGCTGGATCCCAAGTCCAAGCAGAAACCCTGATTGCGAACGCAGACGTGAAAGTTCCCGGTTTGACATCCAAGCAACAGGACGCGAATGCCGCCGCGCCATCAGACGCAGCACGCGAGAAGAACAGGTACGAAGGTACGCTGATCGCCCATGGGCTGACGAAAACCTATAATACCCGCCGCGTGGTCAATGGGGCTTCGCTCGTCGTGCGCAGGGGGGAGGCTGTCGGCCTTCTCGGACCGAATGGCGCTGGCAAGACCACCTGTTTCTACATGATCACCGGCCTCGTGCCGGTAGATATGGGCACGATCGCCATCAACGGCAATGACGTGACCTCAATGCCGATGTATCGCCGCTCGCGGCTGGGCGTCGGCTATCTGCCGCAGGAAGCCTCGATTTTCCGGGGCCTGTCGGTCGAAGACAATATCCGCGCCGTTCTGGAACTGCACGAGAGCGACAAGACCAAGCGCGAGCAGAAACTGAACGAGCTTCTCGCCGAATTCAATATCGAGAAACTGCGCAAGGCCGCAGCCGTCTCCTTGTCGGGCGGCGAACGGCGGCGCCTGGAAATCGCCCGGGCGCTGGCAACCGACCCGACCTTCATGCTTCTGGATGAGCCTTTCGCGGGCGTCGACCCGATTTCCGTGTCTGATATCCAGAACCTCGTGCGGCATCTGACGGCACGCGGGATCGGCGTGCTGATCACCGATCATAACGTTCGAGAAACGCTCGGACTGATCGACCGTGCCTATATCATCCACGCCGGTGAAGTGCTGACGCACGGGCGGGCCGACGACATCGTCAACAATCCCGATGTACGACGCCTCTATCTTGGCGAGAAATTCAGCCTCTAATACGCGCAATTCGATGGGGTGCCGTATTGAAAACGCCATCTGTGCCGCAAAGAGCCTCGCGTTTTCAGGTTATTTGCGTCGGAAGCCCCTCTGCGGCTTGACCAAACCTTATAAAAAAGCAATTTTTGGGCCACTTGGAACTTCGGAAAATCCAAAACAGGAACAAAAGGGGTCCGAGAGGGAATAGTAGGGGAGTTTTTCGTCCGCCATGGCCCTATCAGCCAATCTTTTCCTTCGCCAAAACCAGTCGCTGGTGATGACGCCGCAGCTGATGCAATCGATTCAGCTGCTCCAAATGACCCATTTCGAGCTTGTGCAATTCATTGCGCAAGAGGTCGAGAAGAATCCACTGCTTGAATTTGCGCCAAATGACGAAGGAACAGGCAGCAGCGAACCAGGCACGGATAGCGAAGCCCCGCCAGCACCAGCCCCCTCCGATACATTGCAGAGTGACTGGTATGAACATGGTGGCGATGGCGATCTGAACGAGCGGCTGGACGCCAATTTCGGCACAGCCTTTTCCGATGATGGCGCCAACCCGAAGACCGACGCACCCGAAATGCTCGGCCAGTGGAAGTCTATGCCCGGCGCCCAGGGAGATGGCGAGGGCTATGACCTGGACGATTTCGTGGCTGGCAAGGTCTCGCTGCGCGACCATCTCGGCCAGCAATTGCCTTTTGTGCTCTCGTCCGCATCGGATCGGATGATTGCGCTGGCCCTGATCGACCAGCTGGACGAGGCCGGATATCTGCGCGCCGACCTGGATGAGGTCGCCATCCAGATGGGGGCGTCCCGAGACGATATGGAACGGATTCTGGCAGCTCTTCAGACCATGGAGCCCGCTGGTCTGTTTGCGCGCAATCTTGGCGAATGCCTGGCTATTCAATTGCGCCAGCGCGACCGGCTGGACCCGGCCATGGCAGCCCTGATCGGCAATCTGGATTATCTGGCCAAGCGTGATTTTGCGAGCCTGAAGCGGTTATGCGGCGTGGATGAGGAAGACCTGCTCGACATGCTGGCCGAAATCCGCAAGCTCAATCCTAAGCCCGGCGCTGGTTTCGAAACCGATGCACTGGAAACAGTCGTACCCGATATTCTGGTGGCGCCCTCGCTTGAGGGGGGCTGGCTGGTGGAATTGAACGCGGAAACCCTACCGCGCGTGCTGGTCAACAATGCCTATTTCACCGAGATCCGCCGCAGCAGCTTGCGAGAAGGCGCCATGAAGACTGCCAATAGCCAAAACGGCAATGGCAAGACCGGGCAAAGCAAGGCCGAGGGCGAGCAGGCCTTTTTGACGGATTGCCTGCAAACCGCCAATTGGCTGACCCGCAGCCTCGATCAGCGCGCCAAAACCATCATGAAAGTGGCAACCGAAATCATTCGCCAGCAGGACGCCTTTCTGCGCCATGGGGTCGATCATCTGCGTCCGCTGAACCTGAAGACGGTGGCCGACGCCATCAAAATGCACGAGTCCACCGTCAGCCGCGTCACATCCAACAAATATATGCTGACACCACGTGGGCTGTTCGAGCTGAAATATTTCTTCAGCGTCTCCATCGGCTCGGCAGAAGGCGGCGACAGCCATTCAGCTGAGGCGGTTCGTCATCGTATCCGCATGTTGATTGCTCAAGAAAGCCCTGAGAATATCCTCTCAGACGACGATATTGTCGAAAGCCTGAAAAACGGCGGCGTCGAGCTTGCCCGCCGCACGGTTGCCAAATATCGCGAAGCAATGAACATCGCCTCCTCCGTCCAGAGGCGCCGGGAAAAGCGCGCCCTGGCGCGGAACCCGGGCTGAGATCAGCTCTTTGCAATAATCCTTAACAAAACATTGACATTGGCGCCCGCGCCAATTAGAGGATACCGCCAAAACACGGGAACGATTTTGGGATAGTGACATGTACAAAATCAGAGACTTAGTCTTATCCTGCGCAATTTTTTCACCCCAGTCCGCCCTTGACATGCGGGTTGTTCCAGGCCTGAACGGACAGACGCTCCGCTTTGGCCCGGCCCGATAGGATAAATTGCCCCGGCATATGGCCGAGCTTTTATCTTGGACTATGGAAACGCTTGGATGCGCCCCGCGCTTGGCGTAAACTCCCCCTGCAAATCACGATAAGAAGGGAAACTCCATGAGTGTACGCGTAACCGGCAAACATATGGAAATCGGCGAATCTTTCCGGCAACGGATAGAAGTCCAGATCACTGACGCCGTAAGCAAATACTTTGACGGAGGGTATTCCAGTCAGGTCACGGTGACAAAATCAGCCTCGCGGTTTTCTGCGGACTGCGCCCTGCACCTCGATACCGGTATAAACCTGCATGCAACCGGCACTGCCGTCGATCCGCAAGTCGCCTTCGACACCGCCGCAGAGCGGATCGAAAAGCGCCTGCGGCGCTACAAGCGCAAGCTGAAGGATCACCATATCCCAACCAACAACTTCGAAATCAGCTACACGGTCATGGACCCGGTTTCTGAAGAAGATGAGGATGTGCCGGAGGATTTTGCCCCGACCATCGTGGCCGAAAGCACCAAGAAGGTCAAAACCATGTCTGTCGCCACCGCCGTCATGGCCCTGGACATGACGGACGAGCCGATTGTTCTGTTCCGCAGCCCTGGCAAGGATGAGCTGAACATTGTCTATCGCCGCAATGACGGTAATATTGGCTGGATCGATTCCGCCGCAATCAAGGGCTGACACGCCCTCGGAAAGCGGTGGCCGACCACCGCTTTCCCCTTCATGTGTCGGCGGGTATAAGGATTTTTCGAAATGGCCTTGGCAGATTTGCTACAGCAAGATGCGATATTGCCCGTCCTCAGGGTCAATTCCAAGAAACAACTTCTCCAGGAACTGGCTGCCAAAGCCTCAAAACTGATCGGTATTCCCGAACGGGAAATCTTCGACGTCATCCTGCAACGTGAAAAGCTCGGCTCCACCGGCGTCGGCAATGGCATTGCCATTCCCCATGGCAAGCTGACGAGCATTTCCACCATTCAAGGTGTCTTCGCCCGCCTGGAAACGCCAATCGATTTTGAAGCGCTGGACGAGCAGCCCGTCGATCTGGTCTTCCTGCTGCTGGCGCCCGAAGGCGCTGGAGCCGATCACCTCAAGGCCTTGTCGCGCATTGCCCGCGTGCTTCGCGATCAGGACTTGGTCGCCAAGTTGCGCGCCAGCGACAGCGCCACGGCCATCTATACCTTCCTCAACCAGGACCAGGCATCGAACGCAGCCTGACCGCTTTATTTCCCAACACAAAAAGCGCCGCGCATCACTGCGCAGCGCTTTTTCTTTTCCAGCAAAAGAGAGAGGATCAGGCCTTGCTCTCGGCATCGGCAGATTGAGCCGCTTCCGCCTTGGGGCCACCCTTGGCAACGCCAACCATAGCCGGACGCAGCACCCGGTCGCCAATCGTGTAGCCGGGCTGCACAACCTGCACGACCGTATTGTTGGGAACTTGCGGATTGGGGATTTCGAACATCGCCTGATGGAAATTCGGATCGAATTTCTGGCCTTCCGGCTCGATCTTGCGGACACCATGGCGCTCGAGCGTCGATAGCATCGCCCGTTCGGTCATCTCGACGCCTTCTATCAACGCCGTCAGGCCGGCTTGCGCCTCTTCCTTGGCTTCATCAGGGACAGCGTCGATGGCGCGGCGCAGATTGTCGGACACGGCCAGCATGTCACGGGCAAAAGCGGTTACCGCATAGGACTTGGCATCCTTGACATCGCGCTCGGTGCGGCGGCGCAGATTGTCCATTTCAGCCGCCAGACGCAGGAAGCGATCACGCAACTCTGCATTTTCAGCCTGCAGGGCTGCTGTCGGGTCATTATCCTGCCCGGCATCCTCAGCAGTCGAATTGGTCTCTTCCTGTCCCTGGGGTTCAATCTGCGCGTCTGCGGCAGCGTCAGGTCCGTTTTTGGCTGTTTCGTCGGTCATGACGTTCTCCGAAATACTGTTTCTCGTCCGGCCCCGATATCAGGGTTCGGCGGCAAAAAATCAAGGGTCGAGTGATGATCTCATGTGGTGTTGCCAAGGTCAGTGGCCGCTGCGGGTCATCTTGGCCATCACCTGGGCGGTATAATCCACCATCGGCACGATACGGGAATAGTTGAGCCGGGTCGGACCGATCACGCCGACGGCCCCGACAATCCGGTCGTCGCCGTCGCGGTAGGGCGCAACGATCAGCGATGACCCGGAGAGCGAAAACAGCTTGTTCTCCGAACCAATGAAAATTCTGACACCCGGCCCGCTTTCGGCCAGGTTGAGGATCTCGATCAGGCTTTCCTTGCGCTCCAGATCATCAAACAGCAGCCGCAGCCGGTCCACATCCTCGACGCCCGCCAGACCTTCCAGCAGATTGGCGCGGCCACGCACGATCAACCGGGTCGGTTTGTCGCCCTCGCCGCCGGACCAGACCGCCAGCCCACGCTGTACGAGATCCTGCGACAAGACATCCAGCTCACTGGCCACCTGATCCTTCAACTGGACCAGTTGGCCGCGCACTTCATGCAGCGTCTGGCCGGACAGATGCGCATTGAGGAAATTGGCAGCCTCGGTGAGTTGCGACGCGGTTATACCCGCCGGGAGTTCGATGATCCGGTTTTCGACCTGGTTAAACTCACCGACCAGCACTGCCAGCGCCTTGGTCGGCTCCAGCCGGATGAATTCGACGTGCTTCAGCACCGGATCGGATTTCGCCGCCACCACCAGGCCCGCACCACGCGACAGGCCAGACAGCATACGGCTGGCCTCGTTATAGAGCGTTTCCATCGGCTGGTCTTCCGAGGAGCGCATCTGGCGCTCGATCGAGCCGCGATCTTGCTCCGACAAGCGACCGACCTGCATGAAAGCATCGACAAAAAAACGCAATCCCGTCTGGGTTGGCAAACGCCCAGCACTGATATGGGGGGAATAGATCAGGCCCAGCTCTTCCAGGTCGCTCATCACATTGCGCACTGAGGCGGGCGACAGCGACATTGGCAAAATACGCGACAGATTGCGCGAGCCAAGCGGTTCACCGGATTCCAGATAGGTCTCGACGATGCGGCGAAAGATCTCCCTGGATCGCTCATCCAGTGCCATTGACACATCGCCTGCGGTAATTGGGTTTTTCCCCATTTCGCTCATGTTTGCTGCTGCACCTATCCTTAATATAGCTGCTGATTGACCAATCACAACGGCTTTTGGTGAGGAAGCGCCGGTTTGAGCACCCCATACCGGCTTTTCCTTTGCAAAACCGTCAAACCACTCGTAGAAGGCAGCCAGGACGCCAAGCAGGACTGGAAATGTCCCGGACAGATTCCGGGCCAGATCTGCCCAGAACGGCCCAGACGGGCATTGAAACGAAAATAAGCGGACAGAGGTTGGTGTGCCAACCAGTGACTGCTCGACCGAGGAGACGGAAATGCGACCTTCAGGCAGAAAAACCGACCAGATGCGCAAGATATCGTTCGAGCGCAATTTTTCCAAACATGCCGAAGGCTCCTGTCTCGTCAAGTTTGGCGATACCCATGTCCTGTGCACGGCAAGCCTCGAAGATCGCACTCCCCCGTGGCTGCGCAATACCGGCAAGGGCTGGGTAACGGCGGAATACGGAATGCTGCCGCGCGCCACCGGCGAGCGGATGAAGCGTGAAGCATCCTCCGGCAAGCAGAGCGGCCGCACCCAGGAGATCCAGCGGCTGATTGGTCGTTCACTGCGCGCCGTGGTCGATCTGGAAGCCCTAGGCGAACGGCAGATCTCTCTTGACTGCGACGTGATCCAGGCCGATGGCGGCACCCGCACCGCCTCGATTACCGGCGCATGGATTGCCTTGCACGATTGCCTGAAATGGATGGAATCGCGCAACATCATCAAGGTGGACCGGGTGCTGAAGGATCATGTCGCGGCGATTTCCTGCGGTATTTTCGCCGCCCAGCCGGTGATTGACCTGGATTACCTCGAAGACTCTGCCGCCGAAACCGATGCCAATTTCGTCATGACCGGCACAGGCGGCATTGTCGAGATCCAGGGCACCGCCGAAGGCAAGCCGTTCAGCCAGGAGGAATTCCTGACCCTGCTCGGCCTTGCCCAGACCGGCATTGCCGAATTGGTGGACCTGCAAAAACAGGCGATTGCCGGATAAAGAGAGCATCACCATGACCACAGGCATTGAAGGCATTCTGGAAACTTCGCTGTATGTCGATGATCTCGACGCAGCAGAGCACTTCTATGCCGAACTGCTCGGCCTTGAGGTGATCATCAGCCAGCCGGGGCGTCATGTGTTCCTGCGCTGTGGGCCGGGGGTTCTGCTGCTGTTTAATGCAGCCGAAACCGTCAAGCCCGCAGAGCCCGACGCTCTGCCGGTACCAGCCCATGGTGCCGTCGGGCCAGGTCATGCCTGCTTTCGGATGGACGGTGCGGCAATGGATGGCATGGCGTCACGGCTGTTGAGCCATGGTGTCGCCATCGAGGCGGATTTTCTCTGGCCGAATGGTGCGCGTTCAATATATTTCCGCGATCCAGCGGGCAATAGTCTGGAATGCGCCGAAGCCCGGCTTTGGCAGATTGAATAGGATTGGATGATGCGCAAACTCGACACCAGAACCATTGTCGTCGCCAGCCACAATGCCGGCAAGATTGCTGAAATTGCCGACCTGATCGGCCCCTTCGGCTTTGCTGCCAAATCGGCCAAGGAACTCGGCTTCATCGAGCCGGACGAAACCGGCACGACATTCGAAGAAAACGCTGCCATCAAGGCGCTGGCTTCGGCGAAAGCCTCCGGCCTACCGGCATTGTCGGACGATTCCGGCCTGGTCGTTGATGCGCTGGATGGTGCGCCGGGCGTCTATACCGCCAATTGGGCCGAGCGCGAGGATGGCAGCCGCGATTTTGCTATGGCCATGGAAAAGGTCGAGCACGCCTTGCAGGAAAAAGGCGCGGTGACACATGAGAGCCGGACGGCGCGTTTCGTCAGCGTGCTCTGCCTGGGCTGGCCCGATGGCCATACCGAGTTTTTCCGGGGTGAAGTGGAAGGTGTGGTCGCCTGGCCGCCGCGTGGCACATCCGGCTTCGGATACGATCCGGTCTTCCAGCCAGACGGATTTTCGACCACGTTCGGCGAAATGACCTCGGAAGAAAAACACGGATGGAAGCCGGGCGACGCGCAAGCGCTGTCGCACCGGGCGCGCGCTTTCAAGCTTTTCGTCGAAACCTGCCTGAACGCCTGAGGATTTATGGCCGAGCCAACGTCGCTTCTCCTTCCAGACACCGGCGAACCGGGCTTTGGCATCTATATTCACTGGCCGTTCTGCGCGGCCAAATGCCCCTATTGTGACTTCAACAGCCATGTTCGTCACCAGAAGATCGACCAGCCGCGTTTCACGCAAGCCTTCCTGAAGGAAATGGAGACAATGCGGGCCATGAGCGGCCCCAAGACCGTCACCAGCATTTTTCTTGGCGGCGGCACGCCTTCGCTGATGGACCCGACCACAGTCGGCGCCATCCTGGACGGAGTAGCCCGGTACTGGACCATGCCACGCGGCATCGAAATCACCATGGAAGCCAATCCGACCAGCGTCGAAGCGGAACGGTTTCGCGGCTATCGGTCGGCAGGCGTCAACCGCGTGTCGCTTGGCGTGCAGGCGCTCAACGATGCCGATCTGAAATTTCTGGGCCGGATGCATTCGGTCGAGGATGCACTGAAAGCCGTCCGTCTGGCCCGCGAGATTTTCCCGCGCATGTCCTTCGATCTGATCTATGCCCGCCCCAATCAGACGATTGCCGATTGGGATGCCGAGCTGAAGCTGGCGATTTCCTATGCGGTTGACCATCTGTCGCTCTATCAGCTGACCATCGAGGAAGGCACGCCATTCTTCGGCCTGCACAAGGCCGGCAAGATCATTACCCCGGATGAGGAACATGCGGCCCAGCTCTACGAGGCAACGCAGGAAATCACCGAGCGCGAAGGCCTGCCCGCCTATGAGGTTTCCAACCATGCGCGGCTCGGTGCCGAGAGCCGTCACAACCTGACCTATTGGCGCTATGGCGATTATGCCGGCATTGGCCCTGGCGCCCACGGACGGCTGACACGGGGCCATGATAAACTGGCCACAGCCACGGAAAAACACCCGGAAACCTGGCTTTCAGCGGTCGAACAGACCGGCCACGGCATGGTCATCCAGGATGCGCTGGGTTCCGAAGAGCAGGCCGACGAATTGCTGCTAATGGGTCTCAGGCTACGCGAAGGCGTCGATCTCGCCCGCTGGCAGCAATTGTCCAACCGCGATCCGGACCCGGTCCGCGAACAATTTTTACTGGAACACGGATTTATCGAACGTCTCGGCAATTCCCGGCTGCGCTGCACACCAAAAGGCATGCTGGTTCTGGATGCCGTCGTGGCGGATCTCGCCTGCTGAGGGACCATAACCAGCCGCAAGGATAAAGGGAGAAGCATCAATGCCCGTAGATGATGCCTTTGCGTTGCACGACATGGCCATTTTGTATGACAGCTTCAACATTCATGGCGAAGACGGGGATTTTTACGAGACTTATCCAAAAACGCCCTGCCGAATTCTCGATATCGGCTGCGGTACAGGCTCGGTGACGCTCCGGCTGGCAAAACGCGGCCATCAAGTGACAGGGATCGATCCCGCGCCGGGCATGTTGTCTGTGGCTAAAGCCAAGGACCAAGAGGGGTTGGTGCGCTGGATTGCCACTAATGCCTTCGATCTCAATCTCGAGCGAGAGCAATTCGACCTGATCATCATGACCGGCCATGTCTTTCAGGTCTTTCTCAATGATGAAGAAACCCTCCTGGCGCTCACCAATGCCTGCCTCCATCTCGCGCCCGGCGGACAGATGATCATCGAAAGCCGTAATCCTCTGGTGCGCGCCTGGGAAGGATGGACCGAAGCCAAAACCCGGAATGTGGCCCAGGTGCCTGGTATCGGTCCGGTCGAGGTTTTCTATCAGGTAGACAGGATCGAAGGGGAGCACGTCACCTTTGACGCGACCTTCACGCTGCTGGAGACCGGTGAACAGTGGATCAGTCGCAGTTGCCTGCGTTTCCCTGGTCGCGACAAGATCGAAAAGCTGTTCAAGGCAGCCGGGTTTAAGACCATCGACATGCTCGGCTGGTGGGATCGCCGCAGCTTTGAGCCGACCAGCCCGGAAATCATTGCGATCGCGAGCGCCTGAGGCGAGACGGGCCGAATGAATCAGGCGACTGCCCGCCGCCGCAGCCGACGCCATAGCCTGCCATCGATGGCGGCAAGCCCGAGCGCAATCAGGACCATGCCGACCAGATGGCGTGGGGCGACCTGATCTCCCAGCACCAGAGCACCCAGCAGGATGGCGCTGGGCGGAATAAGGATGGTGACCAGCATCAGGTTGGTGGCACCAGCCGTTGACAATATCCGGAAAAATAGCACATAGCCGACAGCAGTGGACAGCAATGCCAATCCCAGCAGTGCTGCGATGCTGTCGAAACCGGGAACGGGCAAGGTCCAGGGCGCGTCAACCATCAACGTGATCGGCAGAAGGACAACTGTAGCCGCCGTTACCTGGCCTGCAGCGGGCAAAAGAGGGGCTAAGCCCATTGCCTTGAAGCGCCGCCCGAACAGGCCGGCAAATGCATAGGAAACTGCCGCCAGCATCACGGCCAGTTCGCCCCAGAGATCCGCACCGAGATGTCCAAGCACGGCAGGACCGATCATAACGGCCACACCGGCAACGCCGATCAGCACACCGGCCAGCCGGTTGGCAGTCAGCTTTTCATCGACGGTCAGAAAATGCGCGATGATCACGCCGAATAGTGGCGTCGTCGCGTTGAAAATCGCTGCCAGCCCGACCGGAATATGGGTCTGACCCCAGACAATCAGGGTGAAGGGGATAACATTGTTGAGAAGGCCCATGCCGAGGAAGGCAAGCCAGACCTCGGCCCTGCGCGGAACCGGCTGGCCCGACAGACGGACGATGATCCACAGCGCCACAGCGGCAAGCGCCACACGGGCCGTGACGATGGTCAGCGGCGGCCAGACCTTCACCAGAATGCCGATGAACAGGAAGGAACCGCCCCATAGCACCGAAAGTACCAGCAGCAGCGCCCATTCCTGGGCACCCATCTGTTTTTGCATAACCAGCCTCTCACCATGTCTCTTTATCGAAGATGGTTATTGCTCGTTTGGAGCGAGACCGCCACCCGTTTCTTGCGGATTGACCACCCCGTCTCCTCTGTCAATCACAAGAAAACAGCGCCATTCGTCAGTGATGACGAATGGCGCTGCGATCTACAAGAAAGCATGGAGGAGGCCAAGCGAGGCGAGTATCCGATTACTCGTTGATCAGGCGGCGCAGCAGCTCGATTTCCTGCGACAATTTCTGGTCGCCGGAGATCAGTTCCTCGATTTTGCGCACGGCATGCAGCACTGTGGTGTGATCGCGGCCACCGAAACGACGGCCGATTTCCGGGAAAGACCGGGGCGTCAGGGTCTTTGACAGATACATAGCGATCTGGCGCGGCTTGACGATGACACGAGTGCGGCGATTGGACACCAATTCCTGGCGCGAGACATTGTAATGGCGTGCAACAACACGCTGAATGTCTTCGATGCGCACCCGCTTCTGCTCGGCAGCACCGACCAGATGGGCCAGCAGCTCATCGACGCGCTCAATGGTCATATTGGCTTCGAACGAACGGCGGAACAGCAGCTGGTTGAACGCACCTTCCAGATCACGGCCGGAACTGGCGACATTGCGGGCGACATGGGCGATGATCTCGGCTGGAATTTCCAGGCTCGGATCTTCTTTCTTAGCGAGCGCCAGCCTTGTCTTCAGCATATCAAGGCGCATGTCGTAATCAGGCGCCTCCATCTCGATGGCAACGCCGCCTTGCAGGCGCGAGCGAACGCGCTGATCAAGCGATTCCAGCTCCCATGGCGCGCGGTCAGCGGCCACGACCACCTGCTTGGCGCTGTCGAGCAGCATGTTGAGCAAATGGCAGAATTCATGCTGGATGGTCTTGCCCTGCAGGAACTGCATGTCGTCGATGATCAGCAGATCAATGTTGCGCAGCGAGTCCTTCAAGGTCAGGGCATCGTTGTCGCGGATGGCGGTTGCAAAGCGCCACATGAAATATTCCGCCGTCAGATAGACAACGCGCGGCGCCCGAGGGCTATGGATCGCAGCATTGGCGATCGCCTGGAGCAAATGTGTCTTGCCCAGACCGACCGACGAATGAATGAACAGCGGATTGAAGCGCACCGCGCCTGCACCAGCTTCGGCAATGGTCTTGGCGGCAGCAACGGCAACCCGGTTGGACGCACCTTCGACGAAACCATCGAACGTATAGCGGCTGTCAAGCGGCGAGCCGAACAACGGTCCCTGTACGGGAGCGCGCTGCGGTGCTGCGGCGTTGGCGATGGCAGGTGCCATCTGGCCAATGCTTTGTGGCGCCTGACGCTTCTGGGAAGACGACAGGGAGGGTTCCACGGCCCGGTCTTCGACAACCGGCGCCCGGCTATTGCGGCTGGCGCTGCGCACCAGGATTTCGATCTTCAGGATGCTGGCGTCTTCCGCCTGGAAAATCGAGGTAATCAGGTCGAGATAACGATTGTTGATCCAGGACTTCAGGAAGGTCGTCGGCACGCTGAGCCGGATAACGCTCTTCGAAGAGGAATGCAGTTTCAGCCGACCAAACCAGCTGGCAAACACATCCGGGCCGACCTGGGCCCGCAGCCGGGCACTGAACCGCTCGAAAAGCGCATCGTATCGAACTTCATCGCCTGCCACCGTATCGTCTACCACCGCATTTGGGCCGCCTGTCGCGTCAGGGCTAACGGCCTGATCGATCGTGCGCGCCTCGTCCCCACTGGCTGCCGCACTTGCCGTTACCATCTTCATCTGCATCTCGCCGCCTTCCAATTGTCCACATGTGCCGGCCAGTTGCCATTGCTGGCCGACGCTTCAAGTTCTTGCATTTGACTGCCTGAGACTTCCAAGACCGACGTCCCCTCGTAAGGACACCGGTCTCGTCAGGCATTCACCATCATGCATTCTCACAGCAGCATGCGTCTTAAAGAACGCAAACCATGCTGATCATCATATCTGCCAAATGGAGCTCCTCAATCCGCATTGCCTAATTTAATGCAGCAGGGAATGAGCATATGCCGTTATGACACAGGTATTTCGTTCAAGGCCCTTCATCCTCGTTTATGTCGGGCCAGTCTTTCCCTCTCTTATTCCCAAATTTAAATAGGATGCTTCCAACTTAAGCCGGACACACAAACTCCAACTCTCGTTTCCTGAAATGGAAACGAGGTCCGTATGAGAACCAATGTATGATGAAACGAAACTGAGCCGTTCCGCCCGGAGAGGATTTTCAGAAAAACCAGCTTTTGCAACTTGTGTCTTTCCGACAGGAGCCAAGATCCGCACCTCTCTTGAAATGCATTTAGGCAGGATCGAATGCCGAGATCAACAATGAATTTTACCTAAAATTAACAGCGCGCCATTGACTCCGTCCCGGAAGTTTCCCGGAGCACAAAAGCCAAAAAAGAATCGCTTTTGAATCAAGGAGTTTGGCGGGCTCCATCATTGCAAGCCCTGATATTGCCTGAAAATAAAAAAATCACTTGACTCAAAATCGCACAGTCCTGCCGTAAAGGAAAGATCGATCAGGAGGGAGAACCTCCGGCAAGCCATTGATCTAAAAAGGAATATCGTGTCACTGGAGTGACATGAAACCGTAACGTGCAATAGTGATGAAATGAGAAAAATATCAAAACGCGAAAAGCCCGGCTAAAAAGCCAGGCTGATCAAAATGTTAATTTTCGACGAAAATTAGGCGGCAAGCGCCTTGACGCGGCTGGCAAGACGCGAAATCTTGCGCGACGCGGTATTGGCGTGAACAACGCCCTTGGAAGCAGCGCGGTGCAGTTCAGGCTGGGCAGCCTTCAATGCGGCTGCAGCCAGTGCCTGATCGCCAGAAGCGATCGCTTCTTCAACCTTGCGCACAAAGTTACGAACGCGCGTACGGCGGCTCTTGTTGATTGCGGTGCGGCGAGCGATCTTGCGGGTCGCCTTCTTCGCCGATGTAGTATTGGCCATGGATGCCTCTCTCGAATACGAACCAAAACTCCACCTTCGCCGCCAAGTCGTTGCGACCTGCAATACCAGCAATTCGGGAGCAATCGTGGAAAGCGATAAGCTTTCCTAACTGTGGCCGGGCATATAGCGGGAAAGAACGGCGTCGTCAACGCGCTTTCTCAACCTTTGTGCCGGCAGGGGGCCGTTCGAAGCGCCACGCCATTTTGACCAGAGGCACGTCGGCGCATCATCTCTGGCACTGTGGGCAGTGGAAGGTCGACCGCCCCGCCTGGGTCATGCGTTCGATCGTGCCTGCGCAGCCGGGCGTGCGGCAGGCTTTTCCTTCGCGGTCGTAGACATTGAACCTGTGCTGGAAATAGCCAAGCGAACCGTCCGCCTGGATATGATCGCGCAGCGAGGAACCACCAGCCTCGATCGCCTCGGCGATGACCGTGCGAATGGCCTGCGTCAGATCTTGCAGCGCAGTGATGGGCTTTCCTTTCGCATCGACCAGGGCGCGCGCCGGTGTCTGCGGCGATAGATGCGCCCGCCACAAGGCCTCGCAGACATAGATATTGCCGAGACCGGCAATCACCTTCTGATCAAGAAGGGCCGTTTTCAAAGGCTGCGCCTTGCCCTTGAAGCGGCAGGCCAGATACTCGGCATCAAGCGCATTGCCGACCGGCTCCGGTCCCAGCCCGGCAAAGGCGGCATGACGATCCATGTCACGACGCTCGACCATGTCCATGAAGCCGAAGCGGCGCGGGTCATTATAAATCACCCTGAGAGAGCTACCTTCCGGCCCGCTTAAATGAAAGATCACATGGTCATGCTTCTCATCGCGGGAGCGCGCCATATGGAACTGGCCAGGCAGGCCCGTCTCGTCTGTGGCTTCGATCCGATAGGAGCCGGACATGCCGAGATGGGAGATGATCGAGACACCGTCATCGAGATCGATCAGCAGGTATTTCGCCCGCCGCGACAGGGAGACGATAAGGCGGCCCTGCGTCCTCGCCACAAAATCGATCGGCAAGGGAAAGCGCAGATCCGGCCGCCGCAGTTCCAGACGAGTCAGCCGCCGCCCTTCCATGGATGGCGCCAGTCCCCGTTTTACGGTCTCCACCTCTGGTAATTCTGGCATGAAGGCTCCATGTTTCTATTTCAGTGGCAGGCATCATGGTTTAAGGACGAGACGGCCTGCCATGGCATTGTCCTGCCAATATTCCGACGGGCCATTGCAATCATGCCGCAGACATAGTGCAAGGGACCTGGCTTCGCCAAGGTCGCTGATGTTGTTTTAGAGAGAATGGAGTTGAGCCGATGGTCGCAAGCCGCACCTCCGCCGATGGTGGCATGGAAACCTCCTACGGCTTCCGCGATGTGGCGGAAGGCGAAAAGCAAGGCCTTGTCAATGACGTATTCCACAAGGTGGCCAAGCGCTACGACGTCATGAACGACGTGATGTCGGCTGGCATGCACCGGGTCTGGAAGGATGCGCTGATTGCCGCCCTCAACCCGCGCAGGGATGCCAATTACAAGGTTCTCGACGTGGCTGGCGGCACGGGCGATATCGCCTTTCGCATCGTCGAGGCTTCCCGCAGGCTCGCCCATGCGACCGTGCTCGATATCAACGGCTCCATGCTGGGCGTCGGCCAGGAGCGGGCGCAGAAAAAAGGTCTTTCCGACAATCTCACCTTCGTGGAGGCCAATGCCGAAGCCCTGCCCTTCGAGGCCAATCAATTCGACGCCTATACGATCGCCTTCGGCATTCGCAACGTGCCGCGCATCGATGTAGCCCTGAGCGAGGCCTACCGCGTGCTGAAACGCGGCGGGCGCCTTCTGGTGCTGGAATTTTCCGAGGTGCAGATGCCGCTGCTGGATCGCTTTTACGATCAATGGTCATTCAAGGCGATCCCACGGTTCGGCAAGATGATCACCGGCGAGGCCGAGCCCTATCAATATCTGGTGGAATCGATCCGCAAGTTCCCCAATCAGCAGGATTTTGCCGCGATGATCACCAAGGCGGGCTTTTCCAAGGTGTCCTTCACCAACTATACCGGCGGCATTGCCGCCCTTCATTCCGGCTGGAAGATCTGAACAATGCCTGACCGAAAGACCGCCGGATTGAAGATCGATTGATGAGCACAGTCAGCGCTTATTTTAGGTTGGCCCGTGTCGGCTGGATTCTCGTTCGCGAAGGCGTTGTCTCGGCGCTGCCGTCCGAAGGACTGCCGCCGAGCGTCGGCTTTGCAAAGAAAGTCGCCGCGGTCTTCGAGCGCAAGCGCGCCCGAGGCACATTGCGGTCCGACCGCCTGTCCCAAGCCGTCGAGCGGCTGGGGCCGTCCTACGCCAAGATCGGCCAGTTTCTGGCGACCCGGCCCGATGTGGTCGGCGCCGAACTCGCCTATGACCTGACCGGATTGCAGGACCGCATGGCCTTCTTTCCGACGGGTGAGGCCAAGGCATCGATTGAATTGTCGCTTGGGCGTCCGGTCGAGGAGCTTTACGCCAGTTTCGGCGAGCCGATTGCCGCGGCCTCCATCGCCCAGGTGCATCCCTGCATGGTAGAAACGCCTTTCGGCGTGAAACAGGTTGCCGTCAAGGTGATCCGTCCCGGCGTGCGCCGCCGTTTCGCCGCCGATCTCGAAGTCATGTATCTCGTGTCGCATTTGCAGGAAATGCTGCTGCCGCAGACCCGTAGATTGCGCCCCGTCGAGGTGACGAAAACGCTTGAGCAGACCACGAAAGTGGAAATGGACTTGCGGCTCGAGGCCGCTGCTTTGTCGGAACTGGGCGAAAACACCGCCAGCGATCCCGGTTTCAGGGTCCCGCAGGTCGATTGGGAACGTACGGGCCGCGACGTCATCACCATGGAATGGATCGACGGCGTCAAGATGTCCGATGTTGAGGCGCTGAAAGCCGCTGGTCACGATCTCGATACGCTGGCCGATACGCTGATCCAGTCCTTCCTGCGCCATACGTTGCGCGACGGCTTCTTCCATGCCGACATGCATCCGGGCAATCTGTTCGTCGATCCCGCCGGCATGATCGTTGCCGTGGACATGGGCATTTGCGGGCGGCTCGGCAAGAAAGAGCGGCGGTTTCTGGCGGAAATTCTCTATGGCTTCATCACTCGCGATTACATGCGGGTAGCGGAAGTGCATTTCGAGGCCGGCTATGTGCCGTCCCACCACAATATGGCCAGCTTTGCCCAGGCGATCCGGGCGATCGGCGAGCCCATTCACGGCCAGCCTGCCGAAACCATTTCCATGGCGCGGTTGCTGACGCTGCTGTTTGAAGTCACCGAACTGTTCGACATGCAGACAAGGCCGGAACTGGTGATGCTGCAAAAAACCATGGTGGTGGTTGAAGGTGTCTCACGGATGCTCAATCCACGGTTCAACATGTGGAAGGCATCAGAGCCCGTCGTCGCGGACTGGATCAAAGCCAATCTCGGTCCAAAACGCATCGTCACCGACATGAAGGACGGCATTCGTGCAGCGGTGCGGGTGGCGGAAGCGCTGCCGGACATTGCTGCCAAAACCGAAAAATTCCATAGTGAATTGATGCAGATGAGCGAACATGGACTGCGGTTCGACGAAAGCACCACCGATGCTATCGGCAGGGCGCAGGCGCGGCATAGCCGCTCGGGTCGGCTGGCGCTTTGGGTGATTGCGCTCTGCCTGCTGTTCATTGCGTTTCAACTGGGTCATGGCGGGTAGGATTGCATGTCGGCAACAAACGCAGGTTTCATCCGCTCCAGTCTGTTTGTGCTTGGCCTGGGCTGCCTTCTCCTGGTCAGCCTGATCGGCTCGACCCTGTGGCTGACCGGCAAGACTCGCGTCACCTTCGGAACTGTTGTCGAGGAGCGGGTCATTCGGCGCGCCAGCGCCGACCTGATGCAGACGCTGACCGATGCTGAAACGGGGCAGAGAGGCTATCTCATTACCCGTGATGTCGCTTTCCTGACCCCATACAGCCAGGCCATCGGCGATGTGACCACGGAAATGGACAGTCTCGTCCATCTGCTGGAGCCGCGCCCTGAGCATGCCCCGGATGTCGAGAAGCTGCGCGAATTGGTAAAGGCCAAGCTTGAAGAATTGGCCAGGACCGTCGAACTGACCCGCAGTGGCGACATCCGCCAGGCCTACGAACTTGTCCGGGCCGGTTACGGCAAGCAGCTGATGGACCAGATCCGCACCGTGCTTGACGAGGTCCGCGACGAATCCGACAACAGGATAGACCAGGGAATTGCCAGTCAGCTCCTGGCCATCGGCTGGTTGCAGGTCTTTACCATTGGCGGGGCCGTGGCCATCGTGATCGTGATCGGCGGCGCGATCCTGATCATCATCCAGCACGTGCGCGATCTGTTGAAGGCCCGCCAGGAGGTGGAGGTCCTCAATGCGGGGCTGGAAGAGCGTGTGCAGGAGCGAACCGAAGACTTGATGCAGGCCAACCAGGAAATCCAGCGCTTCGCCTATATCATCACCCACGACCTGCGCGCACCCCTCGTCAATATCATGGGCTTTACCGCCGAACTGGACAGTGCGCTCCAGATATTGAAGACCTATGTTCTGGCGGATGGGCAACCCTTGACGCCGCAACAGATCGAGGATGCGCGGCTTGCCGCCGCCGAGGACCTGCCGGAAGCGATTTCCTTCATCCGCTCCTCGACCCGCAAGATGGATGGGCTGATCAACGCCATCTTGAAAATTTCGCGCGACGGACGCCGCCAGCTCAAGCCGGAAACACTAGAACTCAAGCCGCTGATCGAGACAACGGCCGCCAGCGTCCACCACCAGATCAGCGAGAGCGGCGGGCATACCGAAATTTCAACCGACGTTGCCAGCATCATCTCCGACAGGTTGTCCCTAGAGCAAATTCTCGGTAACCTTTTTGACAACGCTATCAAATATAAGTCACCCGATCGCCCGGTCGTTCTTGCTATACGGGCGGTCTCGGATGGACGGCACTTCATTCGACTGGAAATAGAGGATAATGGCCGCGGCATTGCTGAACAGGATCATGAACGGATTTTCGAGCTTTTCCGCCGCTCGGGACAGCAGAACCAGGTGGGTGAAGGCATTGGCCTTGCCCATGTGCGCTCATTGACGCGCAACCTGGGAGGTGAAATTACCGTACGCTCCAAGATCGGCGTCGGCTCGACATTTATTTTGCGCTTGCCGCGCGACCTTTCGAAACTGGTAGGGACCTGAGCATGAAAGCAGTGGCCAAGGAAGTGACCATCGTCATGGTCGAAGACGACGAGGGACATGCACGCCTGATCGAGAAAAATGTTCGCCGGGCCGGGGTCAACAATGAGATCGTACCGTTTACCAATGGCACCGACGCGCTGGATTATATCCTGGGTACGGACCGTTCCGGCGAAACCTCGGCAGATCGTTACCTGCTAATTTTACTGGATCTTAACTTGCCGGATATGTCGGGCACCGATATACTCGAACAAGTTAAGACCAATCAGCACACACGTCGGCTGCCGGTCGTCATTCTCACCACAACGGATGATCAACGGGAAATTCAGCGCTGCTACGATCTTGGTGCGAATGTCTACATCACCAAACCGGTGGATTATGACAATTTTGCCAATGCCATTCGTCAGCTCGGGCTGTTCTTTTCCGTGATGCAGATTCCGTAACGAGCCGACCGCCCCATGAATGTCCGAATTCTTTATCTCGATGACGACCCGGCCATCGTGCGACTGGTGCAGAAAGCACTCGGGCGCAACGGACATTCCGTCACCCATGCAGAAGATCTGGAGCGGGCGCTGGGCTTTCTGGCGTCTGAAAACTTCGACGTTATTGTTCTCGATCATTATCTCAGCAATATGACCGGTCACGATGTGCTGGCGCATTTGCGTGGACGGCATATCATGACGCCGGTGGTCTATGTGACCGGTTCCAACGAAGCCCGTATCGCCATCGACGCGATCAAGGCAGGCGCCTCCGATTACGTCATCAAGACCACCAGCGAGGATTTCCTGTCGCTGCTGGAAAGCGCCATTCGCCAATCGGTCGAAAATGCCCGGCTGCGCGAAGCCAAGGTCAAAGCGGACGAGGAAATCCGCCTTGCCAAGGAAAGGGCGGAAGCGCTGCTCAGCGAAGTCAACCATCGCGTCGCCAACAGCTTGGCATTGGTAGCAAGCCTGCTGCGGCTTCAGATCGCCAATGCCCGCAGCGATGAGGTCAAGGCCGAGCTGACAGAGACCCAGGCTCGCATTACCGCCATTGCTGGCATGCATCGCAGCCTCTACACGTCAGACGATGTCAGCCGGGTCGATATGGACATTTATATCGCCAATCTGGTGCGGGAAATCGGCGGTTCGCTTGCCAATCCTGACAAGCCGATCACCCTGACAGTCAATGCCGAGCCGATTTCTCTGACTGCGGACCGCGCCGTCTCCATCGGCATGATCGTCACCGAACTGGTGACCAATGCGATCAAATATGCCTATCCCGACCGCAAGGACGGCGAAATCCGCGTGCGGCTGTGTCATGCGCAGCCCGGCCATGCGCTGTTGACGGTGGAGGATGACGGCATCGGCATCAGTCCTGGCGCTGCCCCGAAGGGCACTGGCCTCGGCAGCCGGATCATCAAGTCCATGGCCGCAACGCTGGGCGAAGGTCTCGCCTACCAGGAGATCGCGGCGGGAACGATTGCCTGCGTGCCGATAGACTTAGCCCGATAGGGGATTGGATCGATTCCGTATCTTATCGTTTCTCCTTTCAGGCGCTTATGCGCTACAGCGCCGTGCATTTTACAAAACGCACAAAGGATGCTGTAACTCTTTAAATCTGCTGCATAATTTTTTCCTTAAATCGATTCCGATTTAAGGAATTATGCAGTAGTGTCCGGTTCGCACCGATAATTTCATGGCAGGCTTTTCATGGCGCTGACGGATAAGCGTATTCTCCTGATCATCAGCGGCGGTATTGCTGCCTATAAAAGCCTGGACCTGATTCGCAGACTGCGCGAACGCGGCGCCTCGGTGCGCCCGATCATGACCCGGGCCGCCCAGGAATTCATCACGCCGCTCGCGGTCGGCGCGCTCTCGGCCTCCCATGTGTATACCGACCTGTTTTCCCGCGAGGACGAACAGGATGTCGGCCATATCCGGCTGGCCCGCGATTGCGATCTGATCCTCGTTGCCCCCGTGACCGCCGACCTGATGGCGAAAATGGCGCATGGGCTGGCTGATGACCTGGCCTCGGCGGTGCTGCTTGCCGCCGACCGGCCCGTGTTGATCGCACCGGCGATGAACACGAAAATGTGGGCGCATCCCGCCACTCTGCGCAATGTCGCGCAACTCAAGGCCGATGGTATCCAGTTCATCGGGCCGATGGCCGGTGAAATGGCTGAAAGCGGCGAAGCCGGTCTTGGTCGCATGGCCGAACCGCTGGAGATCGTTGCCAAGGTCGAAGCCTGTCTTGACGACTCCTTCAAGCCGTTGGCAGGCAAGACGGCCATTGTCACCTCCGGCCCGACCCATGAGCCGATCGATCCCGTGCGCTATATCGCCAACCGCTCCTCCGGCAAGCAGGGCCATGCTATTGCCAGCGCACTTGCCCGGCTGGGTGCCGAGGTGACACTGGTATCAGGTCCGGTCAGCCTTGCAGACCCGACAGGCGTCAAAACGATCCATGTAGAGCGAGCTGAGGACATGCACGACGCCGTGCTCGCCCACCTGCCCGCCGACATCGCCGTGATGGTCGCAGCGGTGGCAGACTGGCGGGTCGAGATGGCATCGGACCAAAAGATCAAGAAGCAGCCGGGCGATGCCGCGCCCATGCTGACGCTGACCGAAAATCCGGACATTCTGAAGACGGTTGGCCACCATGAAAAACGCCCGGCCCTGGTTATCGGCTTTGCTGCGGAGACCCAGAATGTAGAGGACAATGGCCGTGCCAAGCTGGAGCGTAAAGGTGCCGACCTGATCGTCGCCAACGACGTTTCACCACAAACCGGCATCATGGGCGGCGACCGAAACCGGGTGACCCTGATCTACAAGGATCGCACCGAGGACTGGCCGGATATGGACAAGGATGCCGTTGCCGAGCGGCTTGCACAGACCATTGCCGGGATGCTCGGCGTAAAATCTCTCTAAATAAAGATCAGGCCGATCAGCGCGCCGCTGCCCAGCGCGATCAATGGGTGAACCTTGGTCATCGCGGTCAGCACCGCACAGCCAGCCGTAATGCCGATGAGAATGGGGCTGGTTGCCGATGCTTTGGTGATCACAGCGGCGCTGGAGGTGACGAGGCCAGCCGTCATCGGTGCAAGCCCGGCCTGGACGATCCGCCGCCAGGGCCGGTCCTTGAAGCGCTCCCAGAGCGTCACGGCACCGGCGGTGATCAGCGAAGACGGGCCGAATTTGGCGATGGAGGTGACGACCACCCCGGCAAAGCCCGCCACATGCCAGCCGACCAGCGGCACCACCATCATATTCGGTCCGGGAGCGGCCTGGGCCAGCGCAAACAGCGCGCTGAATTCGCTGGCGCTCATCCAATGCTGGACCTCCACCACCCGGCGCTGCATTTCCGGCAGGATGGCGTTGCCACCACCAAAGGCGATCAGCGAGAGTTCCGTGAAAATCAGGGCAAGAGAAATCAGGGTGGCAATCATTTCGACACTTTCCAGCTCAGAACAATAGAGACGGGTGCCAGAACCAGCATGGTGGCGAACAGCGGCAGTCGAAAAACTGCAATGGCAATGAAACACAGGGCGACAATGGCCAGCGCCCAGAGCTTGTGTTTCAGCGGTTGCAGGACTTTCCAGGCCAGCGAAATCAACAGGCCAGACGCCGCCGCCGCCAGACCCGCAAACAGGTGTTCGACCTGCGGATTGTCGCGGTAACGGTCGTAAATGTAACCGAGGCAGATAACGATGGCCGTCGGTGCGGCAATCAGGCCGAAGGCAGCAGCCAGCGCACCCCTCCACCCCTGGAACTTCAACCCAACCGCCACCGACATGTTGATGATATTACCACCCGGCAGGAACTGACAGAGGCCAAGCAGATCCATGAATTCACCAGGTGAGAGCCAATTCCGGTCCTCTACCATCATCCGCCGCGCCATCGGCAACACACCGCCAAACCCCATCAGGCCGAGCCCCAGAAACCCCGTAAACAATTCTGCGATGCCGGGATGATGGAGCGGCGGCTCGACCCGACCTGTCTCGGCCTGAACTGTCTCCGGTTGAACTGTCTTCGTCATGACCATCGTCCGCTTCGTCTTTTCTCTTCCATACGCCCCTCAAATCCTGATGTCCAATATATGGATAAGCCACTCTCCATATGTTAAAGCTATGGCATGATTGAACTGCGCCATCTCCGCTATGCCGTGACCGTCGCCGAAGAGGGCCATCTGACCCGGGCGGCGGAGCGACTTGGTCTGCAACAGCCGCCACTCAGCCAACAGATCAAAGCTCTCGAAACATTGGTCGGGGTGACGCTGTTTATCCGCCAGCCCCGCGGCATGGCGTTGACCGAGGCGGGGGTGGCGTTTATCGCCCGCGCCCGACAGATCCTTGCCGATGTGGATATGGCCGTTGAGGCCGCACAACGGGCGGCGCGCGGCGAAATCGGCGAGCTTGCCATCGGCTTTACCACCTCGGCAGTCTTTCATCCGCTGGTGCCCAGCATCGTGCGGGCCATGCGGCTCTCCTCGCCGTCGCTGAAACTGCGGTTGGACGAAGGCTCTACGACGGAACTTCTGGGTGAATTGTCCGCCGGCAGGCTTGATGCGGCCTTCATCCGCGCCACCGCCGGTGCTTTGCCAGGATCGGGGCCAACGCTCAGCATAGAGACCGTCGATATTGAAGACATGGTGCTGGCTTTGCCTGACACCCATCCTTTGGCCCTGCACAGTCAAAACCGTGACAGCGATACCGTCGCGCTTGCCGCGCTGGCCGCAGAAACTTTTGTTCTCTATCGCCGTCCCCTGGCGCAAGGACTGTATGACCGGATCATCGCCGCCTGTCAGGCCGCCGGTTTCAGTCCGAATGTCGCACAGGAGGCACCGAAACTGGTCTCCACCCTCAGCCTGGTGGCGGCGGGCCTTGGCCTGTCGATCATTCCGCAGTCCATGGCACGGCTGGAAACCTCCGGCGTCGCCTATCGTCGTTTTGCGCCCGGCTCCGGCCTCGATGCACCCCTTTCGCTTGCCTATCGCCGCGATTCCTATCGTGGTGCGCTGAAGACCTTCGTTGAGGAAGTGAGGCAGCAAGTCAGCACACCATGATGCCGCAGCCCTATTGGCATCCAGGGCAAACGTAGAGTTTGTCAGGGAAAAGTGGAATCCGGTTTTCCCAAAAAGACAAACGAAAACAAGAGAATCTAGAGTCTGTCTGGTTCAATCTGAACCCGACAGACTCTAGATTAGCCAGCCATTTCCGTCACCCGAGCAGGCGCGTTGCCGATTTCCGGCTCAAAACCCATGACGTTCAGACCGGCATCATTGAGGATCACGGCGCTGCCCGGCGGGATCTCTACCCAGGTTTCCGTGTCATCGTTGAGCGGTTCGGACACCAGGCAATGCCCGCCCTTGCTCCCCATCGGCCCGGCATACAGCGTCGGGGCAAAGGCGTCGGTGGAATAGCGCACCGCATACAGCGCCTCGCCATCAGAGAAGGCGGCGGTGAAACGCACCCGGGTCGTGCCAATGATCTCTGCGCTCAGCCTTTCGGCAAAACCGATGGCCTCGGCCATCGCCGCAATCGGGCGATGTTTCATGCCGAATTGCATGGCTAGCAGGAACAACAACTCAGAATCCGTCGAGCCGGTGCGGGCGTTGAAATATTCGTCGTCCAGCATGCTTTCCATGGCGCGGCGGATACGGTCGAAATGATCGATCTGGCCGTTATGCATGAAAGACCAGTTACCATACACAAACGGGTGGCAATTGTCGCGCCGGGTGGCACCATGGGTTGCGGCGCGCACATGCGCCAGAAACAGCGGCGAGCGGATCTGCCGAGCAATGCTTTTCAGGTTACAGTCCGACCAGGCAGGCAGAACATCGCGAAACCGGCCTGGCTCCGGCCGGTCGCCATACCAGGCAAGGCCAAAACCGTCCGCGTTGGTGGATGTCTTGGCGCGGGTGGCGCAGACGGATTGCTCGATCAGCGAATGGGCGGGTGACGATACCAACTCCTCGATAAAGAGCGGTTCTCCCCGATAGGCTGCCCAACGACACATGGCATTCATGCTCCGGCAAGACCGGTCCTCATTTGTCCCGGCAAAGCCAATCTTGAAGGAAGGTGTATAATGAAGCGTAAAGCTCGGCTTTCTTCATGTCAGATTCGTGACGAAAGCAGTAATCACATTTTGCAGTGCGGCATTGTGTTTTGTGAAGATCGGAGGTGTTTCCGTGAAGAACCGCTTCTGTGAACACTGCGTTGCGCTTGATGCCCTTCGCCTGCGTTTGAAAAGCCTTATATTGGCTGCAAATCATATTCCGCTCGAAAGGAGCCAGACCGATGTCCATTCGCCCCGTCAAACATGAAAGCCGCGCCACGCCCACCATGGAAGGTGCCGGTGTCAAGCTGCACCGCGTCTTCGGCTTTGGCGATCCCTCGATGACTGATCCGTTCCTGATGATGGACGATTTTCGCAATGATGATCCGCAGGATTATATCCGTGGCTTTCCCTGGCATCCGCATCGCGGCATTGAAACCATTACCTATGTTCTGGCCGGAACGGTGGACCATGGCGACAGCCTCGGCAATCAGGGCCAGCTAGGCGCCGGTGATCTTCAGTGGATGACGGCAGGTAGCGGCATCATGCATCAGGAAATGCCGAAGGGCGATTTTTCCGGCAAGATGCACGGATTCCAGCTCTGGGCCAACCTGCCCTCCTCGCTGAAGATGACCGCACCGCGCTATCAGGACATCAAATCCGCCGACATTCCTGTCGTGGTCGATGATGACGGTACGGCGGTGCGGGTGATCAGCGGCGATTTCTGGGGCAAATCCGGCCCGGTCGATGGCATTGCCGCAGAGCCTGTTTATCTCGATATCTCCGTTCCACCCGGCAAGACCAAGCGTTTTCCTGTCGATACCTATCGTTCGGCCTTTGCCTATATTTTCGCGGGCTCCGGCTCGTTCCGCGATGCCTCCAAGCCGTTCGGTGTCAAAGTCGAGAAAGAATTTCAGGGCGAAGAACTGAATATCCGCGACCTCTCGGGCAACCGCACGCTGGTGGTCTTTGATACCGGCGATGAAATCACCGTTCAGGCTGGCGAAAAGGGTATCCGCTTCCTGCTGGTGACCGGCAAGCCGATCAAGGAGCCAGTGGCCTGGCATGGACCGATCGTCATGAACAGCCGGGCAGAACTGATGGAGGCCATGCGCGAATTGAAGAACGGCACCTTCATCAAGGCCGATCATTGATCACTGCGTATTGACGAAATAGTGATAATAGGACGCGGTGGGTGGGCCGCGTCTTTCAGTTCGATGTCAGGTTCAGCTTTTACAGGGTGGATGGTTATTTGATCCGATCCCTGTGTGAGCCCATGTCCATCCTGCTGGCGAAAGCCATCCGCTATACCACCCTTGCCTGCCTGACCGGTCTGCTGTCCTGTGGCGCTTATCTTGGCTATCTCCGGCTGTCGGGCAATTTCCACGAGGTCATTCCAGGCGAGTTCTACCGCTCCGCCCAACCGAGCGCCGCCGATATCAAGGATTATGCCGGGCGCTACGGTATCAAGACCATCGTCAATCTGCGCGGATCATCACCCTCGCCCTGGTATGCGCAGGAAGTCGCAACCGCCCGGGAACTTGGTATCGACCACATCGATTTTCGCATGTCGGCTGCCAAGGGCCTGACCATCGACAAGGCTGAGCAACTGGTCGCTCTGCTGAAGTCCGCACCAAAGCCCATCCTTATCCATTGCGAGGGCGGTGCAGACCGCAGCGGTCTCGCCTCCGTGCTCTATCTGCAACAGATCGCCGGCGTGCAGGAGGACACAGCAGAGCAACAACTCTGGCCGGTGATCTATGGCCATGTTGGCATCCCCTATGTCACCAAGGCCTATGCCATGGACCGCAGTTGGCTGGATTTTGAAAAGGCCATGGGGATCGAAAGCTGAGCCTAATGCATTATAGTCCCCTAGAATGCATCGAGGGAGGCTCAGAACATGCAGATTGATGGACAGTGCCATTGTGGCAATGTGACCTATCGTGCCGAAATCGACCCTGAGAATGTCGGCATTTGCCATTGCACCGATTGCCAACGCCTGACAGGTTCACCATTCCGGGTCACGGTTTCAACCCCGCGCGACAAGCTGCATCTAACGGGAAGTCCACCGAAATCCTATGTGAAATACGGCGACAACGGTCGCGTGCGCCATCAGTTCTTCTGCCCGGACTGCGGCGCGCCGGTACTGACGACTGGCGAGGGCATGGATGCCGATACCTGGGGTGTCCGCTGGGGTAGCATCAACCAACGGGAAGCCCTGCTGCCAAAACATCAAAGCTGGCGCCGGTCCTCCGTCCTCTGGCTCGACAGCATCGGCGCCCTCCCAGGGTCAGAGACGGAATAACATTCTGTCGGCTACTTCGGCCATGTCTGGTAAAAATGATGAACAGGTCCGTGGCCGGAACCAACAGTCAGTTGCCCTGCCGACCGAACAGCGCCAGCCAGCCAGGCCTTTGCCACCGTGACCGCTTTTGCCAAAGCATCGTCTTTTCCACTGTCCTTCGTCCCATGGTCCATGGCTTTGGCAAGTTCGGCGGCAATCGCGCTGGACAGCGAGCAACCGGTACCATGAGTGTTGGAGGTGGCAATCCTTTTGCCTTCCAGCCACAGGGTCAGCGTTGGCGTGACCAGCAGATCGGGGCTCTCGTTACCGGGCAAATGCCCACCCTTCAGAAGCACCGCCTTGGCACCCAGTCCCAATAAGGCCCTGGCCTGTGCCTCCATGCCGTCGCGGTCCACGGCCTCGGCCACACGCAGAAGTGCGGCAGCCTCCGGCAGGTTGGGGGTAATCAGGCGGACCCGCGGCAAGAGCTGGCCGACCAGCGCACCGATCGCCTTCTCATCCAGCAATGCGGCGCCGCCCTTGGCAACCATGACCGGATCAAGGATAACCGGCACTGCCGGATGGCTTGAAAGCACACCAGCCACCGCGCCGACGATATCGGCATTGGCCAGCATGCCGATTTTCACCGCATCGACCCGGATATCGGCAAAAACCGTCTCAACCTGTCTTGCGACGAACATGGGATCCAGCGATTCGATAGCCGTCACCCCTTGGGTATTCTGGGCCGTCAGCGCCGTCAGCGTCGCCATGCCATAGACACCCAAAGCCGAAAATACCTTCAGGTCCGCCTGAATACCCGCTCCGCCAGACGGATCGGAACCGGCAATCGACAAGACATTGGCGATGCGAGGCAGAGGCGTTTCATCGTTTGTTTGAACGGTCATGATCGTCCTCGTCGAAGTCAATAGTCTCCAACACCTCGGCTCCTTTTGATGGAAAAGGTGGGCGGCGGGGCAGATCTATCGCAGTTTTCCATGCTCCTGTCACGGTCCCGCCCATTATGCTGCATTGCGCAATTAACTGCATTTTTCGGGAACCAAACTGGACACCCGTCGTTATCTCGGCGTCAAGAGGTCGTGTGAAACGAGGCGGGATATGGAAAACCAGCAATCGGCAATCAAGCGATCGCCAGCGCGAACCGAACAAAAAGACGCAGCAGCGCTGCTGTTTGATCTTCTTCAGGCCGAGCCTCACCGCTACGCATTGTTTCTCGATATTGATGGTACCTTGCTGGATCTTGCCGAGAGCCCGGATGGTATCCGTGTGCCGGTTGGTCTGGCAGACGATCTGGAAGTGCTTTCATCACGCATGGGCGGGGCGCTTGCGCTGGTAACGGGGCGGGCCTTGGCCTATGCCGACCGGCTGTTTGCGCCAAAGCATTTCCCGATTGCCGGATTGCACGGAACCGAGCGGCGAACGGTTGAAGGCACCGTCATCCGCAGTGAGCCGAGCCCGGCTTTTCTGGCTGTCAAGGAAGAGCTTCCGAAGCTCGAACAGGCATGGCCGGGCGTGTTGGTTGAGGACAAGGGTGCCGCCATCGCCGTTCACTATCGCCAGGCGCCCGCCTACGCCGACGTGGTGGAGAAAGCCATGGCGGATGCCTTTCAGGCGGCAGGTCCCGGCTATGAGCTGCAACGCGGCAAGATGGTCGTTGAAATCCGTCCTGACAGCGCCGACAAAGGCCGGGCCTTGCAGTCCTATCTGGCCGAGCCGCCCTTCACCGACCGCGTTGCCATCGCCATTGGTGACGACGTGACCGACGAGGCGATGTTTGAATGCGTCAACCGTTTGGGCGGGCTGTCGATCCGCGTTGGCGATCTCGAAGGAAGCGTGGCCAGCCAGTCTCTGGCGAGCCCGCAACTCCTGCGTGACACACTCGCCAAATTGGCCCGCCAAAGCTGACGTTCAGGGGCTGACGTTCCGGGGCTGACAACGATAAGAAGGATAATGATATGAGCAGACTTGTTGTGGTTTCCAACCGTGTTCCCGTACCCGACAAGACCAATAAGGCGCCGGCGGGAGGTTTGGCCGTCGCGTTGCGGGCTGCCCTTGAGGACAAGGGCGGCATCTGGATGGGCTGGTCAGGCGTTTCCAGCGGCGAGGAAGAAGCCGGTGAGCTTGCGATGATCGAGGATGGCAAGATCACTTACGCGCTGACGGATCTAACCGACCGCGATGTCGATGAATATTATCACGGCTTTGCCAACCGCGTGTTGTGGCCAACGTTTCACTACCGCCTCGACCTGACCGACTATGCCCGCAAGGATATGACCGGCTATTTCCGGGTTAACCGGTTTTTCGCCGAGCGGCTCGTGCCGCTGCTGAAGCCTGACGATACGATCTGGGTCCAGGATTATCACCTGATCCCGCTGGCCAAGGAATTGCGGCAGATGGGCGTGAAGAACCGGATCGGTTTCTTCCTGCACATCCCGCTGCCGCCCGCCGATGTGCTGTTTGCCATGCCGGTCTATGAAACGCTGATTGAAAGCCTGGCCCATTACGATCTGGTCGGCTTCCAGACTGATTTCGACCATGCCAATTTCGTCGGAGCCCTGGTGCGCGAAGGCATCGGCGAGGCGATCTCCGGCAACAAGATCAAATCCCATGATCGGACGTTCAAGGCGGGCCACTATCCGATTGGTATCGAGACGGCGGCCTTTGCCGCCTACGCCCGCAGGGCGGTGCGTAACGTGATGGTGAAGCGTGCTGCGCAAAGCATCGAAGGCAAGGCACTGGTAATCGGCGTCGATCGGCTGGATTATTCCAAGGGCCTGACCCAGCGGCTGGATGCCTATGAGCATTTCATCAATGCCAATCCGAACTATCAGGGCAAAGTCACCTATTTACAGATCACCCCGAAATCCCGCTCTGAAGTGCCGGAATATGAGGCGATGCAGCGCACCGTGGCCGAACAGGCCGGGCGCGTGAATGGCGCGCTGGGCACGGTCGATTGGGTGCCGATCCGCTACATGACCCGCTCCGTGGCCCGTCCGGTGCTGGCCGGGCTCTACCGGCTGGCCAAGGTCGGGCTTGTCACGCCGATGCGCGATGGCATGAACCTGGTTGCCAAGGAATATGTTGCCGCCCAGGACCCCGATGATCCCGGTGTTCTGGTTCTATCGCGTTTCGCCGGAGCGGCCCGCGAGTTGAAAGGGGCCTTGCTGGTCAATCCATACGACACGGAAGGCACAGCCCAGGCCATTGCCCGCGCCCTCGATATGCCACTTGCCGAACGCCAGCAACGCTGGAAAGGCATGATGGACCATCTGCTGGTCAACGATGTCAACCATTGGTGTGACACGTTCCTCTCGGATCTGATGGAAATGCCAAGGGAAAAGTCCGCCGAAGCGGCGTAAAACAGGGTTCGACCGCACCACGATCATTCAATCATGATGCGGTCTCAGACTTCTCCAACGATAATCACGCCGCCTTGGCGACGTGATATTCCTTGATCGCCACCATCTTGATCGCCGGATAACGTTCTGCCTCATAGCGCAGCGAAAACGCATCCTGCGCCATGAACACCGGGTCGCCATCCAGATCCCGGCAGATATCGCCGCGCCGCGCCGCCATAAACTTGTCGAGTTCGCCGGGTTGATCTGACGAAATCCAGCGGCAGACGGAAAAGCGCGACATTTCAAACGACACAGGCAGGGTATATTCACCCGAAAGCCGCTCCTTCAACACATCGAGCTGCAAGGCTCCGACCACGCCGACAATGGCGGGCGAACCGTCCTCCGGCGAAAACAGCTGCACGACGCCCTCTTCGGCCATTTGCTGTAAGGCTTCCTTCAGCTTCTTGGCCTTCATCGCATCTTCGAGCCGCACGCGGCGCAGAATTTCCGGCGAAAAGTTCGGCACGCCCTGAAACACCAGCGCTTCGCCTTCGGTCAGCGTATCGCCTATGCGCAGCGTGCCGTGGTTGGGAATACCCACCACGTCACCGGCAAAGGCGGTATCGGCCAATTGCCGCTGCGAGGCGAAGAAGAATTGCGGTGCTGTCAGGCCCATCAGCTTGCCGGTGCGCGCCAGCCGCGCCTTCATGCCGCGCTCCAACTTGCCGGAGCAGATCCGCGCAAAGGCAATGCGGTCGCGGTGATTGGGGTCCATATTGGCCTGGATCTTGAAGACGAAGGCGGTCATCTTGTCTTCCGCCGCATGCACCTTGCGGATATCGGCCATCTGGTCGCGTGGCGGCGGAGCGAAATCACCCAGAGCATTGATCAGGTCGCGCACGCCAAAATTTCGGAGCGCCGAGCCGAAGAACACAGGCGTCATATGGCCTTCCAGAAAGGCCTGGCGGTCGAAGGGGCGGCAGGCCTCCTGCGCCAGTTCCAGCTCGTCGATAAAGGTCTGACGCTCGTTTTCCGGCAGGTTTTCCGCGACATTCTTCGGGCTGTTGACCGGCAAAGCCTCGACCTGCTTGTCGGAACCACGGAAGGTGTTATCGACCAGATTATAGGAGCCGCAGAAGCTTTTCGACCGACCGACCGGCCAGGTAATCGGGGCGGTGTCCAGCGCCAGCTTTTCTTCTACTTCATCCAGAACCTCGAAAATATCCCGGCTTTCACGGTCCATCTTGTTGACGAAGGTGATGATCGGAATATCGCGCATCCGGCAGACTTCGAACAATTTCAGCGTGCGCGGCTCGATACCCTTGGCAGCATCGATGACCATGACGGCAGCATCCACCGCCGTCAGCGTGCGGTAGGTGTCGTCAGCAAAGTCTTCATGGCCGGGCGTATCGAGAATATTGAAGACATTGCCTTCATACTCAAAAGTCATCACCGAGGTGACGACGGAAATGCCGCGCTCGCGCTCGATCTTCATCCAGTCCGAGCGGGTCTGTATCCGGTCTTTCTTGGCTTTCACCTCACCGGCCAGCTGGATCGCGCCGCCGAACAGCAGCAGCTTTTCGGTCAGCGTGGTTTTACCAGCATCCGGGTGAGCGATAATAGCGAAGGTGCGGCGGCGGGAGACCGCCTCTGCGAGCGTTTCGGCCATGTGAGGAATTCCTTTTAACTGGCCGGTTATCTAGCGTTTTGGCGTTCAATATGCAATTGACCCCGGCAAACAAAGGATACCTCCATGCACGATACGTCCGCGCCACGCCTTCATCTCAAACGTCTACCCCATGGTGACGGGCTGGAATTGCCCGCCTATGAGACGGCGGGTGCGGCTGGCATGGACCTGCGCGCAGCCGTGACCGAGGCCGAGCCGCTGACCCTTGCCCCCGGAAAACGCGCTCTGGTGCCAACCGGGCTGATTATGGAAATCCCCCAGGGCTTTGAAGCGCAGATCCGCCCCCGCTCCGGCCTTGCCTTTAAAAACGGCATCACCTGCCTCAACACCCCCGGCACCATCGACAGCGACTATCGCGGCGAAGTAAAAGTGCTGCTGATCAATCTCGGCCCCGAGGATTTCACCATCACTCGTGGCATGCGCATCGCCCAGATGGTGATTGCGCCGGTGACCCAGGCGCAGGTGATTGAGGTAACAGAAACATCGGATACGGTGCGGGGTACGGGCGGATTTGGCTCGACGGGCGTTTAACGCTGCGCCTGTGTCGCCATTCTCACGGCCAGCACGGCCAGTACCGTCCCCATTAGCCAGCGCTGCACCATGATCCATAGCGGGCGGCGGCTGAGAAACAGGGCGATGGAGCCGGCCATCAGCGCGATCATCCCATTGATCGTGGTGCCGATGGCGATCTGGGTGAGGCCGAGCAACAGCGATTGGATGAAAACGCTGCCGCTGGCGGGATCGATGAATTGCGGCAGCAGCGACAGATAGAGAACGGCCACCTTCGGATTGAGGAGATTGGTCACGAGGCCCATGGCAAGCAGCCGTTTCGGGCGGTCCTTCGGCAGGTCGCGCACCTGAAACGGTGAACGCCCGCCCGGCCTGACCGCCTGCCAGGCAAGATAAGCGAGATAGGCTGCACCGGCCAGTTTCAGCGCCTCATAGGCATAGGGCACGGCCATCAGCAACACCGTAATTCCCAGCACCGACATCAGCATATAGATCAGGAAGCCCAGCGCGACACCACCCAGCGAAATCAGCCCGGCCATCGGCCCCTGACAGATGGAGCGTGAGACGAGATAGACCATATTCGGGCCGGGTGTCAGCGCCATTCCGAGGCAGATCAGGGCAAAGGCAAGAAGTGAAGTCGTCGTGGGCATGGCGTGTCCTTGGCAGGAGGCTATAAACCCCAAAAGACCAGAAAGTCCGACATCGGGCAATTTCAATCGTGTCACCGTTGCAAGTTGCAGCCGGGCGGATTAGCACTGGCGTATCGATGGAGACGTATTATGACCCTTGCCAGCCTGCTTGCCTATGCCGGAGCCCTGTTCATTGCTGCTGCCATTCCCGGCCCCGGCATGACGGCGATTGTGGCGCGGGCGCTTGGCTCCGGTTTTCGTCCGACCTTTTTCATGGGGCTGGGCCTGATCCTGGGGGATCTCTGCTATCTGACCGCCGTTATTCTGGGCCTTGCCTATATTGCCCAGACGTTCGTGACGCCATTCCTGATCATCAAATTCGCAGGCACGCTCTACCTGGCCTATATCGCCTGGAAACTCTGGACGGCAGGGCTTTTGCCACAAAATATCGAAGCGCGCAAAACTGCGGGCGTGATGACCTCCTTCCTGTCCGGCCTGTTCGTGACGCTCGGCAATCCGAAGACCATGCTGTTCTACGTCGCCCTGGTGCCGACCCTCATTCCGCTTCAGGCCATTGGCCCGTCGGATTACGGTCTATTGGTCGGCACGACATTCGTGGTGCTGATGGCCGTGCTCATTCCCTATATTCTTCTGGCCGCCAAAGCCCGGCTGCTGCTGAAACAGCCATCGGCATTGAAACTGCTCAACCGGGCCGCCGCCAGCATCCTGGCCGGAACCGCCGCCTATATCGCCACAAAGGCAGCGTGAAATAAACATTTGTTTTCGCTGGCTTTGCAGCGGGTTTTTTCTCCCCGGAACCACGGCGATAGGCAAAGGGTTCTGGTCGCTTGGGTGATTTGATCCTATTGTCGCTGCAAAGCGCGTTATTCTGGAGGACCAAACATGTCTGAAGCAAAGAAGCCTGGCCGAGGCCGCATCTATGGTTCGATCACCGAGACCATCGGCGATACGCCCATCGTGCGGCTGGACAAGCTGGCGAAGGAAAAGGGCGTCAAGGCTCATCTTCTGGCCAAGCTGGAATTCTTCAACCCGATTGCCTCCGTCAAAGACCGCATCGGTGTGGCGATGATCGAGAGCCTGGAGACGCAAGGAACGATCACACCGGGCAAGACCGTTCTGGTCGAGCCAACCTCCGGCAATACCGGCATTGCGCTGGCCTTTGCCGCTGCTGCCAAAGGCTATCGCCTGATCCTGACCATGCCGGAAACCATGTCCATCGAGCGTCGCAAGATGCTGGCGCTGTTGGGCGCAGAACTGGTGCTGACCGAAGGGCCCAAGGGCATGAAGGGCGCGATTGCCAAGGCCGAGGAACTGGCCGCGACCATTCCCGACGCGATCATCCCACAGCAGTTTGAAAACCCGGCCAATCCGGAAATCCACCGCAAGACCACCGCTGAAGAGATCTGGAACGACACCAATGGCGAAGTAGACATTTTCGTTTCCGGCATCGGCACTGGCGGCACGATTACCGGCACCGGCCAGGTGCTGAAAGCCAAGAAGCCGTCTGTTCAGGTGATCGCCGTGGAACCCGCCGACAGCCCGGTTCTGTCGGGCGGCAATCCCGGCCCCCACAAGATCCAGGGCATCGGTGCCGGTTTCGCCCCGAAGATCCTCGATACCGGGATCTACGACGAAGTCGTCACCGTCACCAATGACGAAGCGTTTGAACTGGCCCGGCTGGTCGCCCGGCTGGAAGGCGTGCCGGTTGGCATTTCATCGGGTGCCGCCCTCACCGCCGCCATCAAGGTCGGTCAGCGCCCCGAAAACGCTGGAAAGACCATCGTGGTGATCATCCCCTCCTTTGCCGAACGCTATCTCTCGACGGCACTGTTTGCCGGGCTTGGCGAATAATCGCATTCAATGCGCTTATCCAAACGATTGGCGATTGGCGATTGGCGATTGGCGATTGGCGATTGGCGATTGGCGAGCATCGAACAATGAAGACGAGGGCTACAGCGGAATTTGTAGCCCTCAATTTATTGGCAAACCTCGATCTCGGCATTTCGTCATCCTCGGGCTTGTCCCGAGGATGTGTTGTGGCTGAATAAGCGGTAGACATTGTTATTTAAATTGACGCACTTAGATACTCGGCACAAGGCCCAGCATGACGTCGAGGATAAATGCAGCCTTTGTTAGCAGTTTGAGGGCTACAGCAGCAGGTGCAGTCCTGTTTCGTTATGCAGCAGCCGTCAGGCGTTCCGAGGGAATGCGGTAGGAAATTGCCTCGGCCAGATGAATCCTGCCAAGTGCCTCCGAGCCATCCAGATCGGCCAATGTTCTCGCCACTTTCAACACCCGGTGATAGGCGCGGGCCGAGAATTTGAACTTCTCCGCGGCGTCCCGCAATAATTGCAAGCCGGCAGCATCCGGCGCGGCCAGCTTTTCGATCAGCGCTGTCGAGCACCGGGCATTCATGCGGATTTCAGGTACGCCCGCCTCGATAAACCGTTCCGTTTGCCGCTGTCGGGCGACGGCGACCCGGCGGGCGACATCGGCGCTTTTTTCCGCGGCCATCGGCTTGATCAGGTCCATGGCCGAGACGGCGGGGACATCGATGCGAATGTCGATCCGGTCCAACAGCGGACCGGAAATCCGGCCCTGATATTCGGTCAGGCAGCGAATGCCGCGTGCGCAGGTATGGCCCGGCTCACCCGCCATGCCGCAACGGCAAGGGTTCATCGCGGCAATCAACTGGAAGCTGGCCGGATAGGTGACGCGATGATTGGCGCGAGCGATGACGCATTCGCCGCTTTCCAGCGGCTGGCGCAAGGCATCCAGCACCTGCGGCGAAAATTCCGGAAACTCATCGAGAAACAACACACCGTTATGGGCAAGCGAGGCCTCGCCCGGCCGGGCGCGCAACCCGCCGCCGACCAGCGCCGCCATGGTGGCGGAATGATGCGGCGTGCGAAATGGTCTGCGGTCTGACAATTTTCCACCGGCCAATTGCCCGGCGATGGAATGGATCATCGACACATCCAGAAGCTCCGGTGCAGACAGGACCGGCAGGATGGATGGCAACCTAGCCGCCAACATGGATTTTCCCGATCCCGGCGGGCCGACCATCAGCAGGTTGTGGCCTCCCGCCGCGGCCACTTCCAACGCCCGCTTGGCGCTTTCCTGACCACGAATATCGGCAAGGTCGGGCAGATTGCCCGGCAGCGCCCGGCTGGCCGGATTCGGGCGCGTCAGAACCTGGGTGCCACGAAAATGATTGGCCAGCGCAATAAGACTGCGGGGGGCGAGAATATCCATGTTCGACCCCGCCCAGGCCGCTTCTGGGCCGCTATCGGCGGGGCAGATCAACCCTTTGCCAAGCGCATTGGCCGCCATGGCCGCCGGTAGCGCGCCCGCCACGGCGGCAATCGTGCCATCTAGGTTCAACTCACCAACCACAAGATAATCGCCCAGCACATCAGCGGGAATGGCGCCGAGCGCGGCCATCAGACCAAGGGCAATGGCCAGATCGAAATGCGAGCCTTCCTTGGGCAGATCCGCCGGTGCCAGATTGATGGTGACACGCTTGGGCGGCAGCGCCAGCCCGGAAGCATGCAGAGCCGCCTGAACCCGTTCCCGGCTTTCGGCCACCGCCTTATCCGGCAGGCCGACAATCTGCACGCCGATCTTGCCGGGCGCGACCATGACCTGCACATCGACAGGCACACCATCAATTCCCTGAAACGCAACCGTTCCCACCCGTGCAACCATATCCCAGCCCCCTTGCCGGCAGCGATCCATCCGCCCCTACGCAATTTCATGGATTTCGCCGGACGAAAAAGAGAAAATGCGTTTAAAATCAATTTATTAAATCAAGACATCGAGCGGAGCGCCTAACGGGCACGCTGCAATTTCCTGCAACCATAGTTTTGCATGAAAAACAAAGGACGACAAGAACAATAAATGAACAAAGACCCGTTTCGAGGGCAAAATGGTTGTATTTGGTTGCGCTTTCAGAACAAAGGGGAACGCTTCCGGCACCCCGCAACGCCAAAGGTTTTAGCAAACCCAACGTGGCAGGGCGCAGAAAGGATCAGGACCGCTTTTTCTCGATAGCGTTCCAGAGCAGGCTGGCGATATCGGCGCCGCCGAAATTCTTCACCTCGCGGATACCGGTTGGCGAAGTGACGTTGATCTCGGTCATATAATCACCGATCACATCGATGCCGACCAGCAGGAAGCCACGTTCGCGCAGGGCAGGCCCGATCCGGGCGCAGATCTCGCGTTCGCGCGTCGTCAGTTCCGTCGGTTCCGGCTTGCCCCCGGCATGCATATTGGAGCGCGCATCATGTTCAGCAGGCACCCGATTAATCGCGCCGACGGGCTCGCCATCCACCAGAATGATCCGCTTGTCGCCCTTGCGCACGGCGGGCAGATAGCCCTGGGCGATGAAGGGCTCGCGGAACATCTGGCCGAACATTTCCATCAGGGAGGAGAAATTGCGGTCATCGCGGGTGGAATGGAACACCCCTGCCCCGCCATTGCCGTAGAGCGGCTTCAGGATGATATCGCCCTGTTCGGCCCGGAAAGCGGCAATTTCCGCCGGGTCGCGGGTGATCAGCGTCGGCGGCATCAGGTCGGCATATTCGGTGACGAAGATCTTTTCCGGCGAATTGCGCACCCAGGCCGGATCGTTGACGACAAGCGTCTTCGGATGAATGCGCTCCAGCATATGCGTGGCGGTGATATAGGCCATGTCGAAAGGCGGGTCCTGGCGCAGCAGCACCACATCCATGGTGGACAAATCGACGCGCTCCGGGCTGCCGAGGGTGAAGTGATCGCCCTTCACATCGCGCAGTTCCATCGGCTCAACCGTCGCATAGACGCGGCCATCGCGCATGGTCAGCCGATCAGGTGTATAGTGGAACAGCTTATAGCCCCGGGCCTGAGCCTCCAGGCTCATGGCGAAGGTGGAATCCCCTGATATATTGATGGAGGATACATGGTCCATTTGGACGGCGACATTGCGGATCTGGGCCATAATCTTTCTCGCGTTGCATTTGGAGGAAGATTTAGGACGCGGCGACCACGAACGCAACGTCCGGCAGAGGCCAAATTTTCACCCAATCAAATCGGCGCGCGTGATCCGCTCCGCAGGGCATTTCGAAGCCGGTAAAGCGTCGCGATTGGCTCCGGAAAAGGTTTACGCAGAAATGCGATCTTGCGCACATAGGTCTCAATGCGCCAGGTGGCCCAGGTCCCGCCCTTGAAATAGGCGATATCACCAGTCTTCAGCAACCGCTCGGTGCCATCCTGGGCGGTCACATGCACTTCGCCCTCCTGGATCACCACAGTCTCATCCCAGCCGAAATACCAGCGGAAACTGCCAGCGGTGCAATCCCAGACAGCTGTCGAGCTTGCTTCATCAGGGCTTTGCGAGTGATTGGCCAGCCGGGCCTGCGGATCGCCCTCAAGAATCCAGTCCGGATTGATTGGCGCTGGTTGCAGGCTCAAATGATCGGCATTGGCGGCCACCAGCGGTGGTGTGTCTTCCGCTCTAAACCGTGGCAAAGCCATGGCGGCCCCGGCCATGGCTGCAAACAAAAGCTTGACTGGCATCGATGTCCCCCATGATGTCCCCGAATTTTATGGGAAGCCTATCAAATTCGGGTTAATCCAGTCACATGCATTTTAGCGTTTGCCCAAGAAAGCGGTGAAGGGAAACGTGACAATCGGCTCTCGCTGGCAATGGCGTGAGCCGACCGGCTTTTCAGGCCTCTACCGTCTCAGCCTGAGCCCCGAAGGTCATCTGTGCGGTGGCAAAGGGCAGAGCAAGGCGACGGCCTTCCCGGTCGAAGAAATGGAATTTCTCTGGATCGACCCCCAGCCGCATCTCGTTCGACAGCACCGTCGAAACCGGCAGCGAGGCGCAAAGAGCCTGATCGCCGACAAAACCATGTACGAGGCGGACAGCACCCAATTCTTCCACATAATCGACCCGGAACGGCACATAGGGCTGGCCAGGGGCTGCCACTGTCAGATCCTCGGCACGAAGGCCGATCGTCACTTCGCCGCGATAATCGGTCTCGCCCTCAAAGGTGAAGCTGACCGGCCAAAGCGACAGACGATTGCCGTCCAGGCGGCCGGTGATCAGGTTCATGGCTGGCGAGCCGATGAAGCTGGCGACAAAGGTCGAGGCAGGAGCGTGATAAACTTCAAGCGGCGTACCGATCTGCTCGATCCGGCCACCGTTCAGCACCACCAGCCGGTCGGCCAGCGTCATCGCTTCCAACTGGTCGTGCGTGACATAGATCGATGTCGTGCCAAGCCGGCGTTGGAGCTTGCGGATCTCGACGCGCATGGAGACGCGCAGCTTGGCATCGAGATTGGACAGCGGCTCGTCGAACAGGAAAACGGCGGGCTTGCGCACGATGGCACGGCCCATGGCAACGCGCTGGCGCTGGCCACCGGACAGTGCCTTGGGCTTGCGGTCCAGATAGGGTTGCAGTTCCAGCATCCGGGCGGCCTCGGCCACGCGGGCCTCAATCTCGTCCTTAGGGGTTTTGCGGTTTTTCAGGCCATAGGCCAGGTTCTGCCGCACCGTCATATGCGGGTAGAGCGCGTAATTCTGGAACACCATGGCGATGTCGCGGTCTGCCGGTTCAACCTGATTAACGGCGCGATCACCAATGCGCACCACGCCTTCTGAAATGCTTTCCAGCCCGGCCACCATGCGCAAAAGCGTGGATTTGCCGCAGCCGGAGGGGCCGACCAGCACGATGAATTCGCCGTCGTTGATCTGGATGTCCACGCTGTTCACAGCACGCACACCGCCGTCATAGATCTTGGAGACCTGATTGATATCGATGGAAGCCATTGGACTGTCCTTTACTTGTCGGTTTCGGTGAGGCCCTTGATGAACCAGCTCTGGAACACCACCACGATGATGACAGGGGGCAGCATAGCGAGCACGGCCATGGCAAAGGCTTCGTTATAATCGGGAATTTGTGCGCCCACCCAGACCTGAAGGATCTGCTTGATACCGCGCATCAGCGTGTAAAAGCTCTCGTCCGTGGTCATTAGCATGGGCCAGAGATACTGGTTCCAGCCGTAGACGAACATGATGATGAACACCGCCGCAATCATCGTGCGCGACAGCGGGATCAAAATATCAATCAGGAACTTGAACGGACCGGCACCGTCGATACGGGCCGCTTCCAGCAACTCTTCCGGCACGGATTTAAAGAATTGCCGGAAAAAGAAAGTGCCGGTGGCAGAGGCCAGCAGCGGCAGGATCAGACCGGTATAGGAATTCAAAAGCCCCAGATCACTCGCCACCTTGTAAGAAGGCATAATGCGCACTTCCAGCGGCAACAGCAGCGTGGTGAAGATGATCCAGAAGGCCAGCGTGGCAAAGCGGAAGCGGAAATAGACAATCGCATAGGCTGCCATCATCGACAGCACGATTTTGCCGATGGCAAAGCCAAGGCCGAGGATCAGCGAATTGAGCAGCATGCTGAGACCCGTGACCTTGCCGTTAAAGCCGGTCTGGGCAAACAGCACCTTGTTATAGGTCTCGCCAAGATGTCCGCCCATGGAGAGCATCAGGCCCTTTTGGTGGATTTCGGCTGCCGTATGCGATGAGGTGGTGAAGGCCACAACCAGCGGGCCGAGCATCACAAGAACACCGAGCAGCAAGATCACATGGTCGAAGAGTTTGGTTTTATACATGGTCTTCTCCTCAACCGTAATGGACGCGCCGCTCGATGAAGCGGAACTGGATCATTGTCAAAACCAGCACGACGACCATCAGGATCACCGACTGCGCGGAAGAAGAGCCGATGTCATTGCCCCGGAAGCCATCGGTATAAACCTTGTAAACCAAGGTGATCGGGTTATCGGCGGGCTTATCCTTGACGATCACGTCGATCACACCAAACGTATCGAACAGCGAATAGGTCATGTTGACCACCAGCAGGAAAAACGCGGTCGGCGTCAAAAGCGGCATGGTCACGGTCCAGAACCGGCGCGTGCCGGAGCGGCAATCCAGCGTGGCGGCTTCGCGCACCGAGGCCGGAATGCCCTGAAGGCCTGAGAGAATGAAGATGAAATTGTAGGGAATCTGGTTCCAGACCGCGATTGTCACCATGGCAAAGGCGGTGTCAAAATAGTTCAGACCCACCTTCATGTCCCAGCCAAACAGGGCGACGAATTTCACGAAGGGACCGATGTGCTGATCAAAGAACATCATGCCGATCAGGCCAGCCACAGGCGGCGCGATGGCGTAGACAACGATCAGCAGGGTCTTGTAGGCCGATTGTCCGCGGATCACAGCATCAGCCTTCACGGCGAGCACGGTTCCGATGGACAGCACCAAAAACGTCACCACCACGCTGAAGCACAGCGTAAACAGCGCGATTTTGCGATATTCAGACGAGTTGAACATATCGATATAATTGGCCAGCCCTACGAAGGTTGAGCCAAAGCCGAACGGGTCCTCAATATAGAAGGACGACTGGATGGCCTGCACCGCCGGCCAATAGAAGAAGATCGCCACAATGCACAATTGCGGAGCCAAAAAGACATAAGGCAGAAATCGCGAGTTGAACTGAACGCGCTTCATCGCGGCAACCTTTCAAAGCAAGTCCCGGAGGCGATAGATCGCCTCCGGGAGAGATCAGATCTCAATTGTCAGGGTTCAGCCTGCGGTCTTGGCAAAGCGTGCCAGGATTTCGTCAGCTTCCTTCTTGATGGTTTCCATCGCAGCCTTTGGCGTGGTTTCACCTGAGAAGATCTTGTTGTATTCGCGCTCCATCACCGAGCGGATCTGCGGGTAGAAGCCGAGGCGATAGCCCTTGTCCCACTCGCCGCCGGGAAGCTGCAACTGCTTGATGCCCACTTCGGCAACAGGAGCCTTTTCGTAATAGCCTTCCTTCTTGGCCAGTTCGTAAGCCGCCGTGGTGATGGCAACATAACCGGTGGCCTGATGGTAGAATTTCTGGATGTCAGGCTGAGTCAGGAAGTTGAAGAAAGCGGCGGTGCACTTATTTTCAGCTTCCGTCTTGCCAGACATGGCATAAAGGGCAGCACCGCCAATGAAGCTATGTACGCCTGCACCCTTGATGGAGCCCCAATAGGGCAGGAAGGTTGCCGAAAACGGCATGGAAGCGGTCTTCTGCAAGCCGCCGAACGAGCCGGAAGAGCCGACCCAGAGCGCAACCTTGCCCTCTTCAAAAGGCTTCTGGTTGTCGTTCCAGCCTGCGCCGTAATAGGCGAAGTAACCTTCGTCCTTCCAGGCCTTCAACTTGTCATACATCATCACGTGGTTTGGATCGGTGACATTGATGGTGGTGCCAGCCAGACCGTCATAACCATTGTTGTTGGAGGCGAACTGGATGTTGTTGCGCGAGAAGAAGTTCTCGGTGAATTCCCAGGTCAACTGCGACTGAACCAGCGGAATATAACCGGCAGCCTTCAGCTTTGGTGCAATGGCTTCAAACTCTTCCCAGGTCTTCGGTGCTTCAACGCCAGCCTTTTTCAGGGCTTCGGTGTTGATATAGAGAATTGGCGCCGAGGAGTTGAACGGCATGCCGACAAACTTGCCGGTCTTATCGGCGTAGAAGTAACGCACACCTTCGATGAAGGCACTGCGGTCAAACTTGTAACCAGCCTTCAACAGCAGATCTTCCGCCGGAATGGTCGCACCCTTGGCGTTGATTATCGTCGCAGAACCGGCATCAAACACCTGCAGAATGTTGGGCTGATCGTGCGAGCGGAAAGCAGCGATACCAGCGGCCAGAGCTTCTTCGTAAGAGCCCTTCGACACAGGTGTCAGCACGCATTCGCCTTGGGCAGCGTTGAACTTCTGCGACAATTCATTGATGACTTCGCCGTTGCGGCCACCCATGCCGTGCCACCAGCTGATGTTGGTTGCGGCAAATGATGATGTGGTCGATACGGTCACGGCCAGCGCCGCCATCGAAAGCTTTTTGAACATGGTAGATCCTCTCCGCCAATCTGGGGTGAGCATGCCCTTAGTGAGCCAAGATGACAGAGACTTGAATGTTTTATGACAGCACCGTCACATTAGCGGCGAAACTGAAATCCGACTAAAATACCCAATATTTTTAGGGGTAATTCGTCCTCAAAAAGCACCCGGAAAATGTCTCGGCCAACGCCAGGGCAGTACCGCAACAATGTCGCAGCGGATCGACAGGCGGCTGGCATCCGGCTGGCGGCACAGCCAGAGATCTCCGGCAGCGCGAATGCGGCGCTGGCTCTCAAAACTCACCGCATCGACGGCGGATTGTTGCGTGGCACGCGCCTTGACCTCAACCAGCACGACCAGATCGCCGCGTCGAACGATAAGGTCGATTTCGCCTGAGCGGGTTTTGTAACGCAGGGCGACGATCCGATAGCCCTTCGATAGAAGATAGGCCGCCGCCAGATATTCCGACCAACGGCCACGCCGCTCGGCCCGCTTGCGCGCTGCGCCGGATTTTTCCCTCAGCTTTTTTTCGTCAGCCCTCACCCGGCTTTCAACTCCAGCAGGCGTTGGTAGAGATCCTTGCGCGGCAGGCCGGTCTGGCGGGCGGCCTCAGTAGCCGCCCCCGCCGTCGGCAGGGTTTGCGCGAGCTGTACCAGCAACCGGTCCACATCGGCGGCATCCGGGGGACCGGAGGGCAGCGGCGGCCCGACCACCAGCACGATCTCGCCCTTGACCTGGCGCTCGTCATCATACCAGTCGGATAATTCTGCCAGAGTGCCGCGCCGGAATTCCTCGAATGTCTTGGTCAGTTCACGGCAGACGCAGGCGCTGCGCTCCGCGCCCAACACCTCGGCTGCCGCGGCAAGGGTCGCGCCAATCCGATGCGGCGATTCAAAGAAGATCAACGTTGCCGGTGTTGCCGCCCATTGCGCCAGCCGGTCGCGGCGGGCCTTGTCCTTGGTGGGTAGGAAACCCGCAAACAGGAAGGCATCATTGGGCAGGCCGGAGCCGACCAGGGCGGCAAGCGGCGCCGACGGCCCCGGCAATGGCACGACCCGCAGCCCCGCCTCGATGGCAAGCTTCGCCAGCCGATACCCCGGATCGGACACCAACGGCGTCCCCGCATCGGAAACCAGCGCCACGGATTTACCTGAGGCCAGCGCCTCGATCAGCTTCGGTCCGACCTCTTCGGCATTATATTCGTGATAGGCATAGGGACGGGTGGTGATGCCATAGCGGTCCAGAAGCACACGGGTGACGCGGGTATCTTCGCAGGCCAGAACATCGGCTCCGGCCAGCACTTCCAGAGCCCGCAAAGTGATGTCGGAGAGATTGCCGATCGGGGTGGCCACCAGATAGAGCGCCGGCTCGATTGGCCGGGCCGTGACCGGGCGATCATGCAGCCGGAAACTTTTCTGCCCGTCATCCGGCGTGTTCACAATCTCTGCCACGGCACTCATCCCATTCTCGCTTCATTCGGACAGCCCTTGGCCGAACCAGTCCACTCAGACGCATGACACGCATGGCCTAACCCTTGTTATGGGCGAGGCAGGCCGCCCCCGCAAGCGTCCCTGCACGCCAAGGAGCGTGATCTGTGGTGGAAAGCCTCGGTGAAGGCGTGCCAAAAGACGGCAGGCCCTTGCATTTTGATCGTCTTTGCTGCCATTTTGCCCGTCCGAATAAAGCCGGGCATCGTCGCCCGGATCAAGGCAAGCCGATCCCGAATGCCGGATCGCACAGGTCGAAAGTGGCAGCGTCGATGCGTATTACTCTTGAACGGTCCAATCTTCTGAAGTCCCTGAACCATGTTCACCGGGTGGTCGAACGGCGCAATACCATTCCGATCCTGTCCAACGTGCTGCTGCGTGCCGAAGGCCAGAGCCTGTCGATGAAGGCCACCGACCTCGACCTGGAAGTGACAGAAGCGACGCCGGCCAATATCGAGCAGGCCGGCGCGACCACGGTTCCCGCGCATCTGCTGTATGAAATCGTCCGCAAATTGTCTGACGGCGCTGAGGTGCTGCTCTCGACCAATCCGGATGGTGCCAGCATGACGGTCGCCTCCGGTCGGTCGAAATTCTCGTTGCAATGCCTGCCGGAGCAGGATTTCCCTGATCTGACCACCGGCAGCTTCAGCCATTCCTTCAAGCTGAAGGCCTCGGACCTGAAAATGCTGATTGATCGCACCCAATTTGCGATCTCGACGGAAGAAACTCGTTATTACCTGAACGGCATTTACCTCCACACGATTGAAGCCGATGGCAAGTTGAAGCTGCGCGCCGTCGCCACCGATGGCCACCGCCTGGCCCGCGCCGACGTGGAAGCGCCGTCCGGTTCGGAAGGCATGCCTGGTATCATCATTCCGCGCAAGACGGTTGGCGAGTTGCAGAAATTGGTCGATAATCCCGATCTGATCGTGGCGCTCGAAGTGTCCGACGCCAAGATCCGCTTCAATATCGGCGAGATCGTCATGACCTCCAAGCTGATCGACGGCACCTTCCCCGATTATCAGCGGGTCATCCCCCAGGCCAATGACAAGGAAATGCGGGTCGATTGCCAGACCTTCGCCCGCGCCGTTGACCGTGTTTCCACCATTTCGTCGGAACGTGGCCGGGCGGTGAAGCTCGCTATCGGCGACGGCCATCTGATGCTGACGGTCAACAACCCGGATTCGGGCAGCGCCACCGAGGAAGTCGCTGTCGGCTACGAGAGCGACGCGATGGAAATCGGCTTCAACGCCAAATATCTGCTCGACATCACCGCGCAACTGTCCGGCGAAGAAGCGATTTTCCTCCTGGCCGATGCCGGATCGCCGACCCTGATCCGCGATACCGCCGGTGACGATGCGCTTTACGTGCTGATGCCGATGCGCGTTTAGACCATCCGTCTCTGCCATCAATCAATAACGCCGTCTCGTGCGCAAGCCGGGGCGGCGTTTCTGTTTTACCTGAACCGGAAAGCGCTGGCTGAATTGCGTCTTTTGCAACACCCTCCGACTTGGGTGAGACACAAAATTTTCACATGCGCGCCATTTTGTCTTGTTTTCGCGACAAATCGCATCAACATGCCGATTATGCGCCCATGATCGGCGCAGCATATCTTTTTGGGAGATGACGGCGAATGAAGCTCAACCTGAAGCAGCGGCTGGAAAAGAAGTTCGATGAGGAAATCCGTTTCTTCAAGGGCATGATGCAAGGGCCGAAGCTGGTAGGCGCCATCGTGCCGACCTCCACCATTACCGCCCGGCGCATGGCCAGCATCATTACGCCGGAAAGCGGACTGCCAGTGCTGGAACTGGGGCCTGGAACGGGCGTGATCACCAAGGCGATCCTGGCGCGCGGCATCAAGCCAGAGAAGCTGGTTTCGGTCGAATATTCCGCCGACTTCCACCGGCACCTGACCGAGACGATCCCGGGCGTGAATTTCGTCCATGGTGACGCCTTCAACCTGGAAAAGACGCTGGGCCCGCTGTCCGGCCTGTCGTTCGACTGCGTGATTTCCGCCATGCCACTTTTGAACTTCCCGATGCAGGAACGCATCCGGCTGCTGGAGGACTTGCTGGACCGGATGCCGCATGGACGACCCTTCATGCAGATTTCCTACGGGCCGATGTCGCCGATCATCGCCAAGGGCGGCAGCTATTTCATCCAGCATTTCGATTTCGTGGTCCGCAATATCCCGCCAGCCCAGCTGTGGATCTATCGCCGCCGCTGAAGAGAACCAAGACATGTTCGCCGTCTACATCACCCATCCGCAGGTCCGGATCGACCCCGACGTGCCGGTGCCTCAATGGGGACTGTCTGACCTGGGGCAGGAGCGGACCCGCAGGACGGCGACAGCCGCGTGGGTGCGCCAGCTTGGCCGCATCGTCAGCAGCACCGAGACCAAGGCTGTGGAAACAGCGGCGATCCTGGCGGGCCCGGCCAATATTGATGTCGAACAGATCGAGACCATGCATGAAAACGACCGTTTCGCGACTGGCTTTCTGACCCCGCCGGAATTTGAAAAGGCAGCGGACTGGTTTTTTGCCCATCCTGAGGAGAGTTTTTGCGGCTGGGAGCGGGCCATCGATGCGCAATCCCGGATCGTCGGGGCGATCCAGGATGTTCTTGGCCAGCACGATCCGACTGTTCCCATCGCCTTCATCGGTCATGGCGGCGTCGGAACCCTGCTGAAATGCCATCTGCAAGGCCAGCCGATCCGCCGAAGCGGCGATCAGCCGCCGGGCGGCGGCAATCTCTTCTGCTTCACTCTTGCGGATCTGACCGTCACATGCGACTGGACCGCCATGGAAATCTGGCAGGGAGATCGTTGATGGATGCGCGCAATCGTTTGATCGTGGGGCTTGACGTCGCCACCGTCACTGAGGCGGAAAAACTGGTCTCGACGCTGGCCGAAGACGTGACTTTCTACAAGATCGGCTATCAACTGGCTTTTGCAGGCGGGCTGGAATTTGCCCGAGACCTCGCCCAAAGCGGCAAGAAGGTCTTCCTGGATATGAAACTGCTCGATATCGACAATACCGTCGCCTCGGCGGTGGAGAATATCGTCAGGATGGGCATGACCATGCTGACGCTGCATGCCTATCCGAAAGCCATGCAAGCAGCCGTGGAAGCAGCCCAGGGATCGGGTCTCTGCCTGCTTGGCGTGACCGTCTTAACCTCGATGGATAACCAGGATCTCAATGATGCCGGTTATCAAGGCGATGCCCGGTCGCTGGTTTTGAAGCGGGCCGCCCAGGCAAAAGAAAAAGGCATGGGCGGTATCGTATGCTCGGCGCAGGAAGCCCAGGCTGTGCGCGCCATTCTCGGCTCCGACATGGCCATTGTCACGCCCGGCATCCGCCCCGCGGGCAGTGATGCCGGTGACCAGAAACGGGTGATGACGCCAGCAGACGCCATCCATGCTGGCTCCAGCCATCTGGTTGTCGGCCGCCCGATCGTCAAGGCAGACGATCCAAGAGCCGCAACCCAGGTCATTCTCGCCGAAATGCAGGCCGCTTTCACCTGACGTCTATGAGGAGCTGTCCTCAAGGCTTGATGCCATTGCCGCTCAACACATTGTTTTGGCCATTGTCGCGGATCAGGTCGGCGTCTCCACCAATGATCTGGTTGCCACTGACGGTGTTGAAATCCGCAAAGCTGTGGTTGTCGGCACCGCTACCGAAAGGGGCCGGCGGGTCCTGGTAGCAATAGAGATTGCGCCAGGCCTCCCGAGCATTCAGCCAGATGGCCGGGCGCGGGCGAAAAGCGTCCTGGTAGGTGAATTTATTATCGGCGATCCGGTTATGCTGCGGGGTCTGGTGACGAATCGTGCCGCCCTCGCCGCAATTGCGATAGAGAAAAATACCGCCATGCTGCGCATTGGCGAAGCTATTGGCTTCGATGACATTATGCGCCGATCCGTCCACCGCGATCATTTCGCGGCTTCGCGTCGCCAGTTCGAACCTATTGCCTGAAATGGTGTTATGCGCGGTCTCCGCGTCGAGATAGATCGCCGATCCCTTGGTCTGCCCCTGGATGATTGAGTGCGAGAGGGTCACATGGGTGACACCGGGCGCGACATAAAGCGGGATTGGGCCATCGGCGACAATCGACAGATTATCCAGCACGATGCCGGACGGTGCGACCGACTGGGCATATTCCGTATGATTGCGATTGAGCGAGGATTGCCGCACCAGTTCCGCCTCGCCATTGGCACCAAGCCCCATGATGTGGATGGAACCGTAGATCTTGCAATTGCGGATCACGATGTCGTGCGGAACGCTCCAACTGCCATCATCCTTGCGCAGCGAGGCAATGCGGATGGTGGGCGGCGCGCCCTTCGGCACGCTTCCTGGCAGGCCGATAACACCGCCATGGCAATCGATACTGACACCGCTGGAATCTGCCCCCAGCAATTCCAGGTTTTGCATCACCAGATCGTCATGGGTCAGGTCAACCTTGCAAGCCAGACGCAAGACGCTTTCGGCCTCAAGCGGCGTGTCGCGCAACGCGTCATAGACCGAGGGAGCGCAGGGCTTGGCAAGCGCGCCATGGCTGGCAGCCGGCGCGGAGGCCGCGACTGCACTGCCTTCCATCAGCGAGACGGTGGTAAAGGGGACCGGCAGCAAAGGAACGGACAATAGGAAAAACAACAGGACCGGCGTGAGCTTTGGAAGCCTGTTGATCTCCCTGCTCATTTCATTGTGTATCAGGTTGCGGATATTGCCCACCTTGACCCCGTCTCCGATTGGCGACCCAGACGGGCTGGCTGTCGCGCTGGATTTGACAATGCCTCATTCTTGCGGCCAAAGCCAAGGCCCCAAGACATCGCATAAGCGCCCTTTCCATTCTACCCGCCCATTGGCCGCCCATTGGCCGCCCATACTGGCGGCTTGACCTTGCCGCAAAATTCGCCGATCACCAAAGAGAAACCGAAAGAGGTGATTTGATGGCAAAGGGATATTGGATCGCGCGCGTCGATGTGCGTGATGCGGAACGCTACAAGGATTACGTCTCGACGGCAAAGCCGGCTTTTGAGCGTTTCGGTGCTGTCTTTCTGGCCCGTGGCGGCAAGACGGAGGCCGTGGAAGGCCAAAGCCGGGCCCGCAACGTGGTCATCGAGTTTCCGTCCTTTCAGGCCGCTTATGATTGCTATCACTCGCCGGAATATCAGGCCGCCGTCAAGATCCGCCAGGAAGTCGCCGACGGCGAGATTGTCTTGGTCGAAGGTAACCTTTGATCCCAGTTTCAAAGCGGTTCCATTAACTCTGGTCCCAGACATTAACTCTTGTCCAAGACATGGGACAGCATGATTCTGCTTCACCTCGCTGCGCATTAGCGATATGAGACAGCAGATGAATTGGTCTGATATTCCGATCCGCAGGAGCACTCTATGACGTTCGCAAATCTTCCGCCGCTCGTTACCGTTTTCGGAGGCTCCGGATTCGTGGGCAGGCATGTGGTGCGGGTGCTGGCCCAGCGCGGTTACCGGGTGCGCGTCGCCGTCCGCCGCCCCGATCTGGCGGGTTTCGTGCTGCCATTCGGCAATGTCGGACAGATTTCGCTGTCCCAGGCCAATCTGCGCTACCGCGACAGCGTCGCAAAGGCCGTTGAAGGCGCGTCAGTTGTCGTCAATTGCGTTGGCATCCTGCTAGAATCAGGCCGCAACAAGTTCGATGCCGTACAGGATTTTGGCGCCCGTGCCGTGGCCGAAGCAGCAACCGCTGCAGGTGCCAGGCTGGTGCATATCTCGGCCATCGGCGCCGATGCGAAATCCGCCTCCAGCTACGCAGCCAGCAAGGGCCGTGGCGAAGATGCCATCCGCCAGGTCGCGCCGGGCGCGGTCATCCTTCGGCCATCCATCGTTTTCGGCCCTGAGGACAGCTTCTTCAACAAGTTTGCCGCAATGGCCCGCCTGTCGCCCGTCCTACCCTTGATCGGCGGCGGCAAGACGAAATTCCAGCCGGTCTTCGTCGAAGACGTGGCCGAAGCCGTGGCCAAAGCCGTCGACGGCAAGGTGGCAGCCGGTCTCTTTGAGCTGGGCGGACCGGAAGTTCTGACCTTCCGGCAATGTCTTGAGGAAATGCTGCGGGTTATCGACCGCACTAATCCGCTGGTGTCGCTGCCCTTCGGTATCGCTTCGCTGCTTGCCTCCGTCGCCTCGGCTATTCCGCTGATCACGCCGCCGCTGACCAACGACCAGCTGACGCTGCTGAAAAGCGACAACGTCGTCTCCGAGGCCGCCAAGAAGGAAGGCCGGACGCTCACAGGCCTTGGTATTACGCCGACAGCTGTTGCCGCCGTGCTTCCCTCCTATCTCATCCATTTCCGTCCGCATGGGCAATATAGCCGCTCCGGCAAGGCAGCCTGATCGGCATCGGATTGAGAATCACTCTTGGGAATTGTTCATGCGCTCCATCCGGCGCATGAACGGCGGGTTAGAGTTGGTCAGGGGGAAGCTGAATCCAGCTTTCAAGGGACGACAAACTCTGTCTCCAGAATGGCTTTGGCTTTGTGTCGGCGTTGCACAAAAGACGCAGAAATTAATTAGTTTCATTAACTGCCAATTCAGCACATTCCGCTATTGATGTTGAGGTGGGCCATGCGTAAAGACGGATCAATGCATGGGGCCAGCGTTCTTCGCACCCGCCATTTCACATTCTTCTGAGGTACTGATTTCATGGGCAAATCTATCGCACTGTTTTTTGCGTGTGCGGCATTGGTTGTCATCGCAGGTTCCTTCGTCGCTCCCTCGACGGTCGCAGCTCGTAAGGGCAATTGCGCACCCGCCTACGGTGTTGACCCTTGCAGCACGGGCTCGATTGCCCGCTGAGACCTGCGGGGCATCCTGTTCACCGTCATAGACCCTTTCCGGGAACCGTAAAAAGCGGTTTTCCATCAGGGTATGCGTAAAACAAAGAGATAGTTTCTCTCGTTTACGTTTCCGGAAGCGCGTTTCCATTTTTCTCTGAAAAACACTACAGCGCCGTGCGTTCATAAAACACGCGGCGCTGTAGGAATTCGTGTGCGTCACGCCGCCAATCGTTTGACGACGCGCCACAGGATGGGCAGGGCCCTCAAAACAAAGCCCCTTGGGTTTGTCTTACCCCCAGACCAGAAGGCCAATCAGGCCCACGACGCCGACGGCAATCCGCCACCAGGCAAAGGGTGCATAGCCGCGGCGGGAGACGAAATCGAGCAGTCCACGCACCACGAACAGCGCCGAAATGAACGCCGCAAGGAAGCCGACGCCGATCAGCAGGCCGTCATCCATGCTGAGCGCATTGCGGTTCTTGTAGAGATCCAGCACGAAGGCCCCCAACATGGTCGGCATCGCCAGGAAAAACGAAAATTCGGCGGCCGAACGCTTGTCTGTGCCCATCAGCAGCGAGCCAACAATGGTTGCGCCCGAACGCGATGTGCCGGGAATCATCGCCAGGCACTGGAACAGGCCGATCTTCAGAGCCAGTGACAGCGGATAATCCATCACGTCGGTATAGCGGGGCTTGAAGGTCATCCGGTCAACCCACAGGAGAATCACCCCGCCCAGGATCAGCATCACGCAGATCAGCATCGGGGTTTCAAACAGCACGGCCTTGATGAAGTCGTGGGCCAGCGCGCCAATGATGGCCGCGGGCAGGAAAGCCACCAGCACGGCCAGAACGAAATGGCGGCTTTTGGGATTGCTGGGCAAAGACAGCGCAATCCCCAGCAATTTCTGGATATAGACAGCCAAAATAGCAAGAATGGCACCGAGCTGAATCAGCACTGCAAAGGTGTTTCCGGGCGATTTGAAGCCGAGAAAATGGCCGGCCAACAGCACATGCGCCGTCGAAGACACCGGGATGAATTCCGTAAGGCCCTCGATAAGACCGAGAAGAAGGGCGCTGACGATCGATTGATCTTCCATGGATTGTCCTTTGATAGGCGTGACAAGGAAAGCGATTCGCTTGTATGACGGAATGAAATTCCTATAGACGCAAGGTTGGCCCCCTGGCCAGATGTTATGGCCAGATGGAATGGCCAGCCAAGAGAAACCAGACAGCCCCGATCATCGCCCCCAACCGGAACAGTGCCCCATCAATGCCCACTTTGTATCACCATCCGATGTCAACCACGTCCCGCTTTGTCCGATTGATCCTGTCGGAATACGGTTTTCAGGCAGATCTGGTCGAAGAACAGACCTGGGAAAAGCGCCGGGAATTTCTCACGCTCAATCCCGCTGGCACCCTGCCCGTCTATGTCGATGACAATATGCGCACGCTCTGTGGCTGCACGGTCATCTCGGAATTCCTGGACGAAACCCATGGCGTGTTGAAGAGGGACCGCCGGCTCTTGGCCGAAGACCCCTTCCAGCGCGCCGAAATCCGCCGGCTGGTGGACTGGTTCCTGCAAAAGATGGAACAGGACGTCACCCGGCCACTGGCCCGTGAGCGGGTGTTCAAATTGCAGATCCCCAACGGTCTCGGCGGCGGCGCACCGGATTCCAAGGTGCTACGCACCGCCCGTGGCAATATTCGCCAGCACATGAAATATCTGAGCTGGCTGGCTGGCTCGCGCACGTGGCTGGCGGGTGACCGGCTGAGCTATGGCGATCTTGCTGCCGGTGCGGCGATATCGGTGCTGGATTACCTTGGCGAGATCGACTGGGCGGAGTCACCGATTGCCAAGGACTGGTATCAGCGGCTGAAATCACGCCCGTCGTTCCGACCGCTGCTGGCCGAACGGGTGCGCGGCCTCACCCCTGTTTCCCACTATGCGGATCTGGATTTCTGACGGAAAAAACCATGATCAAGGAAAGCAGCCCTGAGCGGACGGCGGAAAAGGCCATGGCGCGGGCTGCAAAGCTTTCCGCCTTCATCCGCCAGGAAGCGGCGGACAAGGGTTTTGATCTCTGTCGGATCACCGGGCCGGAGAGCATTCCCCAGGCCCCTGCCCGGCTGATGGAGTTCGTGGACGCTGGCTATCACGGTACCATGGCCTGGATGGAGGAGACGCGCGAGCGGCGCGGCGATCCGAAAGTGCTGTGGCCGCAGGTCCGCTCCATCGTGATGTTCGGCCTGAATTACGGCCCTGAGACCGATCCGCGCTCTCTACAGGCGCAGCCCGACAAGGCGGCGATTTCCGTCTACGCCCGCAACCGTGATTATCACGACATCATCAAGGGCAAGCTGAAGGACATCGCCACCCGCTTTGCCGCCCGGGCCGGTGAGGATGTAAAAGTCTTTGTCGATACAGCGCCTGTCATGGAAAAGCCGCTGGCCGCTGCTGCCGGGCTTGGCTGGCAGGGCAAGCATACCAATCTGGTTAGCCGCGAATACGGCTCCTGGCTGTTTCTCGGCAGTCTGTTCACCACCGCCGAGCTGGAACTGGACGCAGCGGAGCGCGACCATTGCGGCTCCTGCCGCGCCTGTCTCGACGCGTGCCCGACATCGGCCTTCCCTGCTCCCTACCAGATCGATGCCCGCCGCTGCATTTCCTATCTGACCATTGAGCATAAGGGCGTGATCGATCGCGATCTGCGCCCGGCTTTCGGCAACCGGATCTATGGCTGCGACGATTGTCTGGCCGCCTGTCCCTGGAACAAGTTCGCGGCGCAAGCGCGCGAGATCAAGCTTCAGGCCCGAGAAGACCTGACGGCACCGGACATCGCCTTCTTCCTGACCCTTGACGATCCTGGCTTCCGCAGCCATTTCAGCGGTTCGCCGGTCAAGCGGATCGGACGTGACAGGTTTGTGCGCAATGTGCTGATCGCTGCTGGCAATTCGGGACTGTCAACGCTGATCACGCCCTGCTTGGACCTGCTCGCCGATCCCTCACCGGATGTGCGCGGCATGGCGGTCTGGGCATTGTCGCGCCTGATGGAGCCGCAAGCCTTTGGCGCTCTCGCACATTATAGAGTGAATGAGCCCGATAGCGATGTCAGGGCGGAATGGATAGCAGCCGGAGTGACCCCATGAGACTGATGATTTTCGGTGCTGGATATTCCGGCAAGGCGATTGGCCAGCATTTTATCCAGCAGTGCATTCCCGTCAGTGGCACGACGCGCTCACCGGCAAAGGCCAAGGCTTTGAGCGATCTCGGCATCGAACCACTGGTTTTTGACGGCCAACGTCTTTCAGACGAGATCATCCAGGCCATGGCCTGCGCCACCCATGTCGTCCAGTCGATTGCTCCAGGCAGCGACGGCGACCCTCTGCTGCGGCTGACGGAGGGCCAGGTGAAGACATGGATGCCCAAAGTGCAATGGCTGGCCTATCTATCGACCGTCGGCGTCTATGGCGACCATCAGGGTGCCTGGGTGGATGAAGACACGGTCTGCAAGCCTGTCTCGGTACGATCCAAAGAGCGAGTGGAGGCAGAACAGGCCTGGGAGAGCGCCGCACTTGCAGCAGGTGTGCCGCTCTCGACGCTGCGGCTGTCAGGCATTTACGGGCCGGGTCGCAATGGTCTTGTCAACATGGCCGAAGGCACCGCCCGGCGTCTGGTGAAAAAGGATCAGGTGTTCAACCGGATCCGCGTCGAAGATATTGCCTCAGCCACCTGGTTTCTGGCCGGGCGAAACGAACAGGGGATCTTCAATATCACCGACCACGAACCCGCCCCGCCACAGGATGTGGTGGCAGAGGCCGCAAGGTTGATGGGGATCGAGCCGCCGCCGGAACAAGCGTTCGAAACGGCAGAGCTGTCGCCGATGGCGCGGTCCTTTTACGGTGAGAATAAGCGGGTAAGGAATGCCAAGGTCCGGGCGCTGGGCTTTGCCTTTGCCTATCCCGATTACCGGGTTTCACTCCACCAACTGTGGACATCGGGGCTCTGGAAAGTCAGCACCTGAACTTTCATTTCACAATTCCCCTCCATTTCGCTCAAAAATTGCGCCAATTTTGCCATATTCTACTGAGCACTCCAGCATTTGAAGCGTATTTTTTCGATACAACGGAAAAATATTTCGTGATCGATTCAAATTCCCATAGCCCGCAATATTTTTGCGTTTTTAGGCTGTTTTTAAACAGTTTTTCTAAATTCCTTCCAAAACGTTAATTTCACCCTATCATCACAAATATATCTTAACGTAACATTCCGTGATCGACCAAGGCACTTTTTTGCCATTTTTGACCACCTTTAAGCCTCCCTACGCAAATTTCATGTCAGAAATAGCAAAGGGAAACGAAAACTTGGTGCCTTTAAGTCGGTCAGTCCTCATCGCAGCAGCTATTACCTCTTTTGTTGCTTTCAGCCCTATCCAGGCCTTTGCAGCAAATGGCTGCGGTGGCGCTTCCTGGTATGCCCTATACTCGCGCACTGCTTCCGGCGAACGCATGAACCCCACCACATTGACCGCCGCTCACAAGTGGCTGCCCTTCGGCTCCAAGGTCAAAGTCACCAATCGCAACAACGGCAAGACCGTCGTAGTGCGGATCAATGATCGCGGTCCGTTCATCAAGGGCCGGGTGCTGGATCTCTCGAAGGCCGCAGCCGCCGATATCGGCATGGTCGGCAGCGGCACTGCCAAGGTCTGCTACGAGCTGATCGGCTAGGATTTGTTGATGTTCAGGCCTGGTCGGCTGCAAAAGGCACATGAGTTAAACACCGACAAAGATACGCTGTTATCCTGATACGTATTGCTTCTGTCGAAAATCTGCCCCCACTTTTTGGTAGTCTTCAGTAACGCAGCTTGCCCCAACGGCATTTCATCGCTACCACGCAAGGTCTGATGGATCACCAAGGAGAAGACCATGCGTTTGGGCGGACGGCTAGCCGGGGCAATAGAAGTTCTGAGCGATATCGAGACACGCCGCAGGCCAGTGGCCGACGCCCTGAAGGATTGGGGCCTGGCGCATCGCTTCGCCGGATCCGGTGATCGCGCCGCCATTGGCAATATCGTCTATGACGCCTTGCGCATGAAGCTTTCCCACGCCTACATCATGGATGACGACAGCCCCGCAGCCCTCGGCTATGCCGTATTGTTGCGGCAATGGGGAATGGCCCCCGAAAGCCTTGCAGCGGACCTTGATGGCGACAGCTTTGCTCCGGCACCGTTGACGCAGGCTCAGGCAGCGGCCTTTTCCAGCCGAACGCTGGAGGACGCACCGCAGTTTGTCCAGGGCGATATTCCTGAATGGGTGGTGCCTAGCTTCGAAGCCGTGTTCGGAGCCGACTGGCTGCGCGAGGCACAGGCGCTGGCCGTGCGCCCCAGCCTCGATCTGCGCGCCAACACGTTGAAGGCCAATCGCGACAAGGTCCTCAAGGCGCTGTCGCATACGCAGGCAAGGCCTGCCACCATTTCCCCCATCGGCATCCGCATCGAGCCGGGTGAAGGCCCGTCGCGCCTGCCGAATGTCACCGCCGAGCTTGGCTTCCAGAAGGGCTGGTTCGAGGTTCAGGACGAAGGATCGCAGATCGTCTCGGCGCTGGTCGAACCGGGAGAAGGTCACCAGGTGCTGGATTTCTGCGCAGGCGGCGGTGGCAAGACGCTGGCCATGGCGGCCGCCATGGGCAACAAGGGACAGGTGCATGCCTATGATAGCGACCGCAAGCGGCTAGCGCCGATCATCGAGCGGCTGAAACGAGCAGGCACCCATAATATTCAGGTCCATGACCGGATCGCCGCCCTGCAATCTTTGACTGGACGGTTCGACAAGGTGCTGGTCGATGCCCCCTGCACCGGCACCGGCACCTGGCGTCGCAGGCCCGACACCAAATGGCGGCTAACCGACCGCAATTTGCAGGAGCGGATCGAACAGCAGCAACAAGCGCTGACTGAGGCTGCTACCTATGTCCGGTCCGGCGGCGAGCTGATCTACGTCACCTGCTCGGTGCTGCCAGAGGAAAACGACCGGCAGATCGAAGCCTTCACCGCCGCCCATCCGCAGTTTTCGCCGATGCCGATGCTGGAGCGCTGGACGGGGCTGTTTGGCGCGTCTGTCGCCAAGCCCATCTCCGCCAATGGCAAAAGCCTGACCTTAAGCCCTGCCGCAACAGACACGGATGGGTTTTTCTTCTGCCGGATGGTCAAGGCTTGAAATCAGGATGCACCCTAAATACTTAGGGCTATTCCTGATTGTTTGACACTAGTTTAATTTTGTTCCATGACATGCCCATAAATCACAAACGACGCCAAAGGCGTCAAAGGAGAGGGCATGTCTCGATCACTCATGATCGGCGCCGGTCTGGCGCTTTTCATCGCTTCGACCAGTTTTGCCGCTCCGGCAGCGAAAGCGCCGGAAGCCGATGCGGTATTGAAGCATTATGCAGAGCTGGCGGAGGCGAAATACCAGGATTCGCTTACCACAGCCAAGACGCTGGATGCTGCCGTTGACGCGCTGCTTGCCAAGCCTAGCAAGTCTACCCTCAACAAGGCCCGCTCCGCCTGGATCAAGGCGCGTGTGCCTTACCAGCAGTCGGAAGTCTATCGCTTCGGCAACAAGATCGTCGATGACTGGGAAGGCAAGGTCAATGCCTGGCCGCTGGACGAAGGCCTGATCGACTATGTCGATAAATCCTACGGCACGGAAAGCGATACCAATGCGCTGTACACCGCCAATGTGATTGCCAATACCAAGATCAAGATCAATGGCGAAGAGGTGGACGCCACCAATCTGACACCGGATTTCCTGGCTAACAAGCTCCAGGAAGCCGGTGGCGTCGAAGCCAATGTGGCAACCGGTTACCATGCCATCGAATTCCTGCTCTGGGGCCAGGACCTGAACGGCACTGGCCCAGGCGCTGGCAACCGTCCCTTTACCGATTACGACCTGAAGAATTGCACCGGTGGTCATTGCGACCGGCGCGCCCAATATCTGAAGTCGGCCGCGACCCTGCTGGTCTCCGACCTTCAAGAAATGGTCGATGCCTGGAAGCCGGAAGGTGAAGCAACCAAGACCTTGCTGGCCGATCCGACCTCCGGCCTCAAAGCTATTTTGACCGGCATGGGTTCGCTGTCCTACGGCGAACTGGCTGGCGAGCGCATGAAGCTTGGGCTGCTGCTGCACGATCCGGAAGAAGAGCATGACTGCTTCTCCGACAACACCCATAATTCGCATTATTACGACGCACTCGGCATCCGCTCGGCCTATACCGGCAAATATACACGTATCGATGGCACCAAGATGACCGGCCCGTCCCTGTCGGACCTGGTGGCCGCCAAGGACAAGGCGCTGGACAAGGAAATGAAGTCCAAGCTGAACACGACGATGAAGGCGATGACCGCTCTCGTCAAGCGTGCCAAATCCGTCGAGCATTACGACCAGATGATTGCCGAGAATAACAAGGAAGGAAATGCCGCCGTTCAGGCTGGTATCGACGGCCTGATTGACCAGACCAAGTCGATCCAGCGCGTCGTGGCTGCCCTTGATCTCGGCGAAGTCAAGCTGGAAGGCTCCGATAGCCTCGACAACCCCAGCGCCGTCTTCAAGTAAGAGCTGATTGAAAATCAGATGGCCGCTGCCCACCACCGGGCGGCGGCCATTATCACGGGGATGCCGAACGTGCGGCTGACGACAGCGACGATAATCCTGCTTGGCGGCGCTCTTCTGATGGGAAGCCAGCTCAAAAGCAGCCTGATAGCGGGCGCCTTTGCAGCGGAGCTGCGCCCGGATCTCACACCGGCAGATCGCATCAAGGTCAATGTCGTTACAGTCCCCACCAACGACTTTTCAAAAGCCGAAGCCTTCGAGGCGATGGCGGCGGGCGCTGCGAGTTTTACCGGCCCCGCCGATGCCAAGGCCTTTACCCACCCTCTCGCCACCTTGAGTTTCGAACAGCAACAGCAATTTTCCCTCGGCGAAGCGCTTTTTCAGAAATTCTGGGTCTCCGCTCCCTCCTCCACCCAGGCCTCGGACGGGTTGGGGCCGCTGTTCAATGCCCGCTCCTGCGAAAGCTGTCATCAGCGCGGCGGTCGTGGCCATCCCCCCGGACCGGATGGCGATGCCACCTCGATGTTTCTAAGGCTGGCCCGTCCCGCGCATACCGACGAGGAAAAGGCCGCGATTGCCGCCTTGAAGGCGCTGAATTTTGGCGATGACACCTATGGCCGGCAATTGCAGGACCGCGCCGTACCCGGTCTTGCCGCCGAAGGGCGGCTGGCCGTGACCTATCAACCGAAGACCGTGACGCTTGCCGGTGGTGAAACGGAGACGTTGCGGGTTCCCACCTACAGCATCGACGCGCTCGGTTATGGTCCGCCTGGAGCCGACACCACACTATCGCCGCGTATCGCCAATCCGATGATCGGCATGGGCCTGATCGAGGCGATTGCCGACGAGGATATTCTGGCCAATGCCGAGCGGCAGGCCCAAGAGGGCAAGGGCATTTCGGGAACAGTTGCCAAGGTGCGCGATCACCTGACCGGCGACATCAGGATCGGACGCTTCGGCTGGAAGGCGGAAAACGCCACGGTCCGCGATCAGGCGGCAAGCGCCTTGGCCGGGGATATCGGCATTTCCTCTCCTGACGATCCGCGCCATGCTGGTGATTGCACGGCAAACCAGCCGCAATGCCTGGCGCTGCCGAACGGGGTGCAGGCACGGCTTGGCCCGGTCGAGGCGCCGCCGCCGGTTTTGGATCTGATGACATTCTATAGCGAAACGCTGGCCCCTCCCAAGCGCCGCGACGTCACAAAGCCTGATGTGCTGGCCGGCAAGGCACTGTTTTATGCATCCGGTTGCGCCAACTGCCACCAGCCGAAATATGTGACGCGGCGCGATACCGCCAACCCGGCCCTTTCCTTCCAACTGATCTGGCCCTATTCCGATTTTCTGCTGCATGATATGGGTCCCGATCTGGCCGACGGACAACAGGTCGGATTGGCGAGCGGCCAGCAATGGCGCACGCCGCCGCTCTGGGGGATTGGCCTCACGGCGAAAGTCGGCGGTCGCCAGGCCTATCTGCATGACGGGCGCGCCACCTCCCTGCCAGAAGCTATTCTCTGGCACGGCGGCGAGGCGGAAAATGCCCGCAACGCTTTTGCATCCATGACGCCGGGCGACCGCAAGGCGTTGATTACATTTCTGGAGTCACTCTGATGCCCAATGCTCGATGCCGGATTTTAACCCTCGCCCTGACACTATCCCTCCTCCCGCTCCAGGCCTTGCCCGTTTTGGCGCAGGACGCCACCCCCCATGCAACAGCCCTGCAAACCGCCGCGGTGCCAGACGTGATGGCAAAGACGGTGGATGGCTTTATCCGCCCCGGCTATCGCAATTTTCTCGACAAGGCCAAGGCCCTGCATGGGGGGATGAATGCCCTATGCACAACCCCTTCCGAGCAAACCGTCAAAGCGGCCAAGGATGGATTTGAGCAGGCCGTGCGCGCCTGGGCGCGGATCGAGATCGTCCGGGTTGGGCCGGTGATCGAGGAAAACCGCTTTGAGCACATCCTGTTTTACCCGGACCGCAAGGGGCTGGCACTGAAGCAGATCCAGGGGGCCATCGCTTCCAATGACGACAGTTTCACCAAGCCGGAAGCCCTGCATGAAAAAAGCGTGGCAATCCAGGGTCTTGGCGCTTTGGAATATGTGCTCTACGGCACCGGCTCCGACATATTGAACCAGCCAGATGGTACGTTCCGCTGCCGCTATGGCGCGGCGATTGCCGGCAATATCGAAAACATGGCGGGCGAACTTTCCAGCCTCTGGGAAGCACCCGGCGGCATCCAGACCGCCTGGAAACAGCCCGGCCCGGACAATGACACCTTCCGCACCCCCTCGGAGGCTGTCACCGGCCTGCTCGGCATTCTCGTCCACGGAACCGAAACCGTGCGTGACGAGCGGATCGAGACATTCTTCAAGGGTGCAGGCGGGCGGATCGCACCCAAACAGGCGATTTTCTGGCGCTCCGGCCTGACCTTTGTCAGCATGCAGGAAAACCTGACCGGTCTCAAACAGCTTCTCAACGGCACAGGCGCTGCAAACCTGTTGCCGGAGGGCAAGCGGGGCGTCATCCCCGCCATCAATACTCTGGCCGACCGGCTGATCCAGACCACCCAATCCATGACGCCGGATGTGGAAGCAGCCGTTGGTCAACCCGACAACCGTAAGAAATTGGTCAGCCTGCTGGATGACAGCCGCAGCATGATCACCGATCTCAGCGATGGGCTGGGCGGTGGCGTCGGCCTCAGCGCCGGTTTTTCCTTCGCGGACGGGGATTGATCCAGATGCGCGGCGCGTTGATGGACCGGCGACACTTTCTGAAAGCCGCAGGCGCCGTTTATCTGGCCGGGCTGACAACAGCGCAAGCAGAGACCCTGACGGCAACCGATGCCGTCTATGCCTCCGCCTTTCGCGCCGAGGATGGATCATTTGGCGCCGCCGTGCTCAGCGAAGATGGCCGGATCGTTGCGCGCGTCGCTCTGCCAGGCCGCGCCCACGGGCTTGCGGCCAGCGCCAATAAGGTGGCAGCCTTTGCAAGGCGTCCCGGTACATTTGTCTTCATTTTCGATCGGCAACAGCAGGTGGCGCCTGTTGTCGTCAACGCCCTGGCGGGACGCCATTTCTACGGCCACGGACATTTTTCACCCGATGGCAAGGTGCTCTATGCCAGTGAAAACGATTTCGACAACAACCGCGGCATGATCGGGCTTTACGATGCGACAGACGGATTTCGCCGGATCGGCGAATTTTCCGCCCACGGCATCGGCACCCATGACATGAGCGTCAGCGATGATGGCAGCCTGCTGATCATCGCCAATGGTGGCATCGAGACCAATCCCGATTTTGGCCGCACCAAGCTCAATCTCGACCATATGCAACCATCTCTGGTGCTGGCCGATGCCAAGACCGGCGCTTTGGTCGAAAAACACGAACTGCCCGAAACCCTGCGCCAGCTTTCGACCCGGCATATCGATCTCGACGCGCGTGGCCGGATCTGGTTTGCCTGCCAGTATGAAGGCCCCCGCCGCGACCTGCCACCACTGGTCGGCCATTTCAGGCGGGGCGAAGCGCTACACTGGCTCGACCTGCCGCCCGATATCACCCGTGGGCTTGCCAATTATGTCGGGGCAATTGCCGTCAACCGTCACGAGGGACTGGTCGGCGTCACCTCACCGAATGGCGGTGTCTCGGTCACGTTGGATGCCGACAGCGGCAAGGTGCTGAAAACCGCAAGCCTGAGCGAAGCGGCTGGTATTGCGCCTGCGACCCATGGCTTTGCCACGTCTTCCTATGATGGCCGGTTCCTGGACAGATCAGAGACCGTAAATTGGGATCAGCACATCATCCGCATGGGGTGATGGCTTATCCCCTTCCATCCAGGGCTTGATGCTATAGATAATCACGTCATGCGTAACGCTCTCACCAATCTCATCTTCATGGCCGCCGTCACCGGCATCGGCACACTGATCGGCCTGACCAACTTGCCGGGCGACTGGTATGACGGGCTGCAAAAGCCTTTCTTCAATCCGCCGGGCTGGATCTTCGGCCCGGTCTGGACCGTGCTTTACGTGCTGATCGGCCTTGCCGGTGCTCGGATCTGGCGGCGGATGCGGCAATCGCGGGGCGCATCGCGTGCCATGGCGCTGTGGTTCGGCCAGATGCTGCTGAATTTCCTCTGGTCTCCGGCTTTCTTCGGCGCACACAGCACCGGTCTCGCCCTGATCGTCATTCTGCCGATGCTGGCGCTGATCCTTGCCTTTGTCTGGCAGGTCCGGCGTTTGGACCGGGTGGCGATGCTATGCTTCATCCCCTATGCCGCCTGGGTTGCTTTTGCCACCGTGCTGAACGGGGCGCTTTTCCTGCTGAATTAAGCAACGCAGCAGAACCTCCGCGCCCAAACCCCATCAACAGGCTTGCCGAACCGGTTCTGTCATGCCAAATGGCAGGCAGACGAGAGGCAAAGAGGCGGCAGCCACATGGACGCGGAAATCCAGCAGCGGATCACGGCAAGCTTTGCGCGGCAGGGCGCCATGCAGACCATCGGCGCGGAACTGACCCGTATCAGCCATAAACTGGTGGAAATCGAGCTGGCGTTTCACGACAAGCTCACCCAACAACATGGCTTCCTGCATGCAGGCGTAATTTCCGCCGCCCTCGACGCGGCTTGCAGCTACGCCGCCTATACAGTGATTGCGCCGGAAACCTCGCTGCTGACCATCGAATTCAAGGTCAACATGATGTCGCCGGGGCGCGGCGACCGTTTTCTGTTTCGCGGCGAGATCACCAAGCCCGGCTCCACCATTATCGTCGCCGATGGCCGTGGCTATGCCATCTCCGACGGCCCAGCCAAATTGATTGCCTCGATGACCAGCACACTGATGGTGATGCGGGGCCGTGAGGATATCAGGGAATGACATTTGAACTGAAATCGGTTTGCAGCAAGTCCATTCTGTTCGTCATGGCAGTCGATGCCGAATATGGCCCGCTCCTGCGCCTGCGCATCCAGCCGGTGATGACCGGGGTCGGCCCGGTGGAAAGCGCCATTGTCACCACCAATGCCCTGAGAGATCTCCAGGCGGCAGGGATGCTTCCCGATCTCGTCGTCTCGCTGGGTTCGGCAGGCTCGGCACGGCTGGAACAGACCGAGGTCTACCAGGTCTCCTCGGTCGCCTACCGGGATATGGACGCCTCGCCGCTCGGTTTCGAGAAAGGCTGCACGCCGTTCCTCGATCTGCCTGCTACGGTGGACCTGCCACTGCGAATTCCCGGCGTTGCCGTGGCCAGCCTGTCGACCGGCGGCAATATCGTCTCAGGCCCGGTCTATGACAGCATCGCCGCGGACATGGTCGATATGGAAACCTATGCGGTGCTGCGCGCCTGTCAGGCCTTCAACCTTCCGCTGATCGGCCTGCGCGGCATTTCCGATGGCAAGGCGGAGCTGAAACATGTCGGCGACTGGACGGAGTATCTGCATGTTGTTGACCGCAACCTCGCCCAGGCAGTGGACGCGCTGGTCAAGGCGGTAGAAGACGGCACCTTCTGGTTCTGATCCGGCCCAGCCGAACACGAGATTTTTTGACATGCCGGCATTTCCCGGATTGCCACGGACACTGCTTTTCATTAAAGGCTCGACATGACCCAGACAGCACATCCCGACAGCGTTCTCATCATCGATTTCGGCAGCCAGGTAACGCAGCTGATTGCGCGGCGCGTTCGTGAAACCGGCGTTTACTGCGAAATCGTCCCTTTCCAGTCATCCGAAGAGGGCTTCGCACGGTTGAAGCCGAAAGCGGTTATCCTGTCTGGAAGCCCGGCCTCGGCACTGGATGAAGGCAGCCCCCGCGTTCCCCAGGTGATTTTCGACAGCGGCCTGCCAATCTTCGGTATCTGCTATGGCCAGCAAACCATCTGCGCCCAGCTGGGCGGCAAGGTGGAAGCCGGTCATCACCGCGAATTCGGTCGCGCCTTTCTTGAGATCGAGCAGGATTGCAAGCTGTTCGAAGGTCTCTGGTCGGTTGGCTCACGTCATCAGGTCTGGATGTCGCATGGCGACCGCGTTACCGCGATCCCGCCGGGCTTTCGGGTTCTGGCCACCTCGTCCAATGCGCCCTTCGCGTTCATTGCCGATGAGGCCCGCAAATATTACGCCGTGCAGTTCCATCCGGAAGTGGTGCACACGCCTGACGGTGCCAAGCTGATCCAGAATTTCGTCCATAATATCGCTGGCATTACTGGCGACTGGAGCATGTCGGCCTACCGCGCCAAGGCGGTCGAGCAGATCCGCGCCCAGGTCGGTGACAAGCGGGTGATTTGCGCCTTGTCCGGCGGCGTCGATAGTTCGGTCGCAGCCCTGCTGATCCATGAGGCGGTTGGCGACCAGCTGACCTGCATCCTGGTTGACCACGGCCTGATGCGCAAGAACGAGGCGGCGGATGTCGTTGCGATGTTCAAGGAACATTACAATCTCCATCTGATCCATGTCGATGCCATTGACCGCTTCGTCGGCGAGCTGGAAGGCGTTTCCGACCCGGAAACCAAGCGCAAGATCATTGGTCGCCTGTTCATCGAGACCTTCGAGGAAGAAGCCAAGAAGCTTGGCGGCGCAGACTTCCTCGGCCAAGGCACGCTCTATCCTGACGTCATCGAAAGCGTTTCCTTCTCCGGCGGCCCGTCTGTCACCATCAAGAGCCACCACAATGTTGGCGGCCTGCCTGACCGGATGAACATGAAGCTGGTGGAACCGCTGCGTGAATTGTTCAAGGACGAAGTGCGCGTTCTGGGCAAGGAGCTTGGCCTGCCCGACTCATTCATTGGCCGTCACCCCTTCCCAGGCCCCGGCCTTGCCATTCGCTGCCCCGGCGGTGTCACCCGCGAAAAGCTCGATATCCTGCGCGAAGCAGACGCCATCTATCTGGACGAAATCCGCAAGGCTGGTCTTTACGATGCTATCTGGCAGGCCTTCGCCGTGCTGCTGCCGGTCCAGACCGTCGGCGTGATGGGCGATGGCCGTACCTATGAATTCGTCTGCGCGCTGCGCGCTGTCACTTCCGTCGATGGCATGACCGCGGATTTCTACCATTATGACATGGAATTCCTCGGCCGCGCCGCCACCCGCATCATCAACGAAGTCCGCGGCATCAACCGCGTCGTCTATGATGTGACATCCAAACCGCCCGGCACCATCGAGTGGGAATGATTTTTGCCGGTCAGGCGCGCATATAGGCCGCCGCATGATGTCGCTGGATTTATGCGGCTCGTCCCGTCAGGCCTCGCATCCAGGATGCAGGCGAAGACGGAACCAGCCGTGCAAAAGGATGTACGGCTGGCAGACCGGCTTTCGTGAGCAGCAATTTCAGGCATTGCCGATGTTTGCTTCTGGCTCGCCACTCCCCAGGCGCTGTAGCGCAGGCATCAAAACCGTATCCAGCAGTCGGTTGAGGAAAGCTTCGTCAGCCGGCATGCGCTTCACCACCGCTTGATAGAAAATCATCGTTTGCGCCACGTCGTCGAGCGGCACCGCATCCAGGGCCTGCGCCCGCAATGCTCCCCTTTGCACAGCCCGATCAATGACACCACGCCATCCTTCGTTGCGGATTGCTTCGAGTTTCCTGGAAAGCAGAACTGCTAATTCCGGATCATGGTGCATGGGCAATAGCAGGCCCGCGAGCATACGCGCCCGCTCCGGATTCAGCGCTTCGGCAAGCATTTTCAAAAACGCAAACAGGTCGGCACGCAGAGAACCATGGTCTTCCAAGTGCAATTGCAGCTTTGCGAGATCATCCTCAATCGCCGCAATGATCAGGCTTTTTGCATCTGGATAGCGCCTGTAAATGCTGGTCGCGGGAATACCGGACAGCCGTCCGACCTTGGCCATGGTTACACCCTCAAGACCCGTCTGGCTGAGAAGCTCAAGCGTGACGCGAATAAGCGCATCATCAAGGTTCTTATCGCGCGGCCGGCCCTGCTGCGGTGAATTTGAATCGTCAGAGTTCAACACAATACTCATCTTAAAAGCTTCCCTGTCGATATCGACACGCATCGCAGCGATACGCGCTCTTGATAGAGTCGGCAATTGGGTCTATGAATTTCGCTATAGGTCCATAGCGAAATTGTAAACGATGAACGACATCAATACCTGGTTCCCTCCGCTATCACAAACGGCAAGCAGACGGTCGATCCGGTGGGGAGGTGCCTCACAGCTGTGACGGTAGAGCAGGAAATCGTCTCGCCCACGGAACCGAAATACGAAAGCGTGGCGACGATATTCGGCACCTTCGACGGAGAAACCGTGACCGGCTTCACACACATTGAAATGATGGGAACTGGCGTGGCTGATCCCGTTGGGAACACCGCAGCCCGCGCACGCCCTTAGGGGGTATTTCTCCAAAAGCACAACTATTACCAAGTCTCTGACATGCTGAAGCAGCCTCGACTTGAAAAATTGAAAGATAGCAAAATGAGCGATTTGAACAAAGATTTCCCCCTTCTGTCGCAAAGGGCCCGCAGACGGGCGGTGCTTGGCGGGGGCTTGGCGCTTGGGGCCTTCAGTCTCACAGCGACCTCTGGCTTGGGCGCACCCATCGCCACCGGCACGGCCCGCTCCACATCGGGCACGCCGCTGTTTGTCGATACGGTCAAGGACCTGGCTTCTCATCCCTTGACCGTTCTGGAATCCTGGTATGTCAATGCGGCCTTCGAAAGTCGGGGCAAGAGTGTCGGTTTCGAATGGCATCAAAGCGTCACCCCGCAGGGCAGCATGACCGAGTTCCTGCTGATGAACGGATCTGACGGCATCTGGCGACCGCAAGTCGCTTCAGAACCGGCATCGGATAAAGTTGGCGCTTCAACGACGGAATGCCATGTCTATTCAAGTCTCGGCACGCTGAAAGGGGACCGGTCCCAGTTCCAGCTCAAGCTCGGATCGGGACAGAACTCCGTCGAGGTGGTGCTGACGCCGCAGCGAGAGGAACTCTATAACGGCACAACCGGCCTTCTCCGCTTTCTCGGCTCTGATTCCTATGAGTTTGCCTTCCCCAACATGCAGGCCAAGGGATCGATGACCATTGATGGCGACGTGTTTCCAGTCGATGCGAAATCGGTGTGGTTTGATCGGCAATGGGCCAAGTCGGAAGCCGCCGACCCGCAAGAGCAGGCGAAAAAGGCTAAGCAGATCAATCAATCTCACTGGACGTGGCTGGGACTGACGTTCGGTGCCTCAGACAAATGCGCGATTTCATTCTGGGATGTCATGGAACCCAACCAGCGCTCGACCTTCCTGACCTATTTGCGCGAGGACGGGGTGCAGATGAATGTCGATGCGCAGGTGGAATACGATCGTATCTGGACAAGCAGCGATACCGGGCAGCGTTATCCTGCCGTTGCGCATGTAACCGCGCCAGCAATCAATCTCGACATTGTGCTGACAGCAATGCTTGAACGACCGGAATTTGTCTATCAACCAGGACAAGGGCATAGCGGATGCCAGTCACTCTGCCTGGTGAAGGGCAAAATCGGCGCGAACATCGTCAGCAAGCCGGCTATCCTGGAACTTATTGGCGGTATCGACCTCTGACACAGGCTCCAAGGCGGCGATATCCGGTGCAGACCGCGATCATAACACCCTACCGCTGGCCAACAGTTCGGCCAGCATCGTATTGGGAAAGCGCCGTTTCTGGATGATTGCATAAAAGCTTTCGATGACTTCTGGAATGCGGCAGTGTTCGATGAGCACTCCCGCCTCCAGTTCGTCGCGCACGACGATAGGCGGCACCAGCGTGAGCCCTTCGCGCTCACGTGCCAGAAGGCGAAGCATCGCCATATCATCGACCTCGGCGAGAATGATGGGTCTGATGCCAGCCATTTCGAGAATCCGATCGAAGGCCACGCGGATATCGCTATCGAGGCTGGGCAAGAGCAACGGCTCGGTGCGCAGGTCGTCGGGAAATTTAAAACTCTGCCCACCAGGCCGGGGTCGCCCGACCAGGCTGACCGGCTGCTCGTTCAGCAGATGATTGCGCAGCAGTGAGCGTGCATCACGCGGGGCGGCACTGTTTGCCAGCACCACATCGACGGCATGGGCTTCGAGTTGCGCCAGGAGATCGCGCATATTGCCGGAGCGCACGATCAGTTCCACGTCGGAGCGACCGACCAGCGGGCGCAGGAATTCCAGCTGAAAGTTGCGCGACAGCGTTGTCAGCGCCCCGACCCGCAGCACTTGACGGCTGGCGGTCGGGCGGCCACTGAGCGTGCTCATCAATTCGTCACCGGCCTTGAACACCGTATCGGCATAATCAAGCGCGATCTGTCCGGCCTCTGTCAGCACGAGCTTCTTGCCGACGCGCTCAAACAGCGCATGACCCATCTGATGTTCGAGCTTCTGGATCTGAACCGAAAGCGCCGATTGCGACAGGTTCATGTGTTGAGCGGCCCGTGTCAGGCTGCCTTCATGCGCGACCGCCCAGAAATAGCGGAGATGATTAAAGTTCAGATCTCTCATATCGTTCTTTTAAAACGAACGATATCGACAAAACAATGAATTTTTCTTGGGCTCAGGGCTTGGATAAGAGTGGTCTCCGAAGCGATCCTGCCTGAAGGGAATACGACCCGTGTCCATCCAGTTCCTGCCCTTGCTGGCGCCCCTTGCCCTGCTTGCAAGCGCCGTCATCAGCTTTGCCCAAAAACAGCAAAGGCCCAGATATAGCCCTCGGCTGGCGCAGGCCGCAGCGCTGCTGGCACTTGCAATCGCACTGGCCTCAGTCATCGCGCTGATCCTGCTTGGCCCCGGCAGCAGTCCGTTGATCGGGTTTGCAACAGTGGGTCTATCGGTTCGGCTGGATGCCGTCAGCGCCACCATGCTGGTTCTGGTGACATTCATCGGCTGGGTGGTCACACGCTATGCCGCCACCTATCTGGATGGTGAAGACCGGCAGGGACCATTCACCGGCTGGCTCTGCCTGACCCTCGCCGCGGTGCTGATGCTGGTCACGGCAGGCAATCTGCTGCAACTGGTGCTCGTCTGGATCGCCACCAGCCTGTTTCTTCACAAATTGCTGCTGTTTTACCCGGGGCGGGTGGCGGCACAGCGCGCCGCACGCAAGAAATTCATCACCGCCCGCCTCGGCGATGCAGCACTGGCCGCTGCGGCCGCTTTGCTGGCAATGGCGTATGGAACCGCCGATATCGGTGAAATTCTCAATGCTGCCCGTGCCGGATATGACGCAGGACAGAGCGGAGGCCTTATTGTTGCCGCAGCAAGCCTGCTGGCGCTGGCAGCCGCGGTTAAATCCGCGCAGTTTCCCACCCATGGCTGGCTGACCGAGGTGATGGAAACGCCAACCCCCGTTTCCGCACTTTTGCATGCTGGGGTGATCAACGCCGGTGGCTTTCTGCTGATCCGTTTTGCCGATGTCATGCTGCTTGCCCCCGGCGTGCTGGCAGCGCTGGTCATACTGGGCGGCTTCACGGCCCTGTTCGGCAGTCTGGTGATGCTGACCCAACCAGCGGTCAAAACCTCGCTCGCCTGGTCTACCGTGGCGCAGATGGGCTTCATGATCTTCGAATGCGGCCTGGGGCTGTTTGCGCTGGCCCTGCTACATATCGTGGCGCATTCACTCTACAAAGCCCATTCCTTCCTCGCCTCCGGTGGTGCGGTGGAACGGGTCGCAGCACTCCCCAGGCCCGGCCCGGTGGCCGTGCCCGATGCGGGCGCGGTTGGACGGGCCTTCCTGTCAGCCCTTGCCATTTACTGTGTCGTGGGCTTGTGTTTTGGGCTGGCGCATAAATCGCCACAGGCCATTGCGCTCGGTGCCATCCTGATTTTCGGTGTTGCCTACATGCTCGCCCAGGGCTTTGCCGATGCGGCCCCCAAGGCATTGACCCTGCGCACGGCGGTCTATGCCATCACCACTTCGATCGGCTATTTCGCCCTGCAAATGGCTGCCACCCTGATGACATCGGGGGTCCTGCCCGCCACGCCTGCACCGCAACCGCTGGAATGGGCGCTGATCGTGCTGGCCGTCGTCAGTTTCGGACTGGTCGCCGTCGTGCAGGCGATGTTCCCGCTCTGGGCCTATCATCCGGCAGCGGCGGGCCTGCGCGTCCATCTTTCCAACGGCTTCTACGTCAATGCCATCTTCGACCGCCTGGTCGGCGGCTGGTCGATCCGCAGCCTGTCTTGATGAAATCGGAGTTTTGATCATGTTGCATAGCCCTATCCCAATCAAAGCCGATCCAATGATCTTCGAGGCGGCGGCAGACCGTGCCGCACGGGCCATTCCCCCCGTCTGGCCACTGATGTCGAGTGTCGCCGTCAATCCTTTTCTGGGGCAGGCTGGCGAAACCCTTGCGAAGGCAGGTGCCCGGCTGGCGCGGGTGGCGGGCATCGCCATCACCATGCCGCGCCACTGGTACCAGCAGAAAATTGACACGGGTGAGATTTCCGATGCGGATCTGCTCGCGGCCTTGGCCTGCGCGCCTGCCGATCCGCGGCCAACCGATCTTGCCGCCCTGAAGGCCGCCGCCGCTCTCAACCCGCCAAGACCACAGGCACTGGCCTCGGTGGCGGATCTGGCGGCGCAGGCCTCAGGGGTGGATTGGCCGGGCCTGACCGCTGAGCGGCTTGGCGCATGGATGGCGGGCTATTTCGATGAGGGACAGGCGCTCTGGGCAGCGCCGCGTGGCAAGAGCGCCTATGGTGCCTGGCGGGCCGTGGCAACCCATGACCTGACGCCGGAAATCGCCGGTCTGCGCGGTTTTGCGCGGCATGTCTCGGACGCGCCGGAAACAGCAATGGCGGTTATCGCCCGTGTTTGCATCCGTCTCGGCCTGCCTGCCGAGGCGCTGGAGACCTATTTTCACCAGATGCTGATGTCACTGGGCGGTTGGGGGCAATATGCACGCTACAAACTCTGGCAGGCGGAACTGGCCGGTGGATCCGACCAAACGATCACGGACCTTCTGGCAATCCGCCTGATCTGGGAAGAGGCGCTGTTTCTGCGCTATGGCGACCAAATCGGCGAAGCCTGGGCGCATGTGCGGGTTGCCCATGCGGCACCGGTCGTGGCGACGCCCGATCTGATGATCGACGCCATCCTTCAGGACGCAGCCGAACGCGCAGCACACCGGGAACTGGCGCGGACTCTGATACAGGCGCAGGCAAAAACCGCCCCGCAGATCCACGAGACCCGGCCTCTGGTTCAGGCCGCCTTCTGTATCGATGTGCGCTCCGAAGTGTTTCGCCGTGCGCTTGAGAGCCTCAACCCACAGATCCAGACGCTCGGCTTTGCAGGCTTTTTCGGTCTGGCCGCGTCGCATCGCCGTTTCGCCTCCGATGTCGCGGAATCGCGGTTTCCGGTTCTGCTCAATCCTGCACTCAAATCCCGCGCTGGCGGGCCTTACAGGGCCGAGGATGCCGAGCCGCAGCGGGTCAAGGCGCGGGCAAAGCGGGCCTGGGGCCGGTTCAAGCTGGCGGCTGTCTCTTCCTTCGCTTTCGTCGAGGCGACGGGGCCGATCTATGTCGGCAAGCTGCTGAGTGATGCACTCGGCCTCCCCCACGCTTCAGCCCCAAATGACCCCGCACCGCAACTCGATCCGGCGCTCGATCTGGCGAGCCGGGTCAAGGCAGCCGGTGCGGTGCTGCGCGCCATGTCGCTGACCACAGGCTTTGCACGGCTGGTGCTTCTGGCGGGACATGGTGCCAATACTGTCAACAATCCCCATGCCAGCGGCCTGCATTGCGGTGCCTGCGGCGGCTATTCAGGCGAGGTCAATGCCCGCCTGCTGGCGGCCTTGCTGAATGACCCTGAGGTCCGGGCCGGACTGACCGAGATCGGTATCGAGATCCCGCAGGATACACTGTTTCTGGCGGCCCTGCATGATACGACCACCGACCGGGTGACGCTCTATGCGGATGATCATCCCTGCCAAACCCATGAGGCCGATATCACACAGGCCAGAACCTGGCTTGCCGATGCAGGCAAGCTTGCAAGGGGCGAGCGCGCGCTTCGCCTGCCGCGCGCGGCAGATGAGGCCTCCCTCTCAAAACGCAGCCGCGACTGGTCAGAGACCCGGCCCGAATGGGCGCTGGCCGGCTGTAAGACCTTTATCGCCGCTCCCAGATCACGCACCGCCACTAAAAACCTCGAAGGACGAGCCTTCCTGCATGATTATGACTGGAAACAGGACAAGGACTTCAGCACGCTGGAATTGATCCTGACCGCCCCGGTCATCGTTGCGAGCTGGATCAGCCTGCAATATTACGGCTCGACCGTGGCACCTGAGGCTTTCGGTGGTGGCAACAAGCTCCTGCACAATGTGACGGGTGGCATCGGCGTGGTGGAAGGCAATGGCGGGCTTTTGCGGGCCGGTCTTCCCTGGCAATCGGTCCATGACGGGCAGAACTATATGCACGAACCGCTGCGTCTATCGGTCTGCCTTGAGGCGCCCGTCAAGGCGATCACCGAGATTCTGGACCGCCATGAAGGGGTGCGCACCCTGTTTGACAATGGCTGGCTACATCTTTTTACCCTCAACGAGGAGGGCAGCATGGCCTGGCGATACAATGGCGGTCTGCAATGGGTGCCGATGGATGACACAGAGGACGCCGAACAGAGGCCAAAGTTCAAGGTTGCCGTGTAATCGGGATTGGCGGCTAGAGTCTGTCAGGTTCAGATTGAACCAGACAGACTCTAGATTCTTTTGTTTTCGTTTGTCTTTTCGGGAAAACCGGGTTCCACTTTTCCCTGACAAACTCTAAAACAGGAATCCAATGAGCGCGGTCTGGGGTGGGCATCCCGTCTGCGATGATCCTAATTTGGCGTCACATCTATGCCCATCACATCTGCGTATTTCCTATTTAAGCAATATTTTTAACGGCTATTTCACAGTGATTGTGCTTTCGTCATGACTGGCAAACGGGGTTGATCGTGGCCGGGGAGATCGACAGCGTGAAGATGGCATCTATATTTCGGAGCAAACCAATAAAAGACGGCGCTATATTGCTGAGCGTCGGGGCTGTGATATGGCCAATTGCCATCCGTTTTGACTTCCATGAGCATCTCGATGCCTTCCTGCATCGCAATGAAGCCTTACAGCTCGACGAGCTTTTCAATGTCGTCGCTATTACCGGTCTGCTCAGCCTGATTTTCGCGGCCAGACGCATCGGCGAGCTGAAGGCCGAAATCCGGTTGAGAAACACTGCCGAAGACAATATGGACTGGCTGGCGCATCACGACCCCCTGACAGGCCTTCCCAATCGGCGAGCCCTGTCAGAGCGGCAGGCGGAGATGGAAGCCCTGCAGGATGGACGCCATTGGGTGATCTATTCTATCGATCTTGACGGATTCAAGAAGGTTAACGACCTCGTGGGCCATCAGGGCGGCGACCTGCTTTTGCGGGAAGTGGCGCAGCGCTTAACGCATGCCTTGCCCAATGCCGATGTCTACCGGATGGGCGGCGATGAATTCCTGCTGGTCAGCCCTCGCCCGGCCAATATGGATTATCGCCATGCTGGCCAGCATATCGTCAGGCTTCTGTGCACCCCTTACGATATTGGCGGCATGACCAGTGAAATCGGTGCCAGTGTTGGTTTTGCGCTGTTTCCGGAAGACAGCGACGACTTCAAGGATGCCACGCACTGCGCCGATGTGGCGATGTATGTCGCCAAGAAAGCCGGGCAGAACAGCGTCTATGGCTTCGAGCGAATCATGGAAGATCGGGTCATGCGGCGGGCCGAAACCGAAATGGCGCTGAAGCGTGCGATCCGTGACAACCTGATCGTTCCCTATTATCAACCTTTGATCGACCTCAAGTCCGGTGAATTGCGTGGATTCGAGGCTTTGGCGCGGTGGAAGACCGGCCCTAACCATTATGTTCCCCCCAGTGATTTCATCGAATTGGCGGAAACCGCCGGGCTGATCGTCGAGCTGTCGGATAGTCTGCTTCGCAAGGCGTGCCTTGACGCGTTGCAATGGCCCGACACGGTACGGCTTGCCTTCAACATCTCACCAACGCAGTTCATCGACCGGCAGTTGAGCCTGCGGATCATGTCGATCCTGATGGAGACAGGATTTCCGCCCAACCGGCTGGAGATCGAGATCACCGAGACGGCGCTGGTGCATGATATCGAACTGGCAACCCAGATCCTGGCCGACCTCCGGCAGAGCGGCATCCGGATTGCCTTGGACGATTTTGGCACGGGCTATTCCAGCCTGTCGCAATTGTCGAAATTCACCTTCGACAAGATCAAGATCGACCGGAGTTTTGTCATGAGCTACGATGTTGACAAAAAACAGGAAGATATCATGCGCGCCATTCTGGGCCTCGGCCAGGGTCTTGGTATTGCCACTACCGCCGAGGGTATCGAGGATGAGAACCAGTTGGCATTTCTGAAAAGCATCGGCTGCGATTTCGGCCAGGGCTTTTTGTTCAGCAAGGCGCTGCCAGCAGAAGAGGCGCTCTCATTAACGACCAGGGATGCCACAATAAAGCCCGACGCGGCAACCGCGGCGCGATAGAAACTGAGCTCGATAGCCGGCGGGGCCATTCAGGCCGACAATTTTATCTTTCCTGAACGCCAAAATTCGCTAAGAGCTTATCGTAATATCAATGGACGGATTCAGCCTCCCATGACGCAATTTGACGTGCTCACCATCGGCAACGCTATGGTTGACATCATTTCCCACTGTGAGGATCAATTCCTGGAAGAAAACGGCATCGTGAAAGGCGCCATGAACCTCATCGATGCGGAACGCGCCACACGGCTTTACAGCCTGATGGGGCCAGCCATCGAGGCCTCCGGCGGCAGTGCGGGCAATACGGCAGCAGGCATTGCGAGTTTCGGCGGTAAGGCTGCTTATTTCGGCAAGGTCGCCGAAGACCAGCTCGGCACGATTTTCGCCCATGACATTCGCGCCCAGGGCGTTCATTACCAGACCACGGCCAAGGGCCAGCATCCGCCAACCGCTCGCTGCATGATTTTCGTCACCGAAGACGGCGAGCGCTCGATGAACACCTATCTCGGCGCCTGCGTGGAGTTTGGTCCTGAAGACGTCGAGCCGGAGGTGGTGAAACAGGCCAAGGTCACCTATTTCGAAGGCTATCTGTGGGACCCACCACGTGCCAAGCAGGCGATCGTCGATTGCGCCCGCATTGCCCATGAGCATGGACGGGAAATGTCGATGACCCTGTCCGACAGTTTCTGCGTGCATCGCTACCGTGCCGAGTTCCTCGACCTGATGCGCTCAGGCACCGTCGATATCGTGTTTGCCAATCGGCAGGAAGCACTCGCCCTCTATGAGACAGAGGATTTCGACGCGGCACTGGACCAGATCGCCAAGGATTGCAAACTGGCCGCCGTGACCATGAGCGAAGAGGGAGCGATGATCATCCGCGGCAGCGAGCGCATCCATGTACCTGCCACCACCATCGCCGAACTGGTGGACACGACCGGTGCCGGCGATCTGTTCGCCTCCGGTTTTCTCTACGGCTATACGCAGGGGCGATCTCTGGAAGAGTGTGGCAAGCTCGGTTGCCTGGCAGCCGGTCTGGTCATCCAGCAGATGGGACCGCGACCGCTGGCCTCGCTGCAAGAAGCAGCCGCCGAAGCAGGGCTTATTTAAAAGGCCCGATTATGGGAAGCCTTCCGTTATCTAGAGGCTCCCCTTATTTGAAGGCTTCGCCGGGATAAGCGCCCCAGATTTCACCCTGGGCAACCCATCCTTTGGTGCCGTCCACTTCGGCGCGGCACCAATTGCCATTGCATTCCAGCAGCTTTATCAGCACGCCGGGTTGAAGCTTGGCGACCACGCCCGCCCCGGCCTGCCCGTCGCGCCGCATATTGACATAGATATCGTCGCCCTTGCCTTTCATCCACGGGGCTGCAAGCGCGCTGCGCTCACCGGACAGCAATGTCTGGTTCACCCAGCCCTCAGTGCCATCAGCGTCGCGAATGCGCCGCCAATTGTCATATTCCTGAATGATTTCAACCGGCAAACCTGCACGCGTATACATCCAGGACGTGGCATAATCCGTGCTGGGACCGATACGCAGATTGACCCGCGCCGATTTCAACGTCACGAAACGCGGCAGCGGCAGGCCGCTCATGCCCTTGGTTGGACCTTGCGCGACGGCGGCGCCTGCCCATATGACACAGAGAGCGGCGATGAAAGGAATGAGACAGGAGCGTTTGAACCCGTTGGGCATGGCATTTCCGTTGATCGATCGATAAAACGAAACCCGAAGCCCCCGCCAGCGGTTCCGTCGCTTGTATGTGATCCTTGACGGCGAAGATATAATTGTCTTCCCGAACAGGTTTGATAGAAATAAACCGGACTGCGCAATATCTCTCTCGACCATAATGGCTCGAGAATAATAGTGCGGAGCTGGCGAAACCTCTTGAAGCATCCGTCCCGCGCCAGCGACGCGCGACGACTGGCCGGAATCATCGCCTGTGTTGGTTAAGGACCTGTTTACAAAGCATCGAAAGTCTTCATGACCCAGCGGAAAAAGACCAAGGTTTACATCACGCGCAAACTGCCGGACGCAGTGGAAACCCGCATGCGGGAATTGTTCGAGGCAGAGTTGAACATTGACGACACGCCGCGCAGCCGGGACGCCCTGATGGAAGCGGTGAAAACCTGTGATGTTCTGGTACCGACCGTGACCGACCGGATCGATGCCGGACTGATCGAGGCGGCTGGCCCGCAACTGAAACTGATTGCCAGTTTTTCCAACGGCACCGACCATATCGATGTCGATGCCGCGGCCCGCAAGGGCATTACCGTGACCAATACGCCGAATGTGCTGAGCGAAGATACCGCCGACATGACCATGGCGCTGATTCTCGCCGGTCCGCGGCGCCTGGCGGAAGGCTCGCGCATTCTGACCGACCAGCCCGGCGAATGGGCCGGATGGTCGCCGACCTGGATGCTGGGACGGCGGATCTGGGGCAAGCGGATCGGCATTGTCGGCATGGGCCGGATCGGCACCGCGGTCGCCCGGCGCGCCAAGGCTTTCGGCCTCGCCATCCACTATCACAACCGCAAACGGGTCAGCCCGCAGACGGAAGATGAGCTGGAGGCAACCTATTGGGACAGTTTGGACCAGATGCTGGCGCGGGTCGACATCGTCTCGGTCAATTGTCCATCCACACCGGCCACCTATCATCTTCTCTCGGCGCGACGCTTGGCGCTGATGCAGCCGACCAGCTATATCGTCAATACCGCACGCGGCGGCATTATCGATGAGAGCGCCCTCATTCAATGCATCCGTGACGGCAAGATCGCGGGCGCCGGTCTGGATGTGTTCGAGAATGAACCGGCGGTCAATCCGAAGCTGTTGAAGCTGGCGGAAGACGGCAAGGTCGTGTTGCTGCCGCATATGGGATCAGCAACCATTGAGGGCCGGATCGATATGGGGGACAAGGTGATCATCAATATCCGCACCTATTTCGATGGCCACAGGCCACCGAACCGGGTTTTGCCGGGGCGCGACTGATCACAGATACTTTCATAAAAGGCTTGAGATAGTCGAAACCGAAATACGAACAGCCATTTTCAATGGCTATTCGCATCAATCAGGCGAGTGGCTTTTCCATCAGCACGAACGTTGCCCGGTCATAACCGGGATGGCTTTTTTCCCCGACAACATGGAAGCCCCATTTTTCGAAGCGCTTGTGATTGTTATCAAGCTCGATACGGGTTTCCAATTGCAAGTGCCTGACACCACAGGCATGAGCAACACCTTCTGCCGCTTTCAGCATGGCGCGGCCAATCCCTTGCCCTTGAAGGCCCGGAAGAACGGCGACCTTGCCGACATAGAGCCTGTCTGCCTCGCTCTGGCGGCAGAACAGACAGCCGACCAGCTTGCCGTCGATCAGCGCGGCATAACCGATTTCCTCATGCGCCTTGGCTTTCAGGGCTTCCGCCGTCAGCTTCAACGCCGAAGACGGCGGATCGATCAGCGGATGCATGTAGTCGAAAGCTTCCAGCACCAGGGCCAGAAGATCATCCCAATTTTCAAAATGCTCGTCGATCTGAATGATCTCGACCATGGTCAGCCTTTCCTGTTCCTGTCATCGCTCTGGCCTGTTTTGTCATGGCGCGGACCTGTTGCTGTCACGACGCCGGTAGCGCACCGTGTCGAACCGAGCGGACAGGGCATCATACATTAGCAGACGTCCTACTAACGGTTCCCCAATGCCGGTAATAAGTTTGATCGCTTCCATGGCCATCAAGGTGCCGATCACTCCGGTCAGCGCACCGATAATGCCGGTCTCGGCGCAGGTGGGAATGAGACCGGCAGGCGGCTTTTCCGGAAAAAGATCGCGGTAACCAGGATAGAGCACCCCATCCGGCCCGGTCTCATAGGGTTTCAGCACTGTCAGCGAGCCTTCAAAACGCCCCACGGCACCCGTCACCAATGGGCGGCAATGCTGTTGTCCGGCATCGGCGGCAGCATAGCGGCTGTCGAAATTGTCCGAACCGTCGATCAGCAGATCGAACCCGGGCAGATGCGTTGCCGCGAAATCCGCATCGAAGCGCTGCTCGAACCGCATCACGCGCACATGTGGATTGAGCCTGGCAATGGCCTTTGCCGCGCTTTCCGTCTTCAGATCGTTCAGTGTGCCGCTGTCATGAATGACCTGCCGTTGCAGGTTGGAGAGCGAGACGTGGTCGTCATCGGCAATACCCAGCGTGCCGATACCGGCTGCGGCCAGATATTGCAGCACGGGCGCGCCAAGTCCGCCTGCGCCGATCACCAGCACCCGGGCGGCTTTCAGCTTCTGCTGGCCTGCCCCGCCGATTTCCGGCAACAGGATGTGGCGTTGATAACGCTGGATTTCTTCGGGTGAAAGCGGCTCCATGGCCTGTTGTCGCATGTCTTTGGCTTTCCGAATAGTCACAATGACAGATGGCCGTCATCCACTGTGACGAATTGTGCCCGGTCACCCAGACTTGCAAACATCTGCGCATCGGTGCCGGTCATGAAGGCCTGGCCGCCGAGCACGTCGATCCGGTCGAACAGGGCAGCGCGACGGCCCTCGTCGAGATGGGCGGCAATTTCATCCAATAGCAGGATTGGCGCAAAGCCGGTCATCGTCGCCACCAGTTCGGCATGGGCAAGGATCAGGCCGATCAGCAGAGCCTTCTGCTCGCCGGTCGAACAGCGCTCAGCTTCCATGTCCTTTTCCCGGTGACGGACCAGAAGATCGCTGCGATGCGGCCCCTCCAGCGTGCGGCCTGCCGCTGCATCCCTGCCCCTGGAACCGGCCAGACTGTCGCGATAGGTGTCTTCGAGATCGATAGCCACCGTGCCTGCATGGTCATCCATGAAGCCCGACAGCATCAGTTCTGCCCCAGGAAACGTTTCAGGCTCCCGTCGCTGCTCGATAAGGGCGGCCAGCAACCGCATCATTTCCTGCCGGGCGAGCGCCATGGCAATGCCGAGCGCCGCCATCTGCTGCTCGATCCCGGCAAGCCAGCTGGCATCAAAACGGCCTTCGGAGAGCAGTTTGTTGCGGCTGCGCATGGCGCGCTCGAAGTCGCTGGCGCGACGGCCATGCTGCGGGTCAATCGACAGGACCAGCCGATCCAGAAACCGGCGCCGCTCGGAAGAGGAGCCGGTAAAGAGACCGTCCATGGCGGGCGTCAGCCACAGGACGCGCAGATGATCGGTCAATTCATCGACGGAGCGCACCGAAGCGCCATTGATGCGCAGACGCCGCACCGCCGTCTCGTCCAGAACCTCCGAGCCGGTGCCAAGTTCCACGTCTCCGGCCATGCCCTCCAGGCTGGCGAAAATTGAAAATCCACCTGCCGCACCGGCCCGCGCCACATCGGACAGCACCGCCCGACGCAAACCGCGCCCCGGCGACAGAAAGGAAACCGCTTCCATTAAATTGGTCTTGCCGGAACCATTATTGCCAGTCAGCACCACATGGCGGCCATTGAGCCGCAAGGAGGCGGAGCCGTAATTGCGGAAATCTGTCAGCTGCAGCCGGTTGATGAAGGTTTTTTCAGCCATGCATTCCCATATCAAATCGTCTCACGGGACAAAGCTGTAGTGTCATATGTAAGACACGAAAAAAGCTGTATCATTTTATTGTCCGCATCAAGCCCAAAGCAATTCCGTTTCAGGCAATTATGCAGTAGCTCATCCTGACGAAGACAATGGCAGGAGTACAGCATGGCTAGCGCGAAAGACACCGACGCAGAAGACCGCCTGATCCGGCTTGAGGAAACGGTTGCCTATCAGGCCAAGACCATCGAAGAGCTTTCGGATCAGTTGACCGAGCAGTGGAAAGTGGTGGAGCAGACGCGGGCCAAACTTGATCGGCTGACGGAACGGTTTCTCAGTCTCGAAGAGCAAGCAGCGGACAGTGTACCGATCACCAAGCCACCGCATTATTGACCATGGAAAAGGCCGATGCGAAGCGCACCGGCCTTTTTTCATCAACCCTCGAAGAACTCTTTCATCCGGGCGAAAAATCCAGTCGATTCCGGATTGTTCTCCTTGGACGAGATCTGGTCGAATTCCTGCAGCAACTCGCGTTGACGCTTGGTCAGCTTCTGCGGCGTCTCGATCTGGATCTGGATGTAGAGATCACCCATCTGCGCCGAGCGCAGCACCGGCATGCCTTTGCCCTTCAAACGGAACTGCTTGCCGGGTTGCGTACCCTCAGGCACGGTGACGCGCGACTTGGTTCCATCCAGCGTGGTCACATCGAACGTGCCACCCAGTGCTGCCGTGGTCATCGAGATCGGCACGGAGCAGTAGAGATCGGCACCTTCGCGCTGGAAGAACTGGTGCGGCTTGACCGACAGGAAAATATAGAGATCGCCTGACGGCCCGCCTCGCAGGCCCGCTTCGCCCTCGCCCTGAAGACGAATGCGTGTCCCATCTTCGATGCCGGACGGAATGGAAACGGACAGTTGACGCTCTTCCGTGACGCGGCCCTGGCCGTGGCATTTGCCGCAGGGATCGCTGATCGTCTGGCCCCGGCCTTGACAGGTCGGGCAGGTCCGTTCAATGGAAAAGAAGCCCTGGGCAGCCCGCACCCGACCAGACCCCTGGCAGGTGGCGCAGGTGGTCGGCTTGGTGCCGGGCTTGGCGCCCGAACCGGAACAGACTTCGCAGGTAATCGAGGTCGGAACCCGGATCTGCGCCGTCTTGCCGGTAAAGGCTTCCTCCAGCGAAATTTCCATATTGTAGCGCAGGTCGGCACCACGTTCACGGCCGCCAGTGGAGCGTCCACGCGCATTGCCGCCACGACCGCCGCCCATCATCTCGCCAAAGATGTCCTCGAAAATATCCGAGAAACCACCGCCGGCAAAACCACCGCCGCCGCCAGCGCTGCCCATGCCACCCTGCTCAAAGGCAGCGTGGCCGAAACGGTCATAAGCGGCCCGTTTTTGTGGGTCCTTCAGCGTTTCATAGGCCTCGTTAATTTCCTTGAACTTCCGCTCGGATTCGGCATCACCAGGATTCTTGTCCGGGTGAAACTTCATCGCCAGCTTTCGGAAGGCGCTTTTCAGCTCTTTTTCATCTGCGGTTTTGGAGACACCGAGGGTCTCGTAGAAATCTGCTTTTGCCATCGTCCTACAAAGCTCTCAAAGCTTTTTCCACACCCGCGTGGTTGCTTGTCTTCTGTCCCACCTGCGCATCGCAGGCAGACATGTCCCTGTTAAAATCTGCCGCCGCCTGGCGGGCATCATCCATCAGCATTTTTCGCGCCGCGCCCTTTTGCGTGACCGCCTCCGACAGCGACATGCCGGCAAAGCCCAGGGAGTGGGCCGCCAGATCGCAGGAAGAGACCTGCCCACCGGACTTCTTGCGCTTCAAGGCATCCTCGATCAGCGGACCGAGACCACCAACGGTTCGCCGCAAAAGCGCCGTATCCCGTTTGGCAATCGCCTGGAGGATAGACGCTTCGGCAGCAGTGACTTTCTGGTGAACATCGGCGCCCGCTGCCGCATGCGCGGCGAGGCACCCTGCCAAAGCAAACGCGGCTGGCCCGAAGGCCAGCCATCTCACAAAGGTATGACGCCGCGAATTCCGCATCAAGCAGACTTCTTAGTGTTGTCGTCCTTCACTTCTTCATAGTCGGCATCGACGATGCCGTCATCATGGTGGCCACTTGGCCCACCCTCGGCACCGCCTTCAGCCTGCTGGGACTCGTAGATCGCCTGACCAAGCTTCATGGACACTTCCATCAAGGTCTGGGTCTTGGCCTGGATGTCCTCTGCATTCGGTTCAGAGGTTTCAATCGAAGACTTCAGGGCAGCAATAGCATCCTCGATCGCCTTACGGTCGTCTGCGGAGACCTTATCGCCATAATCCTTCACCGACTTCTCGGTGGAATGGATCAAGCTTTCAGCCTGGTTCTTGGCTTCGACCACAGCGCGACGATTCTTGTCGGCTTCAGCATTGGCTTCAGCGTCCTTGACCATCTTCTCAATATCAGCATCCGACAGACCACCCGAGGCCTGAATGCGGATCTGCTGTTCCTTGCCGGTGCCCTTGTCCTTGGCGGATACCTGCACAATACCGTTGGCGTCGATATCGAAGGTCACTTCGATCTGTGGAACGCCGCGGGGTGACGGTGGCAGACCAACCAGGTCGAACTGGCCGAGCAGCTTGTTGTCCTGCGCCATTTCGCGCTCGCCCTGAGACACGCGGATGGTCACAGCCTGCTGGTTGTCGTCAGCGGTCGAGAACACCTGGCTTTTCTTGGTCGGGATCGTCGTGTTACGGTCGATCAGACGAGTGAAGACACCGCCGAGGGTTTCAATGCCGAGCGACAGCGGGGTCACGTCGAGCAGCAGAACGTCCTTAACGTCGCCCTGCAGAACGCCAGCCTGAATAGCGGCACCCATGGCAACCACTTCGTCCGGGTTCACACCCTTATGTGGTTCCTTGCCGAACAGTTGCTTCACAACTTCCTGCACCTTCGGCATGCGGCTCATGCCGCCAACCAGAACAACTTCATCAATGTCAGCGGCGGTGACGCCAGCGTCCTTGAGGGCTGCCTTGCACGGTGCAACAGTGCGCTGAACCAGATCATCGACCAGGTTTTCAAACTTGGCGCGGGTCAGCTTCATGGTCAAATGCTTTGGACCAGAAGCGTCAGCCGTGATGAACGGCAGGTTGATTTCGGTCTGCTGCGACGAGGACAGTTCGATCTTGGCCTTTTCAGCGGCTTCCTTCAGGCGCTGCAGAGCGAGCTTGTCGTTCTTCAGCTCAATGCCCTGTTCCTTCTTGAACTCAGCAGCCAGATATTCAACCAGACGCATGTCGAAGTCTTCACCACCGAGGAAGGTGTCACCGTTGGTGGACTTCACTTCAAACACGCCATCGCCGATTTCCAGAACGGAAATATCGAAGGTACCGCCGCCCAAGTCGTACACGGCAATGGTCTTGCCTTCGGTCTTGTCGAGGCCATAGGCCAAGGCAGCAGCCGTTGGCTCGTTGATAATGCGCAGCACTTCAAGACCCGCGATGCGGCCTGCATCCTTGGTGGCCTGACGCTGGGCGTCATTGAAGTAAGCGGGAACAGTGATAACAGCCTTTTCGACCTTTTCGCCGAGATAGGCTTCTGCGGTTTCCTTCATCTTCTGCAGGATCATCGCAGAGATCTGGGCAGGCGAATAGCCTTTGCCCTGAGCTTCGACCCAGGCATCACCATTGTCGCCCTTGATGATCGGGAACGGCACGAGGCCCTTGTCCTTTTCAACGGTCGGATCTTCGTAGCGGCGGCCAATCAGGCGCTTGACAGCGAAGAGCGTGTTGGTGGGGTTTGTCACCGCCTGGCGCTTGGCCGGCTGGCCGACAAGACGTTCACCATCGTCCGAAAAAGCCACCATGGACGGCGTGGTCCGCGCGCCCTCTGAATTTTCAATGACCTTCGCATCCTTGCCGTCCATGACAGAAACGCAGGAATTGGTCGTTCCAAGGTCGATACCGATTACTTTTGCCATTTTATTCTCTCCTTGAAGCAGGCTGTCCGAACCCCGACAGGCATTCCAGTGACAGCCCCTCGACGTGGATTGTGGTCTACGGGATTGCGCAGCGACGCTGCCTTATGCGGGCTATATAAGAACCGAAATTTACGACTGCAAGGCACCAAATTCACGCCGACCATCAAGTTTACGCATTTCCCGCAAAACAAGGTATTGCGGATGGTGCCAAGGTGAACAAGCCATACAACCGGGACCCAAATCCCATCAGATGTGGCAGGCATTGCTTGCCTGGAGCCTACGGCACGATCAAGGCGTCATAGCACATATAAAATCCAGCCATTACCGTCCCATGATTATATCCAGCAGCGTGGTCTTTCCATCGCCATGGCTCTGCGCGCGGGGCTGTTGTCCTTCACCGACATCGGCTGGAGGCGCATAGTCGCCATCGACACCATAAGGATTACTGTCGGGATCTTCACCCGGATAGCCATCCGCAGCCATGGGATCGTTGCGCCGCAAAGCACCTGGCGGGACCCGACCTTCCAGAACGGCGCCATCGCGTGGATTGACCGGCGGACGCGGCTGTAATGGGGCCTGGCCCTGCATTTGACCCGTGTTTTGGTTTGGCATCTGGCGCGCCTGAGGCGGATACGTCGGGTTGACATTATCGGGCGCATTGCCAGACAGCGGACCCGGCGTGTTGGCAGGCGCTGGTGGCGCCGGTGGATAGCTGTTTTCCTGATCGGCTGGGGTGGGCGTGGATGGCGTGCCGGACAGGACCTGCTGGATCATTGTCGTCAGCGACGGACTTTCCTCGGTTTGTGGCGTCGGATCGCCAAACAACGGCACCGGTGTCAGACCTTTATGGGCAACCGTCATAAAATCCTTCCAGGTCTTGGCAGGAAGACCGCCGCCGGTCACCTTCTTCATCGGCGCCCCGTCGTCATTGCCGAACCAAACACCGGTGGTGAGATTGCTGGTAAAACCGACAAACAGCGCATCGCGGAAGGACTGTGTCGTTCCGGTCTTGCCAGCTGCCTGCCAGTTCTTGAGCTTGGCCGCCTTGCCGGTGCCCTCGGTCATCACAGATTCCATCATTCGGGTCATCTGCCCGACAACCTGCTGATTGAGCACCCGCGGCGGCTCACCGTAATCGGCCGTATAAAGCACCTTGCCATTGGCATCGGCAATCTGACTGATCACATGCGGGGTTGCCTTATAGCCGCCATTCATGAAGGGCGCATAGGCTGCCGTCAGCTCCAGCAGTGATACTTCCGAGGTGCCGAGCGCAATCGACGCATTGCTTTGCAGATCCGATTCGACACCGAGCCGGTGGGCAAGTTTGATCACTTGATCCGGGCCAACCTCCATTACCAACTGGGCGGCCACAGTGTTGAGCGAATGAGCGAGCGCGTAGGAAAGCGTCACCGGTCCATTGTATTTCTGCTCGTAGTTTTCAGGGGTCCAGTTGCCGATCTTCACCGGACCGTCATTGCGGACAGTGCTGGGCGTATCGCCGATTTCCATGGCGGCGGCATAAACGAAAGGCTTGAAAGCCGAACCCGGCTGCCGTTTGGCGGTTACGGCTCGATTGAACTGACTGGTCGCATAATCCCGACCGCCGACCAAAGCACGCACCGCGCCATTGCCATCAATGGCGACAAGAGCCGCTTGCGAGGCATTGGATTTCTTGCCGTCCTTGTCCAGCGTGGCGGCAATTGCGGCCTGCGCCGCATCCTCCAGCGTCGGATCGATGGTCGTGGTGACGACAATGTCCTGTTTGACCTCGCCGATCAGCCCTTTCAACTGGCCCGCCACCATGTCGGCCACATATTGGCCTGCACCATCGGCCTGCCGCTTGGCGTGGTCCGGGGACTGTTTCATGGCGCGGTCGAAGTCGCTGTCCGTGATGTAGCCCTGTTCGCGCATGGCGCCCAGCACGACCTTGGCCCGATCCTGGGCTGGCTTTGGATCGTTGACCGGCGACAGCCGCGACGGCGCCTGAACCAACCCGGCCAAAAGCGCCGCTTCGCCCAGATTGACGTCACGCGCAGAGGTATTGAAATAGCGCCGCGATGCCGCTTCGACGCCATAGGCATTGTCGCCAAAATAGACCCGGTTCAGATACATGGCCAGGATCTGATCCTTGGTATATTTCTGCTCAAGCCACAGCGATAGCAGCACCTCCTGCACTTTGCGCTCAAACGTCTTCTTGGGCGACAGAAACAGGTTTCGGGCCAATTGCTGCGTGATGGTCGATCCGCCCTGAGCCTTATGGCCCAGCAGAATATTGGTGACGAAGGCGCGGCCAACCCCGATGAAATCGACACCGAAATGGTGGTAAAACCGTTTATCCTCAATCGCCACGATCGCTTCCGGCAGATAGGGCGACATTTCATCGATGGACAAGGCTTCGCCACCGGTGACACCGCGATTGGCGATCAATGCGCCATCGACAGAGACAATCTTGATATTCGGCGCGCGGGCCGGCACGGTCCAGGAACTGGCGCTCGGCATCTGGGCGGCAAAATAGATGACCAGGCCAACGACGCCGATCGTTCCCCATATACCCAGCACCACGCACCAGTAGAACAGCCTGCGGATACCCCCAAAAAGGCCACCGGACTGGACTTTCTCACGTTTCGGGCGCGGATCGGCAACCTCTCTCGACCGTTTGGAACTGGTGGCCGGCATTTTTTTCCCACCCGAGGCCGAGCGTCCGCCGAGCACGCGATCATTGCTGTCGAGCCTGATCTCGTCACCATCCTCATTCTCAGCGTCGCCAAGCCTGGGCTCAATGCGGTTTCGTGACTTTTTCATGCCTGCCATGGCGCGAGGGCCGTTCTCCAGAAGGGTGCCAGAAAGGTAATCATAGGGGCTGCTTCAATCCCCTGCTTATAATGTCTTGGGCATGGATGGAAGACGGATGGGACGAGCAATGCATGTCCGTTGATTCCATCCCATTGCGTTCTTTTCGAGAACCGAATGGAACCAAAGCGGCATGGAACCGTTATTTTCCCGAAAACACAACAGGGAGTTACCCATGGCTGATACGACGCGTATGCAAGCTGAAATGCGTGAGCTTCAGGCTCAGATCGCGCAATTGAAGGACAAGTTGGCTGAGCAGGGTCATTCTGTGGCCGATCAGGTTCGCGGCACCACATCTCATGCGCTGAGCAACGCTGCCCGCAGCGCGCAGGACGTGGCACGCTATGCCAAGGATGAGGCAACATCGGTTGCTGGTATCGTGCGCGAGCATCCGACTGCAACATCGACCGCTCTGCTCGGCATTGCTCTGGTGGGTGCGTTCATTGGTTATCTGGTGGCAAGCCAGTCCACGCCAGAACCCCGCCGTCGTTGGTACTAAGGCACTGATCTGAAACTGCTATGCAGTTTCGGAAAATAGACATTCGTCGTTTTATGGCGAGGAGGAAAGGCGGCGCAGGTTGCGCCGCCTTTTTTGTATTCGATCACTGATATCAATGACCCTTTATCTTATTGGCAGACATCGACCCATTCCGCCCCGGTCAGATTGACTATGCGTTGCGGCGCAATCTTGACGGCGGAATTGGTGGCTCCGGCGGCAGGGACAACAATGTCGAAACGCTGCAACGACATATCGCAAAACACAGGAAGCGGGGTGGCCAGCCCGAAAGGACAAACGCCACCCACTGGATGGCCGGTCAGCGCCACGACCTCTTCCGCTCCCAGCATACGGGGCTTGCCCCCGAACCGCTCCTTGAATTTCTTGTTGTCCAGTCTTCGCTCGCCTGCAGCAACCACCAGCATGGTGACGTCCCCAACCCGCAAACAAAGGGTCTTGGCAATTTGGTCCGGCTCAACGCCATGCGCCAAGGCGGCCAAAGGCACGGTGGCCGAGCTTTGCTCGGTTTCAATCACGGTGATATCCGGCGCGTGGGCCGAAAAGAAATCTTGAACGGATGTAAGGCTCATGGTCTTTTCATAAAAGGACAAGCGCCGACCTGCAAGAGCTTGCAGACATCGGATGATCTTCCAGACATCGGGATGATCTTGCAGACATCGCGATGATCAAGAAAACAACTGGCAAGAAAATCAACTGGAGCCCTTGAAAAGCCGCAATGAGATACCATTTATGATGAAGACGTGAAGGACGGGGCATTGCTGCCGAGGTCGCTGACGATGCTTAACACAAGTTTAGGCATTTGGCGCGATACTCAATCAAAGGCAGCAAACAGGGTGAGAACCCGGTCCTCCTTCAGGTTGAAGCCTCGCGCTTCGTTGACCACGGATGTACTGGCAACGATAAGAGCGAGTTTTGGAAAGGTCGGGTTTACTCCCCGGCCTTTTTGCTTTTTAGGCCCCTTATCCTTCCCCCGCTACGATACGCAGTCCAAATGAAAACGCCCGGAATTCGTCCGGGCGTCGTCGCAATTGCGTGTTTGGTATCAATGCGCCAGCGCGTCCAGAATACGGATCCAGGAGCGGATACCCTTATGGAAGGATTCCAGCTCATATTTCTCATTGGGCGAGTGAATGCGGTCATCCACCAGGCCAAAGCCGACCAACAACGAATCCATGCCCAGCATGGTCTGGAAATCCCCGACAATCGGGATAGAGCCGCCCATGCCGATCACTTCGGCGGGCTTTGGCCATTCATCTGACAGAGCGGATTTTGCCTTGGTCAGGAAGGGCGAATCATAGGGAAGCTGGATGGCTGGCGATGCCCCATGCTCGTGAAATTCAACCGAGCAGTCGCCAGGAATGCGCGCCTTGACGAAAGCCCGGAAGTTTTCGCGGATTTTCGCCGGGTCCTGCTCACCGACCAGACGGAAAGAAACCTTCGCCGACGCTTTGGAGGCGATCACGGTTTTGAAGCCTTCGCCGGTATAGCCACCGGTAATGCCATTGACTTCGGCGGTCGGACGCGCCCAGGTCAATTCCAGGACGCTGCGACCTGTTTCGCCTGATGGGATAGACAGGCCGACATCATTGAGAAACGTGTCGGCGGTCCGGCCCAGCTTTTCCCAGGAGGCCTTGATATTAGCAGGCGTCTCCTCGACACCCTCGTAGAAACCATCAATGGTAACCCGGCCCGTCTCGTCATGCAGGTCGGCCAACACCTTGGCAAGAATGTGGATCGGATTGGCCGCAGCCCCGCCGAACAGGCCGGAATGCAGATCACGGTCCGCAGCCGTCACCGTCACTTCCTCGCCGACCAAACCGCGCAGGGCTGCCGCAATCGCCGGGGTCTCTCGGTCCCACATGCCGGTGTCGCAGACCAGGGCGAAATCGCATTTCAACTCGTCTTCATTGGCCGCAAGAAATGGCTTCAGCGAAGGTGAACCGGATTCTTCCTCGCCCTCGAACAGGATGGTGATCTTGACGGGCAGACCGCCATGCACGGCCTTATAGGCGCGGCAGGCCTCGACAAAGGTCATCAATTGGCCCTTGTCATCGGAGGTGCCGCGTCCGGTGATCACCTTGCGGCCCGGCTCGATCTCCTTGATGGCAGGCTCGAACGGATCGTTTTCCCAAAGATTGAGCGGATCAACCGGCTGCACATCGTAATGGCCGTAAAACAGCACATGTGGCGCATCCGGGCGGTCAGCATCGTGATGGCCAACGACCATCGGGTGACCGGGCGTGTCGCGCACGGAGGCAGTAAAGCCAAGGTCTGTCAGCTCCTTCGTCAGCCACTCCGCTGCCTTGCGGCAATCGGCCTTATAGGCCGGGTCGGTGGAAATCGAGGCAATACGCACAAGGTCGAAAAGCCGATCAAGGCTTTGTGGCAGCGCCTTGTCGGCCTCGGCGAGAATGGGGGCTAGATCGGTCATGGGCATGTCCTGGACTGTTCAAATCAGCCGGGACGATAGACCATGAGCCCGACAGTTTCGAGACAAACAGCGTCAAATATTTGGCCCATTTTCGCGACTGCGGGCATTTTCCAGGGCCTGACGAATGAATTCCAGCATCAATTCCTTCTCGAAACGCCGAAAACCATGGAAAAGAGCGTCATCCGCCTCGCAGGCTGCGGAAATGGCCTGATCCCGCAACCCCTCCCCCTTGGCGGTCAGGAACACCAGCTGGGCGCGTCGATCGTTTGGATGGGGCTTTCGCTCGATCAATCCGTCGCGCTCCATGCGAGACAGGGTATTGGCCATGGTCGCCTGTTCCACGGCCACACGCTCCAGCAATTGCTTCTGGGTCAGGCCTTGCTCTTCCCAAAGCTCCAGCAGGATTGGAAACTGACCGGCGGAAAAGCCCAGCCCCTCGGCCCGAACCTGCAAGGCACGGGCAAATTCCTTGGCGAGCTGGCTCACGAGATAGGTTGGCGATTGCCGACGATCAAACAGCATGGTGTCGATGATAGGCCGGTTTCAAAGCCGAGGCAATGTGGCCATCTCTATAGCTGAAATGCCAGGCACAAACAAAAAAGTCGTCACGGCTGGAGGCGGCGCCGTGACGACTTTTCGTAACAGGGGACAAAGGCCCGGAGAGGGGGGATAAGGCCTTTGTCCTGAAGTCTGAAGCGGCGGGGGACGAGCCAACTTTCAGACTGCGGTGCTAATCATGCGCCGCTGACTAGTAAATGCGCGGCCAAATGTGTTTTTTCAAGGGAAGGAATGATTACAAAGCGGTAAGCTTTTCGTGATGGCACAGAAAATTCGTCACTTCACTCTGTAAACGGTTTTGGCGTAATGTGGCATGGACCTTTTTGAGCCGCCGCGCTATCCCTTGGCGCATGAAAAAAGGCGATCATCTCTTTCTTGTCGACGGCTCCGGCTTCATCTTCCGGGCCTTCCATGCGCTTCCGGCGCTGACCCGCAAATCGGACGGGCTGCCGGTCGGCGCCGTCTCAGGCTTCTGCAATATGATGTGGAAGCTGCTGACCGAAGCACGCGACACGTCAGTCGGCGTTACACCCACCCACCTTGCGGTGATTTTCGACTATTCGTCAAAAACCTTCCGCAAGGATCTCTATCCCGAATACAAGGCCAATCGCTCGGCCCCGCCGGAAGATCTGGTGCCGCAATTCGGGCTGATCCGCCAGGCGACGCGGGCCTTCAACCTGCCCTGCATCGAAACCGAAGGCTTCGAGGCCGATGACATTATCGCCACCTATGCGCGGGCCGCGGAAGCCATCGGTGCGGATGTCACCATCGTCTCTTCCGACAAGGACCTGATGCAGCTGGTGACTGCCAATGTCCATATGTATGACAGCATGAAGGACAAGCAGATCGGCATTCCCGATGTCATCGAGAAATGGGGCGTGCCGCCGGAAAAGATGATCGACCTGCAATCGCTGACCGGCGACAGCACCGACAACATTCCCGGCATTCCCGGCATCGGCCCGAAGACGGCGGCGCAATTGCTGGAGGAATATGGCGATCTGGACACGCTGATGGCCCGGGCCTCCGAAATCAAGCAGAACAAGCGGCGCGAAAACATTCTGGCAGGCGCCGAACTGGTTAAGCTGTCGCGGCAATTGGTAACGCTGCGCACCGACGTGCCGCTGGACATGCCGCTGGATGCGCTGATGCTGGAAAAGCAGGATGGACCAAAGCTGGTCGCCTTCCTGAAGGCCATGGAATTCACCTCGCTGACACGGCGCGTCGCCGACAATTGCGATTGTGATGCTGGCGCCATCGAGCCCGCCACGATCTCGGTGGAATGGGGTGCCTCGGCCCGTGGCCCGGATCTCGATGCCGGTGCCGCAGCTCAAACGCCCGCCTCCGGCCAAGAAGCCGGACCCACGGCACAATCCGCCAAGGCCGAGGGCGCGACGCCTGCCGATCTTGCCGCGGCCCGGCAATCGGCCTTTGGTGGCCAGCCCATCGACCGATCCGCCTATGTGACCATTCGCGATCTTCCCACCCTGGAAGGCTGGATTGCCTCGGCGCGGGAGGCCGGTTTTGTCGCCTTCGATACGGAAACCACCTCGCTTGACCCGATGCAAGCCGATCTGGTCGGTGTGTCGCTGGCCCTTCAGGATAATGCGGCCTCGCCGGGCTCGGCAACCATTCGCGCCGCCTATGTGCCGCTTGGCCACAAGACCGGGCGAGATGACCTGTTCAGCGACGGCCTGAAACTGGCAGAAAACCAGATCCCAATGGATGCGGCACTCGCCGCCCTGAAGGGCCTGCTGGAAGATCCTTCGGTTCTGAAAGTGGCGCAGAACCTGAAATACGATTACCTTGTCATGAAGCGGCACGGCATTGTTATCAGGGGCTTCGACGATACCATGCTGCTATCCTATGTGCTGGAAGCTGGCGTCGGCGCGCATGGCATGGACAGCCTGTCGGAACGCTGGCTCGGACATACGCCCATCCCCTATAAGGAGGTTGCTGGCTCCGGCAAATCGCTGGTCACCTTCGATCTCGTCGATATCGACAAGGCCACCGCTTACGCCGCAGAAGATGCGGACGTCACGCTGCGTCTCTGGCTGGTGCTGAAGCCACGGCTTGCCGCCGTCGGCTTGGCGCGGGTCTACGAGCGATTGGAACGGCCCCTGGTGCCGGTTCTGGCTGATATGGAAGAGCGCGGCATTACCATCGACCGACAGATCTTCTCTCGTCTGTCTGGCGAGTTGGCGCAGAAGGCTGCCGCCTTCGAGGACGAAATTTACGAACTGGCTGGTGAGCGCTTCAATGTCGGCTCGCCCAAACAGCTTGGGGATATCCTGTTTGGCAGAATGAACCTGCCCGGCGGCTCGAAAACCAAGACCGGTCAATGGTCCACATCTGCGCAGGTGCTGGAAGATCTGGCCGCCCAGGGCGAGCCCCTGCCCCGCAAGATCGTTGATTGGCGCCAGCTGACCAAGCTGAAATCCACCTATACCGACGCCCTGCCCGGCTATGTCCACCCGCAGACCAAGCGGGTCCACACATCCTATTCCATGGCGGCCACCACCACCGGTCGCCTGTCGTCATCCGAGCCGAACCTGCAAAACATCCCGGTGCGCACGGCAGAAGGCCGCAAGATCCGCACCGCCTTCATTTCCACCCCAGGCCACAAGCTGCTGTCTGCCGACTATAGCCAGATCGAGCTCAGGGTACTGGCCCATGTGGCGGATATTCCGCAATTGCGACAGGCCTTTGCCGACGGGGTCGATATTCATGCGATGACGGCTTCTGAAATGTTCGGCGTGCCTGTGGATGGCATGCCGTCTGAAGTCCGCCGCCGCGCCAAGGCGATCAATTTCGGAATCATCTACGGTATTTCCGCCTTCGGTCTTGCCAACCAGCTCAGCATTGAGCGGTCGGAAGCGGGCGAATACATCAAGAAATATTTCGAGCGCTTCCCCGGCATCAAGGACTATATGGAAAGCACCAAGGCTTTCGTGCGTGAGCATGGCTATGTCGAAACCATTTTCGGACGGCGCGCCCATTACCCGGAGATTAAATCCTCCAACCCGTCAATGCGGGCCTTCAACGAGCGGGCAGCCATCAACGCGCCGATCCAGGGTTCCGCCGCCGATGTCATCCGCCGCGCCATGGTGCAGGTGGAACCGGCGCTGGCCAAGGCTGGACTTGGCGAGAAAACCCGGATGCTGCTCCAGGTGCATGACGAACTGATCTTCGAGGTCGAGGATGAGGCCATCGAGGCTGCCTTGCCGGTGATCGTCTCCACCATGGAAAATGCCGCCATGCCCGCCATAGCCATGCGCGTGCCGCTGAAGGTGGATGCCCGCGCTGCGGATAATTGGGACGAGGCGCATTAACAGGCTTCGCCTGAATGGATTGGCTGATTTTTAAGCGATCCGTTCCGGGCGGCGATAACCGGTCGGCTGCTGGTAGAGCCAGCCGATCCGGGCGATTGCGGCGTCTACGTCTTCGCGGGCGACGCTCATTGTGTGGCCATTGGCATGCAGCAGGGTGCGCTCGTCTTCCATGATGCCAGCATGACCTTTCCAGAAGATCAGGTCGCCCCGGCGCAGATCACTCCGGTCAATCGGGCTGCCGAGGCCTGCCGCCTGCATATCGCTGTCGCGCGGGGCGTTCAGCCCGCACATCTGCATGGAGAGCTGGACGAGGCCGGAGCAATCTATGCCAAGCCCGCTGCGCCCACCCCAGAGATAGGGTGTTTCCAGAAAACGGGCGGCGATGGCCACATAATCCTCGCCCGCTGGCGTGCCGAGGGAGCGGCAATGATCGGCAATCACCGCATGACCGTCACTCAGCAGAAAGTAGCGGGTGCCACGGGTCTCGGCCTCCCCGGTGACCGTTACCCGGCTCCCCATCGAGATGGTCCGCGCATTGGGATAGCGCAGATCCGGGCCGGTATAGAGAAAACTGCGTGGCACTGTTATCCAATGCGTGGGCGGCGCCTCGATGTCGGCAATCGCTGTTTCCGGCAGATAACCGACATAGCCATCCAGATCGGCCTTTACCCAGGCCCAGCCATCGGCCCGGTCAAACACCGTAACCTCTTCGCCCAGCAGCACCTCCGTATCGATTCCGCAGGCAAAATCCGGGCGCGGACGCAAGGCGATAACCGGCACGACAATACGCGCCGGGATGCCGCTGACATAGCGCTCCGCCTCCACCTGGCCACGCAGGGCCGCATCGGCCAGATCAGGTCGATAGGCGTTCAGCCGGCGGTCCAGTTGCATGTTCACGTCCTCATGCCACGCGCCTGCTCAATGATCAGGTCGCCGAATTTTTCCAGATAAAGCGCCCCCGCCACCGTGCGCTTGATGATGACATTGCGCTTGTCCATATCATCGCGCACCCGATCAACAAACCCCATGCCGCCCATGGTATCGAGCGCGCGGGTAATGACCGGCTTGGTAACCTTGAGGGTGGCGGCAAGCCCCCGCACGGTATGCGGCGGCGGAACCAGATAGATATGCAGCAGGATGGAGAGCTGGCGCAGTGTCAGGTCGCGGCCATCCTCCTGCACCTGTCGCAAAGTCACGTGATGCCAAAGCCCTAGCGCCGCCGTTGCGGTCAGTTCCAGGCTCATCGTCTGCTCCGCTCTCGTTTCGCACCCGTTATATATCACATGACAAAGCCCAGCACTGCAAGAGGCCGGGCCTGTTGATGGATGGATACGATCAGGAGCCGGTCTTCGTCGCATTTACCACAATGTTCACATTGATGGATTTCGACACCCATTCCGCCGATGGGTCCGAAAACATCCCGAGATTAAGTGCGGCACGATCCAGTTCCAGGGCGCCTTCCACCTGCGCCTTGTTGCCCTCGATTTTCAAGCTGAAGGGCAGCACAACCGGCAAAGGCTTATTCTTGATGCTCAGGGTGCCCCGCGCCTCATAGCGATCGCCTCCCAAGGCGCGAAATTCCGTGGTTTCGAACTTGGCCTCTGGAAACCGGGTGGAATTAAGCCATTCACCATTCTTCAACGAGCCTTCCTGGGTCGCATCGCCGGTTTTGGCAGAGGCCGTTTTTACCAGGATCACCGCTTTCGAACCAGCAAGATTGGCAGGATCAAAACGAATATCGCCACTCCACTCTTCAAACCGGCCACTGAAGGCATTGCCTGCATGGGTGCCACCAAAGCCGATGCTGGACGATGCCATGTCGATGGCCCAGACAGGAGCGGTTGCCGCCTGGACTGGCGCGGCTTGACCCGGTGTAGCTTGAGTATCGGTTTGTGCAGGATTGGCCTGGCCGACATTTGCGGACGACTGAGGCACTGTGACCGGCGGTTCAGCTTGCGCCTCCACCGCCGATGGCTGCTCGGCAAGTGGCGGCGGCAGATGCATGACCCAACCGATAGCAGCCGCCATAACGACCAGCGCCAGGCCGAAGCCATGTGACAGGCCGCTGGTCTTCCCTTTGCCAGACGTACCATTCACGGCTTTACCGGCCCGCAGGAAAGGCACCATCTGCACTAAGACACCATCCCGCTCGATAAAATGATGCTTCAAGGCCGCTGCGACATGCAGAACGATTAGCGCCGCACCGCCGTAAGCCATATAGCTATGGGCACCCATCGCGCCGAAGGCGAGGTTGCGATTTCCCTCAAGACCCGGAATATGCGGGATTGGAAACAGGCCAAACCAGGAGGTCGCCACATCGAGCGGGCGATCTGTAGCAATCGCCCAGCCGGAGGACACGTAGATCCAACCAGTCAATGGCAGGATCAACATCATGCCGTAGAAAGCGATATGCGTGGCATTGGCCAGAAACCGCTCCCAGAGCTTCATGCCGGATGGTAAAGCGGGCGGCTTATGGGTTGCCCGCCAGATGATGCGCAGCACGGTCAAAGCCAGAATGGCAAAGCCGATGGATTTGTGGATCTGAAACAGCTGATAGGCCAGTTGCTGGGTCTCAGGCTTTTTCAAGGCCCGCACCATCCACCATCCCATCGGGATCATCGACAGGATCATCAGCGCGATCGCCCAGTGCAACGCAATGGCAACGCAGGTATAGCGTACCGCAGCCCGCGGTACTGTCTGGTGCTGAAACGCCGTGTTCATGGCTCTTAAAACCTATATTTATCAATGATAAAATTCGGAAAATTCTGCGAGCCGAATACCCGCTGGGGCGCAGGCTCTGGGCCGATTGAGGGTGCTGATATGCGTGGCAAAACCCAATCGGCCCGAAGGCAGTTTACGCAGAGGCCTGTGCCTCACGCGCTGCTTTCAGCATCACGTCAAATCCACCATCACTTGGTTGGAGACGCCGCCGGGTCCTGGATGAACTCACCGTCAAAGCGGATTGTCACATCCTTGCCGACGTAACCGACAGGTTGGCCAAACGCCGTTCTGTCAAACGTCCCTTCTGCGGCAAATCCAATGGCCGGAACACCTGCAAATGGATGGCTGTCAATGGCCCCGTTCAGGGTTGCATTCAGCGTCACCGGCTTGGTGACACCCAGGAATGTCAAGTTGCCGAGGATTTCCGCCGTCTTGTCACCGGTCTTCTTCACGCTGGTCGATGTGAAGGTGATCTTCGGGAAAGCGTCACTGTTGAGTTTTTTTGGATCCTTGCTGATCTCCTCAGGCCAGGTCGCATAAGGCGATTTGGCGTGGGTGGCCTTATAATCGGCGGGATAGGGCACATCCACCGATGTCGGATCAATCGTTACCTCGATCTTGGAGGCTTCGATTTTCGCTGGGTCGAGAGAAAGCGTGGCTTCCAGCTTGCCAAAGCGAGCGGTGTAGTTGGAAATCGTATTGTGCTTGACCGTCCATGTCAGGTTCGCATGGGTCGGATCCAGTTTATAGACCCCGGCGGGTGGGGCCGTCTGGGCATCCTGCGCCGAAGCCGTTGCCACGCCGCCAATAGTCAAGCCGCCAAAGCCCGTTGCCATTCCAATAAATGCTGAATTTATAACGATTTTTCTGACATTAAAATTCATTAAATCAATCTCCTTTTTTCCGTTCCATGCGCCCGAAACGTGTGGAGCGGAGATGCCAATGTAAAATAAAAAAAATTTGAATTTTCTAACTCTTGAAATTTAACACGCAAAAATTGAAATGCCGAATAATTATTTTAATTCATATAAAAATCGCTTCAACCCGCGTCCCGTCGGCGCTTTGGTGCGACATCAGCCGCCTCGAGAAATCATGCAATTCATTGTAAGTAAATAATTTTTCTATTATTAGACTGCGTTTCCCTGATGACAGCTCGGCGTCAACAGGCAGGAGATCTTACCGCTGGCCTTAACAAATATCCGGCTCTTGGAACTCAAAACACGACCAACATAGTCAAAATAAAAAATGAACGATAGCCTCCATGTCGTCAACAGATATTGAACAGTCTGTCAAACGTCACGGTAGTACCAAGGCCTGATAGCCCCAATCGGCATCAGCTCCTGCAAATGAAAAATGATGGGGACAGCTGCTTTAAGGAACGCCCATTGAAGAGAGACTGCCGGATTTCAGATCTCGGCACACCTTTATCCTCGAGAGATTTTCAAACCTCTCGAGGATAAAGATAGCATCGTCAACGCCTTCGCTTATTTGAGCGCGGCGATATAGCGGTAGAGGGCGCGAATTGCCTGCGCCTCACCACCAACGGGGCTATGGGGCCGCTCTTGCGGCGCCCAGCCGAAAATGTCGAAATGCGCCCAGCTTGTCGTTCGGGTGACAAAGCGCTTCAGGAACAGGGCAGCGGTGATTGCCCCCGCCATGCCGCCCGCAGGTGCATTGGTCAGGTCGGCAATCTGCGAGCGGACCATTTTTTCGTAACCGGGGAAAAGCGGCAGGCGCCAGATCGGGTCGTCAGTTTCAAGGCTTGAATCGGTCAGCTCATAGGCAAGCGCATCGTCATTGGAGAAGAAGGCCGGCACATCCGGACCGAGCGCCACACGGGCAGCCCCCGTCAACGTCGCCATGTCGATCAGCAGGTCCGGTTCCTCTTCGTCGGCATAGGTCAGCGCATCGGCAAGGATCAACCGTCCCTCGGCATCGGTATTGTCGATCTGAACGGTCAGGCCCTGACGACTTGTATAAATGTCACCAGGCCGGAACGCATTGCCGGCTATGGAATTTTCCACGGCAGGCACGATGACGCGCAGATCCACTTTCAGCTTGGCATCCATGATCATCAGAGCAAGGCCCAGCACATTGGCCGCACCGCCCATGTCCTTCTTCATCAGCAACATCGATGAAGACGGCTTGATATCCAGCCCGCCGGTATCGAAACAAACGCCCTTGCCGACCAGGGTGATCTTCTTGTGGCCCTTCTTGCCCCAGCGCATTTCGAGAAGCCGCGGCGCCTGGGCGCTGGCCCGGCCCACGGTGTGAACCAGAGGAAAATTCCGGTGCAGCAGTTCATCGCCAATCACCACGCTGACCTCTGCCTTATAATGGTCGGCCAGCGCCCGGAAGGCTTTTTCCAGATCTGCCGGTCCCATGTCATTGGTGGGCGTGTTGATCAGGTCGCGAGCCAGGAAAACGCCGGCCAGCTGGCGGGCAATGTCGCTGGCATCCGCATCCTGAGGCATCAGCAATTTGGGATGATCCGAGCGGTCGGCCTTATAGCGCTCGAAACGATAGCTGCCCAGACCATAGCCCAGAACCAACCGGTTGGCGGTCAATGGCGCGGTCTCGATATGCCAGTCGCCAGCTGGCAATGCCCGCGCCAGCTTGCCCGCCAGAAACGGATTTTCTCCTGGCGCACCGCCAAGACCAAAGAGCGCCCCGCCCAATTGCCCATCGCTGGTGGGGATCAACAGCAGCGAACCCACATCCGCCTTGTAGCCTGCCTTCTTCGCCCAATCGAGTGCAACAGGATCAATCGCGCCGGTTTCGATATGGGCGGGCGTCACCGCGAAAATCGGCAGGGATTTACCACCCTTGGTCAGAAACGGGGTGGGTCTTTCAATATATTGATAGGGTGCCATGATTGCCCTTTTGCTGCTCCATCACTTCCCGGTCAGCTTTACCGCAAAATTCCTTAGAATCGGTTCCTACGTGAAGGTTTTATCTTTCAAGAGGACCGGGCTCGAATTTTCTCGAAAATTTATGGCTGACGAAAATGTCAAACGCCGGGCGTTCTCGCAGACCAAAGGCATTTTAACATTCCATTAGGGTTAACAGATTATTGCTTTTCCATGGTTGCAGGGCTGATGACGGTGATTCGTCTGCCTGTGAATTCAGGGCTATGGGGATAGAGTGATGGCTGTTTGGCGTTCATCCATTCAGATTTGCGCGGCACTGCCCGCTCTTTCGGTGTTGGCACTGGCGCTGGCGCTAACGGGCTGCGCCACCACCTCCAATACCGACAAAATGTCGACCGGCTCGATCCCGAGCATGACCAAGCCCGTTGATCAGATGACGCCGGGCGAAATCGCCATGGCCACGGACAGCATGGGCCGGGCCTATGAGAAAAATCGCAAGAACGCACAGGTTGGCGTGGCCTATGCCAATCTGTTGCAGATGGGCGGCCGCGCGCCGCAGGCTTTGTCTGTCATGCAGCAGGTGGTGATCGCCAATCCAAATGACCGCCAAGTGCTTGCCGCCTATGGCAAGGCGCAGGCCGCTGCCGGCCAGCTGGAACAGGCCTTGACGACGATTGGCCGTGCCCAGACCCCGGATCGGCCCGATTGGCGGCTTTATTCGGCCCAGGGCGCGGTTCTCGACCAGCTCGGACGCACCCAGGAGGCGCGTGCCGCCTATCAGCAGGCCTTGCAGATCCAGCCCAACGAGCCTTCGATCCTGTCCAATATGGGCATGTCCTATCTGCTTGGCGGCGACCTGAAAACCGCTGAAACCTACCTGCGCAGCGCGTCCCAGCAACCGGGTGCCGATAGCCGGGTTCGCCAGAACCTGGCCCTTGTCGTCGGCCTTCAAGGCCGCTTCGACGAGGCCGACCGGATTGCCAGAGCCGAACTTTCCCCCGATCAGGCTGAGGCGAATGTCGCCTATTTGCGCACCATGTTGAACCAGCAGAACACCTGGAAACAATTGGCGTCCAAGGATACAGCTCAGAATCCCGTCAGGAAACCTGCCCAGACCCCTGCTAAGGATCAGACGCCCGTCAAGGATACGAGCCTGGCGGCAACCCCTCTTCGGTAAAAGGCGTCAGGGCCGCGCGCCCTCGAACACAAGGCGAAGTCCAAGTCCACCCAGAACCAAAGCGGCCAGACGATCCAGCGGTTTCTTGGCTGAGAGATAGACGCGCCGGGGTATTGGCGCGGAAAAGACCAGCGCCACCAGCGCATACCAACCCGCCTCTACCAAAAAGACCACGCCTGGCAGCATGATGAACAGCAGGCTATCGGGCCGAGGCGGCAGAAGAGCCGCGAAAATACTGGCATAGACAATCGCGGTTTTTGGATTGCTGACCTGTGTTAAAAAGGCACTGAGATAAATCCTGCTGAAAGATTTTGGCGCAATAGCGGCCTGATCCAGATTGACCGGTTGGGCGGCACTACGCCAGAGTTTCCATGCGATATAAGCGAGATAGAGGCCACCCGCCACCTGCAAAACCCTATGAAGCCAGGCAAGCTGGGTTATCAGCGCAGCCAATCCGGCCAGGGCCAGAACGGCGAAGATCAACCCGCCGGTCCCCATGCCGATCGCCGTTACCAAACCGGCGGCTCTGGAGCGGGTCATGGATGTGTGGCTGACCAAAAGAAAACTTGGACCGGGACTGGCCGCGCCGATCAACAAGGCGAAGGCTATGGCAAATAAAGGGGCAAACATCGTCATGCGGCATCTCCATAGTGAAAGGAAATTGCCCAGGCGCGCGGCGCGGATGATCCGCTGACCGCTCATTTTCAAAGAGATGAGCGCCACGCTTCCCGATGGTGATCCACCTTCAAGAGCACAAGACAGTTGCCGCAATCCTTTGCATTGGAATACTGCCGGCTATACTCTTATCGCCAGTAACGCGGATAAGTTGTTTAACACATGTTATAGCGCGGCTTCAATCGTCTCGATGAAACGCCTGCCCGCCTCCTCCAGCAGGCCGGAATTGTCGATGGTCACGACAGGGTAGTCGCCGCGAATGTCAGGCGGGCTGCGTTGAAGCCGTTGCAGAATGTCCTCGCGGCTTTCACGGCCCCTCGCTTCCAGCCGGTCGGCCAGAACCTCGGGACGGGCGGTGACATTCACCACCAGCATTCGCGGAAAGACCTGTGCAAACCGGGGAAGTACCGAGCGTGAGCCGTTGGCGATCACCACACTGCCATTCGATAACCAGCGATGCACATTTTCAGGAATGCCATAGCTTAGACCATGCGCATCCCAGTCAACAGCAAAACGGCCAGCCGCCTTGAGATCATCGAACTCGGAAGGACTGGCCGGGCGATGATCCTCCCCGCCCGCATCGGCGGCCCGGGTAATGACCCGCTGGACGAAATGCACAGCGCAGCGCTCAGCGTCAGTCTGTCCGATAAAATACCGCTTGGCATAGGCAATCAGACTATCCTTGCCCGCCCCGCTTGGGCCGACCACGACGATCATCCGGCCCTTATCCTCGGCCTTGGCGTCCGAATGATCAGGCCCGTTATCAGGCATGGCGGAATGCGGCACCATCACGCCACCCTTCTGCCCTGGCGCCAGACAGAGCGCACCACAGGCACGCCACCGTGATTTTCGCTGTAGCGGACGCGCACCAGATCGGCGCGCAGGCCAGGGGCAATCCGGCCCCGGTCTTCCAGCCCAACAGTGCGGGCCGGTGTCGAGGTCACCATGGCCAATGCCTGCGGCAGGCTGATCACCTCATAGCGATGGGCGAGCACGAAAGGCGCGTGCAGCAGGCTGAGCGGGATATAATCGGAAGACAGCACGTCGAGCACGCCGCGCTCGGCCAGATCGGTGGCGGCGATATTGCCGGAATGGGAGCCGCCGCGCACCACGTTTGGCGCGCCCATCAGCACGCTCATCCCCGCCTGATGCGAGGCATCGGCGGCCTCAAGACTGGTCGGAAACTCGGCCAGACGCACGCCATGGCCCTTGGCCTCTTCCACATGGGCAAGCGTTGCATCGTCATGGCTGGCAACGGTAATGCCGCGCACGGCGCAGATGCGGGCCAGCGTATCCCGGTGCTGGGCAGAATAGGCCGCCGATGCCTCTAGCCGCTTTTCAACGAAGCGAGCGAAGGCTTCCTCGCTCAAACCCTTCTTGGTTTTATAATAGAGCGTATACTGGTCCATGGTCTGGAACTGCCGCTGGCCCGGGGAGTGGTCCATCAGCGACACCAGCCGCACATGCGGGTCCTGCTCGAAATCGGCGAAATGGTCGAGAACATTGTCGGATGCGACTTCACAGCGCAGATGCAGCAGGTGCTCGGCGCGGAGACGGTCATCCTTTTCGGCGGCCTGGATGGCGTCGGCCATATCGCGCATTTCACCTTTCTCAAACCCGCCATCCTCGTCCGACCCCATCCGCAGACAATCGAACACGGTGGTAATGCCTGAGGTGACGACCTGCGCATCATGGGCCTGAATGGCTGCCGTCTTGTTCCAGCGCACACCGGGACGCGGCGAATAATGCGATTCCAGATGATCGGTATGCAGTTCGACCAGCCCGGGGATCAGATAATCGCCGCCGAAATCCTCGCCGATGCGGCTGTTGCCTTCTGAAATTTCGGCAATCAGGCCATCGCGAATGACCACAGCGCCCTTCAGAAGCAGCCCACTTTCCAGCACCACAGTCGCATTGGACAGCACGGTTTCATTCGACATCACAGACTTCCTTCAGCCCCGGCAAGGGGCAACCAGCGGTGAACGGTAAAGGGCGCATTGCGGCTCGGCTCGACAAACAGGCCAAGCCCGCCAATCAGCAGCGCCCGGTTGGTAAAATCAGCAAACCGGCTCTCCAGCACAGCGCGCATCGCATCGCTGCGCTCGGCATCAACAGGTCCGGTCAAGGTCATGTGAAACCGGAATTCCTCCATGACATAGGGATAGCCCCAGGTGTCCAGCAGCACACGTTTGCGCTCGGACAGCTTTTCAGGCTTGCGCCTGATAATATCGGCCTCGCTCAAGGGCGCGCGAAACGGCTCGAAAACCTCGACAACCGAGGCGGCAAAATCCTGCAAGGGTTGATGGACAGCGTCGGGAACTACAGCAAAGAACGGCCCGAGCTGATTGACCACGACCTTCGGGATCTCAAAGGCGGGCGTCGCCTTGCAAAAGCGGGAAAACATCTCCAGCAGCGCAGCTTCGCTCTCTCCCTCTTTTAGGGAAAACGGCGCTTTCAGCGTGGCATGAAAGCCGTAGCGACGCGGATCGGCGGTCAGGGCGGTGATCTCATCGTCTGAAAACCCTTCCACCGGCTGCCGGTCAAGATCCGCGCCGGTGAAGGCATCGCGGCCAAGCCAAAGTGCGGCGGCAAGAGACAAGGGATCGTCTTTGGGCGGTGTAAAATAAAGGGCGTAACGCACAGCAATCCTATCCCGGGAATCAGCTTGGAAGAGCCTGTATCTGACCCTTCTCAAGCGATGGAAGCAAGCCTTGTCTGGCAGGTGGCGATGCCGAAACTGCACCAGAGGAAGATCATTTTTGCGCGCCGATCAGTTTTGAGCGCAGCAGGTTGGACACCGCATCGAAGATAAACACCACCAGCAAGATCAACAGCACCATATAACAGACATTTTCCCAATTCTGGTTGGTGCGCATCGCTTCCCAAAGCTTCAGGCCAATGCCACCCGCCCCGACCGCGCCGATAATGGTGGCCGAGCGGGTGTTGGATTCCCAGAAATACAAAGCCTGCGATGCAAAGACCGGCAAAACCTGCGGCAACACGCCGAAGCGCTGCACGGCGAGCGGCGAAGCGCCAACCGATTTCACCCCTTCGCGCTGCTTGTCGTCGATATTTTCAAGCGCTTCGGAATAGAGCTTGCCGAGCGTGCCTGTGTCGGTGAAGAAAATCGCCGAGATCCCGGCCAGCGGTCCCGGCCCGAAGGCGCGGGTGAAAAACAGCGCCCAGATCAGCATATCCACCGAACGCAGGAAATCGAAGAACCGCTTGGTCAGATGGTTGACCGGACGGTTGCGGGTAATATTGCGCGCCGCGATGAAGGACAGCGGAAAAGCGATCAGCGAGGCGAACACCGTACCGACAAAGGCCATGACGAGCGTTTGCGCCAGCTTGGTCCAGACATCCAGATGCTGCCAGGACGGATTGTAGAGAATGTCGTTCCAGGCCAGCGACAGGTTGGACCGGTCAGGATCGAGCCTTGGGCCGGTGGCGATCAAGCTGACCACGTCGGTTGCGGACCTGCTGAAAAACGCGGAATTGGTATCGAACAGGAAATTGGCCCAGCCGAAAAACCGGTTGCGTACCCTGACCCGGTCGGCGCTGATATCGGCCCAACCCTGGAGACCGAAATAGGCCATGACCCTACCGCCGCGTTCGCGTTGTTCGACCCAGGCTGGCAGCGTGCCATCGGCAAGCACGGTGCCGGCCTTGCGGTCAAGCATCAGGGTAACGCGCTCAGCGCCCCGGTTCAGCACCACGCTTTCGGGGCTGACCAGCAGCGATGCGCTGGAGCCGAGATTGACATCGGCCTCTCGGATCACCTGTTCCTGGCGGGTGACGGGTGCAGCTTGGGCCGCGACCGGCGCCTGTTGCGGGGCGGCTGCCATGAAATTGAAGCTCGAGGCTTTTGGCGCTGACGTCACTGGCGCGGGCGCATCGGCTACGCCACTCGTGCGGGTCATCATTTCTTTCTTCGTCACCAGCCAATCCGGGTTGGGGTTGGGACCAATCGGGTCGAAGCGCGAATAGGCGATGGAAATCGCCCCATCGGGGGCAATATTGATTTCCGGCCGGATCTCATAGGACACCCAGTCGGCCAGATAGTTTCCGGCAATGCCCCAGCTGGCGGTGGAGACCACTTTTCCAACCGCAAAGAACCACCAGGAAAAGGTGAAATACAGCGCGAGCAGGACAATGGTCAGCGGCACGCGGTAGCGCTGCCAAAAGCTGCGGCGGAAGATGTCTGGATGACGGGCGGCAATCAGGTCCATTTGGGTGGCGTCGAGATGTGTCATGGCCGGACCTCAGGAAACAGCATGGAAGGCTTGCTCACCGACCAGTTTGCGGCGCAACCAGGCCGAAAACTGATCGACGGCGATCACCGTCGTCAGCAGCAGGATGACGATGGCAACGGTTTTGGCCGCATGGCCCTGGCTGATCGACAGGCGCAAGGGTTCGCCAATGCCGCCGCCGCCGACCGCGCCGATAATCGTTGACGCGCGCACATTGATTTCCATGCGCAGCAGGGCATAGCTGATGAAATTCGGCATGACCTGCGGCACCATGCCGAACCACAGCCGCTCCAGCCAATTGCCACCAACGGCGCGCAGGCCTTCGTCCGGCTTCATATCGGCATTTTCCACCACCTCGAAAAACAGCTTGCCGAGTGCGCCGACCGTATGGACCGAAACCGCAATCATCGCCGGGATCGGGCCAATGGAGAGGATGGCGAGGAAAAACCCGGCCAGCACCACTTCCGGAAACGCCCTGAGCAATTCCATGAAGCGGCGCACTGGCCAGCGGATGAACCGGTTCGGCATCATGTTGCGGGCCGCCATGAAGGAAAAACAAAAGCCCAACATGCCGCCCAGCAGGGTCGAGACCAGCGCGATATTCAGCGTCTCGATCATCTTGTAGAAATATTCCGGGATATAAAGCGTCTGGGTGAGGTAGTAGCGCCCCTCCGGATAATTGTATTTCAGGCTGCCATCATCATAGGGCGATGGCAGGTCGAACATCGCCCGCCAGATCTCATTGCCATCGCGGGGAATGAGCGTTTCGACGAAATCGAACAGATGTGGCAGACGGTCGAAAAACTTGCCCGAATTGGTATCATTGGCAAACCACAGCGACCCCGCCAGCGCCAGAAACAACACGGCAAGACCGGCTACCGTGTAAAGGCGGCGGGTCTTGGCCAACGCATTCCAATGGCTCTCGATCACGCGCCCCTGTTCGCTCAGCAAGGACAATCTGGCGGTATGGCTCATCTGGCACTTTCCAAAATGGACAAATGGGGAAGCCGCCGGTCGTTTATCCCGGCGGCTCTCATGTTTCCAGCTGCGATCAGCCGCCGATGGTTGCCTTGCGGGCGTCGATAACCGGCTTGTAGAAATCGACATTCACAGCCGCAAAGCCCTTGAAATCGCCGCCTTCGATGGCGGAGAAGCAGGCGGCGTCGGTCTTCGGCAGGTCCATCATGAAGGCCTTGACCTTGGTCTTCATGTCGTCGTTCATCGAGGAGCGGATGACGATCGGACCGTTCGGGATCAGCGGCGACTTCCACAATTCCACCAGGTCGTCCATGTTGAGGACGCCCTTATCAACCATCTTGCGCAGGTTGCCGGAGGTGTAGCCGTCCTTGAAATTGCCAACGCCGGAGCCGAAGGTGGTGCCAGCATCGAACGTGCCCTTCAGCACTTCGAGAACCAGATTTTCATGACCACCGCCAAAGCCGGTCGATGCCACATATTCCTTGACCGGCTTGCCGCCGAGCGCGTCGGGCAGGGTCACGGTCGGGATCAGGTAGCCGGACGTGCTGTCAGGATCGGCAAAACCGAGCTTCTTGCCCTTGATGTCGGTGACTTTGGTCATGCCGCTGTCCTTGCGGGCAACCATGATCGAGTAATAGCCCATCGAGCCATCGGTCTGCACCGTGGTCAGGATCGGCTCGACTGCCTTCGGGTTAGCCAGATAGGCCTTGGCATAGCCGGAAGCGCCAAGCTCGGCATAATCAAGCGTGCCACCCAGAAGACCCTGGATAACACCGTCATAGTCCGAGGCCGGGAACAGCGAAACCTTGGTGAAGCCGAATTCCTTCTTCAGGTGATCGGACAGGCAGTTGTAATTGCGCAACCGGTCAGCTTCGTTCTCGCCGCCGAGAATGCCGATGCGGAATTCCTTCAGGTCTTCGGCAGCAGCCACGCCAGCCAGCGACAGAAGCGTCACGGAGGCAAGCAGAATTTTCTTCAACATGGTCTCTCTCCTGGTTTTCCGGTCTGGTTTTCCCGAGGGACCGGATCTGTCTCTTGAACGTAAGAAAGGTGCCTTTGACGCGGGCAAGCGAAGGCGCTGCCATCGGGCTGGGTGCCGCGATAGAAATGCTATTTTTCAGGTCATGGATTGCGGGCTCAGTTTGCCGTTGCCGCCACCATCGGCACAGACGGGGCCAAGTCCGGCTTCGGCAGGCGGATCGCGGTCGATGTCATGCTCTCGTCAATGCCGTTGCCATCCTGGCCAGTGCCATAGATCGCCTGCACCGCCTGCGCTGTCAGCGCATCCGGCGGCCCATCGAACACCACCTTGCCCGCCGCCATGCCGATGATCCGCTCGCAATAGGCCCGCGCCGTATCCAGCGTGTGCAGATTGGTGATCACGGTGATGCCTTCGCGCTCGTTGATGTCGCGCAGCGCATCCATGACAATCTTGGCGTTCAAAGGGTCGAGCGAGGCAATCGGCTCGTCGGCCAGCAGCATTTTCGGCGCCTGCATTAGCGCGCGGGCAATGGCCACCCGCTGCTGCTGGCCGCCGGACAGCGTGCCAGCCGGTTGCAGTGCCGTTTGCTCGATGCCCAGCCGCTCCAAAGCGGCAATCGCCATGATCCGCTCTTCGCGCGTAAAAATATTGAGGATGCTCAGCGCCGTGGAGCGATGATTGAGACGTCCCAGCATGACATTGGTCAGAACATCCAGGCGCGGAACCAGGTTGAACTGCTGGAAAATCATCGCGCAATCGCGCTGCCAGCTGCGCAAAGCCGATCCCTTGAGGCGCGTCACCTCCTGATCGCCGAACCGCATCGACCCGGATGTCGGATCGGCCAAGCGGTTGATCATTCGCAGCAAAGTGGATTTTCCCGCACCGGACCGACCGATAATGCCGACCATCTGCCCATGCGGAATGGACAGGGTCACGGCTTCCACGGCAATCTTCTTGCCAAAACGCCGCGTCACCTCGGTCAGTTCGAAATTCATGCGCTTGTTCCGATATCATGTCCAAATCCAGAGCGAGCTATAGTTCAGATCAGTGAAGCGGCCATGTCAGTTTCATGACATTTCTGTTAAAATCAAAGGGTAGCAAAGCCTATACTTCAGGCTAAGACTTCATGTCGGGCCAGAAAATCTTCGGCAGACAGCGTCCGGAAGTCGGCAAGGGCAGCGTGAAGCCGCTCATGCTGCCAATCCCACCAGGCAAGTCTGTCCATGCGCGCGCCGATACCTGGTCCAAACCGGGGCTTGATCGGCTTGGCCGGGACGCCGCCGACGATGGTATAGGGTTCCACCGGCTTGGAAACGACCGCGCCTGCGCCGACAACCGCGCCATTGCCGATGGTGACGCCGGGCAGGATGGTAGCACCATGGCCGATCCAGACATCATGACCGATCACCACTCGGTTTTCCCGCCGCCAGTCGAAGAAATCCGTCTCCAGGTCCGCCCCTTCGAAATAATCGACGGCACGGTAGGTGAAATGATGCAGCGTAGCGCGCCATGTCGGATGATTGGGAGCATTGATGCGGACACTGGCGGCGATATTGGCAAATTTGCCGATGGTGGCGCACCAGATGGAAACATCCTGCATCACATAGGAATAGTCGCCCATCTCGACCTCATCGAGACGGCTGCGCTCGGCGACTTCCGTGTAGCGCCCAAGCGTGCTGTTCGTGACGCTGGCGGTCGGGTTGATTTGGGGCTCAAGCCCAAGACGGGTGCTCATGCGGCGATGCTCCTAGAGTTTGTCAGGGAAAAGTGGGTACCGGTTTTCCCGAAAAGACAAACGAAAACAAGAAAGCTAGAGGATGGCTGGTTCAATCTGAACCTGACGGCCTCTAGGTGAGAATTGCGAGACATCGAGAATGGTGTCAGCGACCGCTTCGCGCACTTCTTCGTCGTGGAAAATGCCGAGCATGGCGACACCCTCGGCCTTTTTGCCAGCAATCAACTCGATGACCACGGCACGATTTTGCGCGTCGAGAGAGGCCGTCGGCTCATCCAGCAGCAGAATTTTATGATCGGTGATGAAGCCTCGGGCAATGTTGACACGCTGCTGCTCGCCGCCGGAAAAGGTGGCGGGCGGCAATTGCCAGAGCGCCTTGGGCAGGTTCAGCCTGGCCAGCAGATCACTTGCCACCGATCTTGCCTCGTCAATGGCTACGCCGCGCGCCGTCAGCGGTTGGGCCACGACATCCAGCGCCGACACCCTTGGAACCGTGCGCAGGAACTGGCTGACATAGCCCATCGTATCGCGGCGGATATCCAGCACCATGCGCGGCATGGCCGACGCCAGATCCACCACCGTATCGTGATGGCGCACCAGGATCTGGCCGCTATCAACGGCGTAATTGCCGTAGAGCATTTTCAAGATCGAGCTTTTGCCGATGCCGGACGGGCCGCCCAGCACGGAGCAAGAGCCGCTATTGACGGAAAAGCTGACATTACGCACCACCGGCAAGACAAGCCCGTCGCGCAGATGCATGGTGAAGCTTTTGGCGACATCGGAAACGATAAGAGGCGTGGGCATCTGATGATCCAATCACACTTGAAGAATCGAGGAGACGAGCAATTGCGTATAAGGCTCGCGCGGATCGTCCAGCACCCGATCAGTCAGACCCTGCTCGATCACATGGCCGTCCTTCATCACCATCATCCGATGCGACAGCAGCCTTGCGACGGCCAGATCATGGGTGACGACGATGACCGACAGACCAAGGTCAGCCACCAACCCACGCACCAGATCCAGCAGCCTTGCCTGCACCGAGACATCCAGCCCGCCGGTCGGCTCGTCCATGAACACCAGACGCGGATTGGTGACGAGATTGCGGGCGATCTGCAAGCGCTGACGCATGCCGCCGGAAAAAGCACGCGGCTGGTCGTCAATCCGGTCGGCGGCAATTTCCACCCTGTCCAGCCAATCGGTGGCGGTGGCGCGGATATTGCCGTAATGCCGTTCGCCCACCGCCATCAGCCGCTCGCCGACATTGGCCCCGGCTGAAACGGTCATCCGCAGCCCATCGGCGGGGTTCTGGTGAACGAAGCCCCAGTCAGTGCGCATCAGAAAGCGCCGCTCGGCCTCGCTCATGTGATAAAGCTCGCGGTAAGCGCCGTCGCGCATCCGGTAATCGACACTGCCGGTGGTCGGCATCAGCCGGGTGGACAGGCAGGACAGCAGCGTCGTCTTGCCGGAACCGGATTCACCGACCACAGCCAGCACTTCGCCCGGCCAGAGATCGAAGGAAACATTGGCGCAGCCGATCCGCCGTCCGTAGAATTTCGACAGGTCACGGACCTTCAAAAGCGGTTGCTGGGTCATTGAGCAGCCTCCTCATGCTGTGTTTCGGCCAGCATCTCACCCCGATGACCTTTGGCGCGGCGATCCTCGCAATGGTCGGTGTCGGAGCAGACGAACATTCGCCCGCCCTTGTCGTCGAGGATCACTTCGTCAAGATAGACATGCTCGGCACCGCAAAGTGCGCAGGGCTTGTCGAAGCTTTGCACCGTGAAAGGATGATCCTCGAAATCCAGGCTGACGACATCGGTATAGGGCGGCACGGCATAGATCCGCTTTTCGCGGCCCGCGCCAAACAATTGCAGGGCCTCTGACCGGTGCATTTTCGGATTGTCGAATTTCGGTGTCGGAGACGGGTCCATTACATAGCGACCCGCCACCTTGACCGGATAGGCATAGGTGGTGGCGATCCGGCCATTGCGGGCGATGTCTTCATAGAGCTTCACGTGCATCAGGCCGTATTCTTCCAATGCATGCATCTTGCGGGTCTCGGTCTCGCGCGGCTCCAGGAAGCGCAAAGGCTCCGGGATCGGCACCTGATAGACCAGCACCTGGCCCGCCCGCAGCTTTTCCTCCGGAATCCGGTGGCGGGTCTGGATGATGGTGGCTTCGCTGGTGTGGGTGGTGACCGCCACATTGGCGACCTTCTGGAAAAACGCCCGGATTGACACGGCGTTCGTGGTGTCGTCGGCGCCCTGGTCGATCACCTTCAACACGTCTTCCGGCCCAAGGATCGCTGCCGTCACCTGCACGCCGCCAGTGCCCCAGCCATAGGGCATTGGCATTTCGCGCGACGCAAACGGCACCTGATAGCCAGGTATGGCGATGGCCTTCAGGATCGCCCGGCGGATCATCCGCTTGGTCTGCTCATCGAGATAGGCAAAATTATAAGTGGCAATTTCGTCCGCTAATGAAACTTCCGTAATCATTGTGCGTTACCCTTCCAGAAATTCGCAAACAGGGAGCAATGAGCATGGAAATCGAAATGATGTTCGCCGTCTTCGTGACCCTCATGCTGGGCGTCTCGACGCTTTGCGCCGCCTGGTATGCCGATCACGACTAATAGACTGGTCATTCCGCCGCCTCGCTCAGGTCCAGCCCTTGCTGGCGGGCCTGTTCGTGTTCAGAGCGCATCCGCCGCACCAGATCGAGTTCGGCCTGGAAATCCACGTAATGCGGCAGCTTCAGATGTTCGACAAACCCTGTTGCCTGCACATTGTCACAATGGGACAAGACAAATTCCTGGTCCTGAGCAGGGGCGGTAATATCCTCGCCCAACTCTTCGGCGCGCAGTGACCGATCCACCAGCGACATGGCCATCGCCTTGCGCTCGCTCTGACCGAAGACGAGGCCATAGCCTCGCGTGAATTGTGGCGGGGCCTTTGACGAGCCCTTGAACTGGTTGACCATCTGGCATTCGGTGACTTGGATACGCCCAAGCGACACGGCAAAGCCAAGCTCAGGCACATCCAGCTCTACCTCGACCTCACCCAAGCGGATTTCACCGGCAAAAGGATGGCTGCGGCCATAGCCACGCTGGGTGGAGTAGGCGAGCGCCAGAAGGAAACCTTCATCACCACGGGCCAGCGATTGCAGCCGCAAATCCCTCGCCATCGGAAACTCGATAGGCTGGCGGGTAATATCACCCGCCAGATGATCCTCCGGCATGTCGCCATCGGGTTCGATCAGTCCTTCTTCGCTCAGGATATCCGAAACCCGCATGGCGGGTTCGCCGGATGGCGTTTTCTGGACCGGAGGTTCCACCTCGCCTTCTTCCAGCAGGGACGGATCGAGCAGACGGTGAGTATAATCGAACGTCGGCCCCAGCAACTGGCCGCCGGGCAGATCCTTATAGGTTGCGGAAATCCGCCGCTCGATCCGCATCGCTCCGGTATCGACCGGCTCTGACAGACCAAAGCGCGGCAGCGTGGTGCGATAGGCGCGCAGCAGGAAAATCGCCTCGATCATATCGCCCCGCGCCTGTTTGATGGCCAGCGCCGCAAGCTTGCGATCATAAAGCGAGGCCTCGGCCATGACGCGGCCAACCGCCAGCGCCAATTGCTCGACAATCTGATCGACGGTCATTGTCGGCAGGCTTCGATCACCCCGGCGACGGTCGGCCAGCAGGCTGTGGGCATTGGCAATGGCGGTCTCGCCGCCCTTTACAGCAACATACATTCACGCCTCCCCGGATAGTATCGCGCAGCTGCGCGGCAGGCAGAGAAAATCCCGACCGGCGGTGAAAATCACATCGACGCCGCGCGGAAACAGGGCATGATTGTCCTGCCAATGGCGCAGGAAACCATCCGGCAAGCCAAGTGGGGCGATCATTGCCCGGTCTTGGATGCCGGGTCCCTTCAGAGTAAGCGGCTGGCCGCCTTCGAAACCGGCGACTTCATAGACAACAGTCACCGAGCGGTCGGGATAGTCCTGCGTGCCGGTGGAAAATTGCGCGAAGGCGGCAAGCGGGCTGCCTGCTTCGAAAAACGCAAACTGCGCTTCGGTCTTGTCGGTTGTCGTCACCCCGCCGGTGTGAAAGCTCAGCCAGGCGGGCGCGGCACTTTTGGTAAGCACGCCGCTCAGCCAGACACGGCTATCGGCATCGCACAGCGTCAGCGCAATAGCCGCCTGTGCCAGACCAAAAGGGGCGGGCGGGTGCAGCGACACGGCAACAGTCTGGTGGGTGCCGGGCCGGGCCATACCGTCCATAACGGCACGAAACACACTTTGCGCTTCAAATACCGGCTGAGCGAACCCGCCAGTCAGGCTTTCCGCTTCGAGCATCAGTCTTCTCCTCTGACCATGGTGAAGAAATCCACCTTCGTTGCCGCAACCTGCTCGGCCCTGATGCGGTCGCCCTCATTCAGACGCCGTTCCACAGCCGCCAACAACGGCTCAATCTGGGCGCGATGCGCCTCATCCTGCCAAAGGGCGTCGAAAATCGCTGAGAGCCGCGCTTTTTCCTTGGATGTACCCAGTGCCTGCGCATGCCCGACCTGGCCCGACGCTAGCCTGCATGTCGCCCGCGTCACCGTCACTTCACCCAGATTGAAGGACGCGCCACCACCACCGATACGGCCGCGCACCATCACCAGACCAGTCTCCGGTCCGCGCAGGAAATGTGCTTCCGGCGCAAACGGCAGCGCGCTCCACAGCGCCTTTAATTCGTCCAGATGGGCCGCCGCCAAAAGGTCGACAACTCTTTTTCGATGTACATCATCTGGATTTGCACTTTTTGCTCGTGCGTCCATTGCCAAATCTCCATTTGTCTATTAATATAGACAACCATACAACTTATCTTTACAAATATTCCTTCGGGATGACAAGCGTGTGACATGACGGGGCAGAAAGTGGTGGGGCAAAAAGCAATCGAAAGACAGACCGGCGTGGCGCTCTGGCGGCAGATTGCTGATCGAATCCGGGTATCGATCAGCGATGGCACCTATGACACCACGGGCATGGTACCGCCGGAAACGATTCTGGCTGGAGAATTTGGCGTCAACAGACATACGGTGCGCAGCGCGCTGGCGGCCCTTGCCCAGGAGGGGATCGTGCGCGCCGTTCAGGGACGCGGCACGCTGATCGAGCGACGAGATCGGATCAGTTTTCCGATTTCAAAACGCACCCGTTTCACGCCCGGCATCGGCGATCAGGCGCGTGCGCTGCAAGGTCTGTTGCTGGAAAGCGCCGTCGAGACACCCAGCGCGGACCTGATGGACCATTTGCAATTGGCAGACGGCGTTCAGGTAATCCGGCTGGAAGTGCTGCGCAAAGCGGATGGCCGAGCTGTGTCACGCTCTACCAGCTGGTTTCCCCTGCCCCGTTTCGAAGGGATCGATGTGGCTTATCGGCAGAGCGGCTCAATCACCGCCGCCTTCGCCGCTTGCGGCCTTGCCGATTATCTACGCGTGCGCACCGACATCAGCGCCGTCCATGCCGATCCTTCCGACCGGGATGAACTGGGCCTGTCACCCGGTGCCATCGTGATGATCACCAAAGCCCTGAACACCGATCTGGAAGGCGCGCCGGTTCAATATGCCGTAACGCGCTTTCCCGCCGACAGGGTGCAGTTCACGATTGAGAGTTGAGCCGTTCAACCACCGCAGACACAGACGCAGGTGCCTCATCGCCGATGGCATAGCTTGCCGCGATGACCTGCGCGGCGCGGGTGCCGCTGGCTTCATCGGCGGCATGCACCACGGCCAGAACGTCGCCTTTGCTAACAGTGGTCCCCACCGGCAGGAAGCCGCTGAAGCCAACCGAATGGTCAATCCTGTCCGAGGGACGTCGGCGACCTCCGCCAAGGTCGATCACCGCAAGGCCGATATCGCGGGTGGCGACCGTGGAAATGAAGCCGGATTGTGTAGCAAGAACCGGAATATCCAGCACCGCCTTGGGCAGATATTGGCCAGCCCTGTCGATGAAATCCACCGGCCCGCCCAGCCCATGCACCATACGTCCGAAAATCTCGGCAGCCCGACCACTTTCCAGGGCGTGACGACACCTGATGTCAGCAGCGTTCTGATCCGGCTCGACCCCGGCATTGACCAGCATCTCGGCACCGAGCGCCAGTGTCACGGTCTCCAGCCGGGTTCCCGCCTTATCCCCTCTCAGGAAGGCGACCGCATTGGCTATTTCCACGGCATTGCCTGCACAATCCGCCAGAGGCTCATTCATATCGGTCAGCAGCGCCGAGGTTCTGGTGCCTGCGCCATTGGCGACCGCCACCAGTGAACGTGCCAGCGCCCGGGCCTCATCGATCTGGCCCATGAAGGCGCCGTTGCCGAACTTTACATCCATCACCAGGCTCTCCAATCCGCTGGCGAGCTTTTTGGACAGAATGGATGCCGTGATCAACGGCACGGATTCTACCGTCGCCGTCACATCGCGGACCGCGTAAAGCCGTTTGTCGGCGGGAGCGAGGTCGGCGGTCTGGCCGATGATGGCGCAGCCAATCTCCTCCACCAAGGCACGGAAGACCGAGGCATCCGGCGCAATATCATAGCCGGGTATCGATTCCAGCTTGTCCAGTGTCCCACCGGTATGGCCAAGTCCCCGCCCGGAAATCATCGGCACAGCTAGCCCGCAGGCGGCCATCATCGGGGCCAGCATCAGCGAGACATTGTCGCCGACGCCGCCGGTGGAATGCTTGTCGGCCACGGGACGGCCCGCCGTCTTCCACGATAGAACCGTACCGCTGTCGCGCATCGCCAAGGTCAGCGCCACCGTCTCGGCATCGCTCATGCCCCGCAGAAAGACCGCCATGGCAAAGGCGGCGATCTGCCCTTCCGACAGTTCATCCCGGCTCAAGGCACGGATGAAGGCCTGGAGATCGGCGCTGCAAAGCTCCTCTCCGTCGCGCTTGCGGCGAATGATCTCCACAGCCTGCATATCAATAGCCGCTGGCTGGGCCTGAGGATTTTTCGCCGGATAGAATGGCCAGAATATCATTCAACAGGCCGGATGCGCCGAAACGGAAGGTGGAGGGCATCACCCAATCCTCCCCCATGATTGCGCTGGCGTGGCGAAAATACAGGCTCGCCTCCTTGACCGTGGAAATGCCACCCGCCGGCTTGAAGCCGACTTTGCGGCCACTGTCTCGGATTTCCTGGAGCATGATGTCTGCGGCCTCCAGAGTGGCGTTGACCGCAACCTTGCCGGTCGATGTCTTGATGAAATCCGCACCTTCGGCAATTGCAATCTGCGAGGCACGGCGGGTAAGGGCGGCGGTTTTCAACTCGCCGGTTTCCAGAATGACCTTGAGAATTGCGGGCGAGGCGATCACCGCCCTGACAGCCCGAATCATGTCCATCACTGCCGTTTCATCGCCTTCGATAAAAGCATGGTAGGGGATGACCAGATCGATCTCGTCCGCGCCGTCGGCCAGAGCAGCTTCGGTTTCCGCGACAACCGCCGCAATATCAAGATCGCCCGAAGGGAAATTGACCACCGTTGCGATCTTCACCTGGCCGTCATGACCAAGCAATCCTCGCGCCTTTGCTACGAAACGCGGCCAGATGCAGATCGCCGCCGTATGGCCAAATGGCGTGATGGCACGGGCGCACAGTTCATCAATCTCTTCGGGTCTGCAATCGTCTTTCAGATTGGTCAGATCCAGCACCGACAGGGCAACAGCAGCGCATTCGCGCAGTTCACGGCTATCCAAGATCTGCTCCTCCATCAACGATCATTCGCTTGAGGATGGCGACAAGCCGTCTTCCACCAATCGGAGCCATGTCCTTGGTCTCCTCGTGGCTGAGTTCGGCACCCGTCATCCCTGCCCCATAATTGGTGATAACCGACGCCGCCGCAACCTTCAGACCAAAAAACCGTGCCAGAATGACTTCCGGCACGGTGGACATGCCCACCGCATCGGCACCCAGCGTCCGCGCCATGCGGATTTCCGCTGGCGTCTCAAAACTTGGCCCAGAAAACCACATATAGACGCCGGATGACAGAGAAATGTCTTCAGCGTCTGCCGCACGGCGCATGGCCTCGGCCAATTCGCCGTCATAGGCCTGGGTCATGCCGACAAACCGGCCATCCCCCGTCTCGCCGATCAGCGGATTACGGCCAGAAAAATTAATGTGGTCAATCAACTGCATCACCGAGCCGGGCGGCATGTCGGCCCGCAAGGAACCGGCGGCATTGGTGAGGATCAGCGTCGTCACGCCAAGCGCTGCCAGCGTCTCGATGGGCAACCGCATGGCTGCCGCATCACCCTCTTCGTAATAATGCACCCTGCCCGCCAGCATGATAATCGGCTGACCGGCGAAAAGCCCGGCCACCAACTCCTTGGCATGGCCGGAAACGCCGCCCTGCGGAAAACCCGGTATGTCGGGAAAGGGAATGCGAACCGCATTCTCAACCTCGTCCACCAATCCGCCAAGGCCGGAACCCAGCACGATAGCGATGCGTGGCAAAAGCCCGTTCAGCCTGTCGATGAGCAGATCGACCGCCGGGGTCATCCGAGTGTATCCGTCTCGAAGCTGAAGGGCAGCAATTCGTCCATGCTCATCACCTTTTGCACGCCCACGTCGTCGCAGAGGTAGATTTTCGTCTCAGCCGAAGCAAATTCCCGGATCTTCTGGCGGCAGCCGCCGCAAGGTGGGCAAAGCGCCAGCTTTTCAGCGATGACGGCAATCTCGACGATCTTTCGTCCACCACCCATGACCATGCAGCCGATGGCCGTCGGCTCGGCGCACCAGCCTTGAGGAAAAGACAGGTTCTCGATATTCGCGCCAACATAGATCTTGCCATCATCGGCGCGGATTGCAGCGCCAACCGGAAATTTCGAATAGGGCGCATGGGCATGGCGCATGGCATCGCGGGCCGCCTCGAACAGGTCGTGAGACATATTACCGTTCCTTCACATAGGGCACGCCGCCCGCCTTGGGACCATTGGCAGCCCCGATAAAGCCAGCCAGCAGGATACAGGTGAGAATATAGGGCAAGGCCTGGAAAATCTGTACTGGCACTTCACCAATGCCCGGCACCGCCTTGCCCTGCATGAAATTGGACATCGCATCGAGAAAGCCGAACAGCAGGCAGGCAAACATCACAGGCACCGGCTTCCATTTGGCAAAGATCAGCGCGGCAAGCGCGATATAACCCTTGCCCGCCGACATGTCACGGATGAAGGCCGCCGATTGGGCGATGGCGAGATAGGCTCCAGCAAAGCCGCAAAGAAAGCCTGCAACGATCACCGCCCTGTAGCGCAGCCAGGCCACGGAGATCCCTGCCGTATCGACCGCACCAGGATTTTCGCCCACGGCCCGCAATCTCAGGCCAAAGCGGGTACGGTACAGCACCCACCAGCTCAGCGGCACGGCCAGAAAGGCCAGATAGGTCAAGACATTGTTGCCGGAAACCACATTGGCATAGAGAGGACCGAGAAACGGCACGTCACGCAGGGCATCAGTGCCTGGAAGCACAATCGGCTGAAAGCGGGCATCACCCGGCAGCTGCGGGGTGCGTCCGCCCTGGCTGAACCAGGCCTGTCCCAGCACCGCCGTCAAACCGGCTGCGACGAAATTCAGCGCCACGCCGGAAATGATCTGATTGCCGCGATTGGTGATCGAGGCAAAGCCATGGATCAGCGAAAAGCCGATGGACACCGCAATGCCGCCTGCAAGCCCAGCCCAGGCCGAACCGGTGAGATAGGCAACACAGGCCGCCGCGAAAGCACCCGCCAGCATCTTGCCTTCCAATCCGATGTCGAAAACCCCGGCCCGTTCGGAAAACAGTCCGGCCAGCGCCGTGAAAATCAACGGAATCGACAGGCGCACCGTGGAGCCCAGGATGCTGACGATCATATCGAAATTGTCCATATCGTCAGATCCTCACTTGCTTGATATGACTGGGCGGGCAGCCGGGCGGGCAATCGTCTGATAGAAACGCACCAGCGCCGGTCGAAACATGAATTCCAGCGCGCCAGCAAACAGGATCACCAGACCCTGGATGACCACGATCATATCGCGGGTGATATTGGGCATATCGAAGGACAGTTCCGCGCCGCCCTGGTAGAGCACGCCGAACAGGATAGCGGCGATGACGATGCCGAGCGGATGGCTGCGGCCCATCAGGCTGACCGCGATACCGACAAATCCCGCGCCACCGACAAACTCCACCTGGAGGCGAGCGGAAGCGCCCATCACCGTATTCAGCGACATCATACCGGCCAGGCCACCTGATATCAGCATGGTGATGATGACGATCTTTACATAGGGAATGCCGGCATAGGCTGCCGCCGAACGGCTGATGCCGAGCGTGCGCATTTCATAGCCAAGCTTGGTGCGCCAGATCAGCACCCAGACGGCGAAAGCCATGACCAGGGCGATGATGAAAGAAACGTTGAAGGGTGCCGGGCCGAGCTTCAGGCCAAACAGCGCCATCAACCAATCCAGCTTCGGCAATTGCCCGCCCTCCAGAAAGGTCCTGGTTTCCGGCGCCATCTTGCCCGGCACGATCAGCACATGCACCAGAAGATACACCATCAGCGCCGCGCCGATGAAGTTGAACATGATGGTGGTGATGACGATATGACTGCCGCGTTTTGCCTGCAACCAGGCCGGGATCAACGCCCAGGCCGCCCCAAACAGAGCCGCCCCGATCACCGCAAACGGCATGGTGACATACCAGGGACAATAATGGTCCAATGCCAAGGCCACCAGCGCCGCCCCGAGACCACCGACATAGGCCTGACCTTCGGAGCCGATATTGAACAGCCCCGCATGATAGGCAACGGCAACCGACAGACCGGTAAAGATGAAATTGGTGGCATAATAGAGCGTAAAACCAATGCCTTCGCCGCGACCCAGCGCGCCTTGAAGCATGAGGACCAGCGCGTCCCAAGGATTTTCGCCGATGATCCACACGACCAGGCCGGAAATCAAAAAAGCCAGGAGCAGATTGATTAACGGCAAAAGCCCGTAGGTGATCCAGTTCGGCAGCGGAATGGAAGCGGTACTCATCAAAACCTCAAGCGGCAATGCCGGCCATCATCAGGCCCAGCGTCTGTTCATCGGCATCTGCCGTCTTTTCACCCACCACCTTGCCGGCAAACATCACCAGGATCCGGTCGGACAAGGAGCGGATTTCATCCAGTTCCACCGAGACCAGCAGCAGCGCCTTGCCCTTATCACGGGTTTCGACGATGCGCCGGTGAATGAATTCAATGGCACCGATATCGACGCCACGGGTCGGCTGGCCGATGATCAGCACGTTCGGATCGCGCTCTATCTCGCGGGCAACGACGATCTTCTGCTGATTGCCACCGGAAAAATTGGCAGTCTTCAAGCGGGGATTTGGCGGTCGGATATCATATTTGGCAATCTCGACCTCGGCGGCGGCGCGGATCGCCTTCGGATCAAGAAACATGCCTTTTCCATAGCGCTCGTCACGATGATAGCCGAGAATAGCGTTCTGGCTTTCCTCAAAGGGCAGGACGAGGCCCATATGGTGGCGATCTTCAGGGATATGGGCAAGCCCAAGATCTCTCAATCGAGCCGGATCATAACCGGTCACCAATTTGCCCGCGATGAGGATCTCGCCCGACATCGGCTTGCGAATGCCGGTGATCGCTTCCAGCAACTCGCTCTGGCCATTGCCAGCCACACCGGCAATGCCGACAATCTCACCTTCGCGCACATCGAAGGACACATCATCGACCATCACGACGCCGCGACTATCCTTGACGGTCAGGTTGCGCACCGACAGCAGAACGTCACGCGGCTGCGCAGGCTGCTTGTCCACCCGCAGCAGCACCCGGCGGCCAACCATCAGTTCCGCCAATTCCTCCACTGATGTCTCCGCCGTCTTGCGGGTGGCAACGATTTCGCCGCGCCGCATGACGGAAACCGTATCGGTAATCGCCATGATCTCCCGCAGTTTGTGGGTAATCAGGATAACCGTTTTGCCCTGATCGCGCAGAACACGCAGGATCTTGAAGAGATGATCAGCCTCGGCGGGCGTCAAAACCCCTGTAGGCTCGTCGAGAATGAGAATATCGGCACCGCGATACAGCGCTTTGAGAATTTCCACCCGCTGCTGGCGACCAACCGGCAATTCCTCGACCACGGCATCGGGATCGACATCCAGCCCGTAATCCGTTTCCAGCTGTTTCAGGGAGGCGCGGGCCGCTGCCGTTCCCTTGGCCAGCAAAGCGCCGCCTTCGGCGCCCAGCATGACATTTTCCAGCACGGTAAAATTTTCGACCAGCATGAAATGCTGATGCACCATGCCGATTCCACTGGAAATGGCCGTCTGGCTGTCCTTGATGACCGTAGCCTGGCCGCCGATTTTGATTTCGCCGCCATCTGCCTGGTAAAATCCATAGAGGATCGACATCAGCGTCGATTTCCCGGCACCGTTCTCACCGATAATGCCATGGATCGAGCCCTTGGCCACGGTCAGGTTGATATTCTTGTTGGCATGAACCGGACCGAACTTCTTGTCGATCCCGATGAGTTCAATCGCAGGGGTTTGGGCCACGTGCAAAACTCCGGATAGAGTATTTCCAGCAAAGGTGCGAAGCAGGTTTGCGTCCGGAAATGCAAAAAGAGAGAGAATTTTCGCTGTTCGGCGAAAAGCGAAAACGCTCTAACGGACATGAAAAGGGCGCGAGGCGGAATGCCGCTCGCGCCCTCGTTTCAGATCACTTCGGGCAGGAATTGTCTGCCATGTAATCATGAACCTTGACTGTGCCTGCAATGATATCGGCGCGGGCCTTTTCGACAGCCGCCTTCATTTCCGGTGTAATCAACGCCTTGTTATTGTCATCGAGCGCTGCCATCACGCCGTCTTCCTTGACGCCAAGCACTTCAAGGCCGGGCTTGAACTTGTCAGCCTTGGCATCGGCATAAGCGTTATAGACAGCAAGATCGACGCGCTTGACCATCGAGGTCAGGACCGAGCCGGGATGCAGGTGGTTCTGGTTGGAATCGACGCCGATCGACAGTTTCTTGGCATCGGCTGCGGTCTGCAACACACCCATGCCGGATGCACCGGCCGCCGCGTAGATCACGTCGGAGCCCTGATCCATCTGGTTCTTGGTCAACTCGCCAGCGCGAACCGGATCGTTCCAGGCAGCACCCGTGGTGCCAACCATGTTCTGCAACACTTCGATCTTTGGATTGGCAGCGCGGGCGCCCTGCTCATAGCCGCATTCGAACTTGCGGATCAGCGGAATGTCCATGCCGCCGACAAAGCTGACTTTGCCGGTTTTGGAAGCCATACCGGCCAGCAGACCAACCAGATACGAGCCTTCTTCTTCCTTGAAGACCACCGAGCGGACATTCGGCTTATCCACAACCGAATCGACGATCACGAATTTGGTGTCTGGAAATTCGGTCGCAACCTTTTCCATGGCCGAGGTCCAGGCGAAGGATACCGCGACAATCGGGCTGAAGCCCTTGGAGGCAAAATTGCGGATTGCCTGTTCGCCCTGGGTATCGCTGGTCGGTTCGAAATCCCGGAACTTGATGCCGGTTTCCTTCTCGAACTTGTCCGCGCCGTTGAATGCTGCCTCGTTGAAGGATTTGTCGAACTTGCCGCCGGTGCCATAGACGAGCGCCGGCTTGATGTCAGCAGCGAGCGCCGAGGCCGACATGGCGGCCATGGCAAACAGCGTGATTAGGGATTTCTTCATTGTGCAGCCCTGATGTTGCTTGTGTTGTTCTTTATAGGCTTTCCATACACGCCGGATATTGCGACGTGACAAGACCAGCCCGCCCCCTCTTAGGTTCGGCTGGGGCGCATCCTTGCACGGCTTTCCAAAAAATTCACCAGATTTTTTTCAACTGGTAAATATTAACAGGATTGCTGTTTTTTGAAGCTGAAAGACGAAAAACAAGCCGCATCAACGGCTTGTTTGCTCTATTTTTAGCCGACAGGCGGCTCGCACCTGTATAGCATAGCCCGTTTTAACCACAGGCGTTGTTTGGCAGACAGCGCTGATGGTCGTCCTCGGCGTCATAAAACGGACCCGCCCGAAGAGTTTTTACGGCAAACGTCTCTCCGCAACCAGCCTTTTACAGCTCTAAATCCACATGACGTCAGAATACACCTCAGAGCGATAGGTATTACCGCCGTCATAGACCGGGAGCGTGCGTTACAGCGTCCTTTGTGCGTTTGATAAAACGCACAAAGGACGCTGTAACACTTTAAATTTATTGCATAGTTCAGAATATCAGGCTGCGAACCGCCCGGCAGGCGACCGCCGTTTATAGCCGGCGATCCACAGCAAAAGAGCGATGCTGAGAAAAACCGCAAAAGCCGGTTGCTGCAATATGCCTTTATCCGCCAGTTGCAAAGCATCGCTGCTGATGTGAGCGGTAATTGCCTGCTTGACCACGGCAAGGCTTGCCGGGCCGATATCGGCCCAAAGCGAACCGAAACCCGTTGTCACGACATCCGATGAGGCGACGGACTCTATCGCATCGGTCGTCCCCGCCACGATAGCAAGAACCAGCATGATGAAACTGAGAATGCGCAATAAAAACCGGATCATCACCTTCTCCTTCCATCTCGCCCGAGCCCACTTTTACAGGATTGCCCGTCTATTGCATAATTCTTTAAATCGGAATCGGTTTAAAGAGAAATTATGCAGCAGATATAAAGAGCTACAGCCAACCTTTGTGCGCCATATAGGGCGTACGCCGCTGTTGGCCCAACCGCGCAATCCAAGGCCTGATAAAAGATTTCCGAGGCTTTGTCGAAAAACTGTCAGATTTGGGTTGATCGCCGCCGAATCCTTGATATATGTCCCGCCCGAACGGTCAAGCTGCCCAGCAGCAAGCTTTTCGAAAAACGGACAGGTGGCCGAGTGGTTTAAGGCGCACGCCTGGAACGCGTGTGTGCGTGAAAGCGTACCGAGGGTTCGAATCCCTCCCTGTCCGCCATCAAATTCCACAAGCTATTGATTTTCCATATTAGTGATTGTCTAAACGTCCAGCAGATTCGACAGAATGTGTTGGCTTTCTCTTTGTGCCATGGTCTTGACGCCTGAACCCGGGTACACCGCTTCGAAAAAGCAGCGGTGATCGGGCGATGGCGAAAGCAGAAAAACAGATGAAAGCTGCGGAGGTCGAGCGTCTCCGCTCGATGTTTCCTGGCATTTACAGTGATTTTTTGGCTGGCCGCATTGGTTCTCTGCGGGTCGCGCTTGAAGTGGCGGGCCTGCGGCCGCAACGCAGCCGGTTGGAGAAGCTGAAAAACTCCTGGAAAAAGGCGAGTTTGGAGGAGCGGCGGGCATTTGTCGCCTGGCTGGCAGCCCAGGAAAATGGCGAGGCACTGGAAAGCGCTGTGTCGCGGTCAACCCTGTCCGTGCAGAAATCTGCCTCCGCCCCGATTGCCAATGGCCGCTATCTCTTGCCGGAAACGATTATCCGCATTGAAGCCATCATGGCGCGGCGGCGGCTGAAGCCGGGCGATGTGATGCAGGAACTCGGTTTTGGTGCCAATGACAGGAGCCTGTTGAAGGCACTGGCGCGCAAGGCCGCATTGAGGCTGAAAGCCATCGCGGCGCTCGAAAGCTGGCTTGCCGAAAACGAATCCTCCTGACCCCTCGACACAGGTTTTATACCTTGACGGCGTGTTCCACACGGTCCTCGGACCCGAAGAATTTCAGGTAGCGTTCGACTTCGGCGGGTTCTCCCGTGGCCTTCAAGGGATTGTCGGAGAGCTTGACAGCGGGACGACCATTGGCTTCGGTGATCTTGCAGACGATGGAAATCGGCTTCAGCCCGGCAATGTCATGAGGCGCACAGCCGATGAAATCATTGGTGAGGTTGGTGCCCCAGCCAAAGCTCATTCGCACCCGGCCTTCAAAATGACGGTACGTGTCGATGATGGCGTCCACATCCAGCCCGTCGGAAAAGATCAGCAGTTTCTGGCGCGGATCGCGGCCCATTTTCTCCCACCAAGCAATGATCCTCTCGCCGCCCTCAATCGGTGGGGCGCTGTCGGGACGAAAACCGGTCCAATCCGCCACCCACGGTGGCGCATCGCGCAAGAAAGCCGAAGTGCCGAAGGCATCGGGCAAAACAATCAGCAAATTGCCGTTGTAGAGCGTGTTCCAGTCCTGAAGCACTTTATAGGGCGCATTGGCCAGTTCGGCATCGGTCTTTGCTAGGGCCGCGGCCACCATCGGCAATTCATGGGCATTGGTGCCGACCGCTTCCAGATCCGAATCCATAGCCAGCAATACATTGCTGGTGCCGGTAAAGGCTTCGCCAATGCCTTCCTTCAGGGCCTCCACACACCACCTTTGCCACAGAAAACTGTGGCGACGACGGGTGCCGAAATCGGAAATCCGCAGGCCTGGCAATTGCTTCAGCCTCTCGACTTTTTCCCACATCTTTGCCTTGGCACGGGCATAGATAACGTCAAGCGTAAAATAACCGAGCGATTTTAGCGCAGCCCGCGAACGCAATTCATTGATGATTGCCAAGGCCGGGATTTCCCACAGCGTGGTTTCCATCCATCGCCCGCGAAAGGTCAGCTCATATTGGCCATCGCGCTTGGAAAGCTCATAGGCTGGCAGGCGGATTGCTGAGAGCCAGGCCAGAAATTCCGGTTCGAAAATCTGGGTGCGACCATAAAAGCTATTGCCTGCCAGCCAGATCAATTCTTTCTTGCTGATGCCAAGCGTGCGGACATGATCGAGCTGGGCGCGCAGTTCGGCCTCGTCGATCTCGTCGGCAATCCGCACTCTTGTCGTGCGGTTGATCAGCGTAAACGTCACATCGACATCTGGATAGAGCTTCCAGATCATCTGTAACATCAATAGTTTATAGAAATCGGTATCGAGCAGACTGCGCACGATGGGGTCAAGCTTCCAGGCATGGTTATACACCCGCCTCGCAATATCCGCCTTTGCCATTCGTCCTCGCCGCCTGCCAGCGGCCTGATTTTGGCCGCGCCATTACGACCATAGCCGGACGGCTATGGTCTTTTCAGGGCCAACCTTATCGAAAAAACTGTGACCAAAGTCCAGTGGCCGGGAACTTCATTATTGTCCTAATACACCCGCCCCTCGCCATCAGGGCCCCGTCTATCGCTATCAGGGCGTTGTGCTTGGTTGGCTCGGCTGCTGCGGAGCGGTGGTCGGGCGCGTCGTTTCCGTCGCCGGGTCCGTCGAGGGCGCAATTTTCTGCCCCCACCATTCCGCCGGTATCCACGCAACCAGCGCCAGAACCAGTCCGGCCAGCAGAACGATCAGGACCGGTTTACCGCGAAAGCCCTGTCGCGCCTCGGTCGGCTCCAGCGGGCGCTCTGCTCCCGGCGTTTCGGGGGTCGTATTCAAGTTTCTATCAGCGGGGTCGAAATTGCCTGGACCTGCCATGCGGAGAGCCTCCATCTGTTTTATACGCACCAGCGTAAACACTTATGAAGGCCAACGTACCGATGCGGCAAAGGTTCCGGGATCAGTAGCCCGCAGACCGGTCCACGACATGCTCCAGCGCCTCACCCGCCTCAAACCGGGCAATCTGCGTCTCCACATGGGCAAATAGCGCCCGCACATCCGATGCCGCGGCGGCATGAGGGGTCACGACGACATTTTCCATGGCCCATAGCGGGCTATCCATCGCCAGCGGTTCTTTTTCAAACACATCCAGCGATGCGCCACCCAGCACGCCCTTCTGCAAAGCGGCGATGACGTCTGCTTCCACCTGGCTTCCGCCACGGCCAGCATTGAGAAACACCGGCTTGCCCAGCGCTCCGCCCTGTCGCAACCGTGAAAACAGGCTGCTATCGTAGAGGCCCCGGGTTTCCGGGGTCAGCGGCAACAGGCCGACAAGGATATCGGTGCGAGCCAGAAACTCATCGATCCGGGCCTCGTCATAGGTGTCGATCCCATCGATCTCGCGTCTGCGCCGCGACCAGCCGATGACGTTAAATCCCATGACCTTCAGTTTGCGCGCCGCATCCTGGCCCAGAACACCCAGCCCCATGACACCGACAGTGACATCGCGGGCTTCCGGCTGGAGATCCATCTCATTCCAGACCTTATCGCGCTGCTGCCTCAGATATTGGCTCATATGGCGCAGGTGATAGAGACAGTTCAGAACCACCCATTCGCTCATCCGGTCCGTCAGGCTGCGGTCAACGAAACGGACAATCGGCAAATCGGGAAGGCCCGGCAAGGTCAGGACGTGATCGACACCCGCGCCGCCGGAAAACAGCACTTTGAGGCCGGAGGCGCGGGTAAACAGCGATGGCTCCGGCTTCCACAAAACTGCATAGGCTGCCGCCGACAGGTCCCTGTCAGTGTTCTCTGGATCACCGAGATCGATCACCTCACGATCCGGAAAGGCCCCGGCCAGCGCTGCCTGCATGGCGGCGCGTGAAAACTTGAGGTCAATCACCACGGGAGGCTTGGGGGACATGCGAGGGCATCCTTGCAGAAGGCTGATATTATTGGCTGATGCCACCGATATTCATGGCCTTGAGGTCGAATGCGGCAGCCAGAAGGGCCTTGGTATAATCCTGTTTCGGCGTGGTGAAAACCTCCTGCGCCGGTCCCTGCTCGACAACTTTTCCTGATCGCATGACGATGATGTCATTGGCCAGCGCCTTCACCACTTTCAGGTCGTGGCTGATGAACAGATAGGCGAGGTCGTGGCGGCTCTGCAAATCGCGCAACAGATCCACCACTTGCGCCTGCACGGTCATATCCAGCGCCGAGGTCGGCTCATCCAGCATCACGAAGCGCGGTTTCAGCACCATGGCACGGGCAATGGCGATACGTTGCCGCTGGCCGCCGGAAAATTCATGCGGATAGCGCCAGCGGGTGGCGATATCTAGGCCAACCTCCTCCAGCGCCCAGCAGACTCGTCTGTCGCGCTCTGCGGCCGTGAGGCCCCGTTCATGCACTCGCAATCCCTCCGCAATGATGTCACCTACTGACATGCGCGGGCTAAGCGCCCCGAACGGGTCCTGGAACACCACCTGCAAACGGTCGCGTAGAGGGCGCATCTGCTTGAATGAATAGCCATCGATATTGTTGCCGAGAAAGCCGATCCGGCCCTGGGACGAGATCAGCCGCGCCAGCGCCAGACCCAGCGTGGTCTTGCCGGAGCCGGATTCGCCGACCACACCAAGCGTCTGTCCAGCACGCAGCGTCAGATCGACGCCGTCCACGGCCTTCACATTGTCTACCACCCGGCGCAAAAATCCGGCCTTGATCGGGAACCAGACACGGATCTCCTGCCCTTCCATCACCACAGGCTTTGCCAGATCGGTTTCCGGCGGCACACCGCGCGGCTCGGATGCCAGCAATTTCCTTGTATAGGCATGTTGCGGGTTGGCGAAGATCGACTCGACCGGGCCGCTTTCAACGATTTTACCGCCGGTCATCACGCAGACGCGGTCGGCAAATTTACGGACAATGCCGAGATCATGGGTGATGAACAGCATGGACATGCCATGCTCACGCTTCAGCCCGGCCAGAAGCTCCAGAATCTGCGCCTGCACCGTCACATCCAGCGCCGTGGTCGGCTCATCGGCCACCAGCAGCTTTGGCCGGTTGGCAAGCGCCATGGCAATCATCACCCGCTGACGCTGGCCGCCGGACAGTTCATGAGGAAAGGCCGAGAGCCGTTTTTCCGGCTCGCGGATGCCGACCTGAAGCAGCAGTTCCAGCGTCCGCTTGCGGGCGGCGTCCCCTGTCAGCGACTGGTGGAGTTCGAGGATCTCGCCGATCTGCCGCTCGATGCTGTGCAGCGGGTTGAGCGAGGTCATCGGCTCCTGGAAGATCATGGTAATGTCATTGCCACGCACGGCCCGCAAAGCCGGTTCCGACAGGGTCAGCAGATCCCGGCCATCAAACAGGATCTGGCCGGAGGGATGGCTGGCGGCGGGATAGGGCAGGAGTTTCAGGATAGAGGCAGCCGAAACCGATTTGCCGGAACCGGATTCGCCGACCAGCGCCAGGATTTCGCCCGGTGCAATATCAAAGCTGATGTGATCGACAGCAAGGCTTTGGCTTTCGCCCTGATGAAAGGCCACTGACAGATCGCGGACAGAGAGAAGAGGCGCGCTCATTTGAAGGTCTTCCTCGGGTCGAAGGCATCGCGCACCGCCTCGCCGACAAAAATCAGCAGGGACAGCATGATCGCCATGGTGAAGAAGGCCGTCAGCCCCAGCCAGGGCGCTTGCAGATTGCGCTTGCCCTGGGCAATCAGCTCACCCAGCGAAGGTGAGCCGGGTGGCATGCCGAGACCGAGGAAATCCAGCGAGGTCAGGGTGGTGATCGATCCCGACAGGATGAAGGGCAGGAAGGTCAACGTCGCCACCATGGCATTGGGCAGCAGATGGCGGCGCATGATCGTCCAATTGCCGACCCCAAGCGCCCGGGCGGCGTTGACATATTCAAAATTTCTGGCCCGCAGAAACTCCGCCCGCACGATGCCGACGAAATGCACCCAGGTGAATAGCAGCATGATGCCAAGCAGAATGAAGAAGCCCGGCGGCAGCAGCGAGGCGATGATCAGCAGGATATAAAGCAGCGGGATCGATGACCAGATCTCGATGAACCGCTGCATCAACAGATCGGTCTTGCCGCCGAAATAGCCCTGCACGGCACCGGCTGACACGCCGATCACGGCGGAAATCATCGTCAGCGCCAGACCGAACAGTACGGAAATGCGGAAACCGTAAATCATTCGCGCCATGACATCGCGGGCCTGATCGTCGGTGCCAAGCCAGTTCATGTTGCCGATGATACAATTCGGGTCATCCGCCCCCTTCGGATAGGCCGAGCAGCGTTGCTTGGCGTCCATCAACCAGAAGGGCGGCGTCGGGGCTGATTGCGGAATTTCCGAATTCACCGTGCGATAGGAATAGCGGATCGGCGGCCAGATCATCCAGCCATGGGCGTTGATCTCATCCGAGACGAAGCTGGAGCGATAATCGGTGACAGCCAGAAAGCCGCCAAACTTTTCCTCTGGATAGTTGATAGCGACCGGAAACAGGATCTCGCCCTTGTAGGAGGCGATGATTGGCCGGTCATTGGCGATCAGCTCGGCGCAGAGGCTCAGTCCGAACAGCACCATGAAGATCCAGAAGGACCAGGAGCCGCGCCGGTTGGCCTTGAAGTTCTCCAGGCGCCGCCGGTTGATCGGGGTCAGGAACGGCTTTTTCGGCGGCTTGGCCAAGTGTTCGGGAACGGCTGCCATCAGACATCCCTCCGGTCAAAATCAATGCGTGGATCAATCCAGGTATAGATCAAATCCGAGACAAGGCTGACCACCAGGCCCAGCAGCGAGAAGATATAAAGCGTTGCAAACACAATCGGATAATCGCGGTTGATGATCGACAGATAGCCGAGACGTCCCAGGCCATCCAGCGAGAAAATATTCTCGATCAGCAGCGAACCGGTGAAGAAGGCCGAGACGAAAGCGCCGGGAATACCGGCAATGACGATCAGCATGGCATTGCGAAACACATGGCCGTACAGCACCCGATGTTCGCTGAGGCCCTTGGCACGGGCCGTCACCACATATTGCTTCTTGATCTCGTCGATGAAGGAATTCTTGGTGAGCAGCGTCGTGGTGGCAAAGGCCGAAAGCAGCAATGCAGTCAACGGCAGGGTCAGATGCCAGAAATAATCGAGGATCTTCTGCCACCAGCTGAGATCGGCGAAATTATCGGAGGTCAGGCCGCGCAGCGGAAACCAGTTATAGAAGGAGCCACCGGCAAACAGCACAATCAGCAAGATGCCGAACAGGAAGCCCGGCACGGCATAGCCGACCACGACGATGCCGGAGGTCCAGACATCGAAGGTCGAGCCGTCCTTAACGGCCTTGCGGATGCCGAGCGGAATGGAAATCGCATAGGACAGCAACAGAACCCAGACGCCGAGCGAAATCGAGACCGGCATTTTCTCAACAATCAGGTCGATCACCGAGGTGTTGCGGAAAAAGCTCTCGCCGAAATCGAAACGGATATAGTTCCACATCATGTCGAGAAACCGGGTGAGTGGCGGCTTGTCGAAGCCGAACTGCTTCTCCAGTTTCTTGATCAGATCCGGGTCCAGCCCCTGCGCACCGCGATAGTTCGAACCACCATCGCCCATGCCGCCCTGGCTGACGATATCGCCACCGCCGGAAAGCCGCTGGTCCGCGCTATCGCCCTGCCCGCTCAGCTGCGCCACCACCTGTTCCACCGGACCGCCGGGGGCAAACTGGATGACGAGGAAGGAAATGCCCATGATGCCGACCATGGTCGGGATCATCAACAGCAGGCGGCGCAGGATATAGGCGCCCATCAGCAGAACGCTCCCGTGTTCACCATGCCATCACGTTTTGCCAATCCATCCGTCCTTTATTGCTCTTGTTGTATGTTCGGGGCGTTGATTCGCCGTGCCTATTGGTAGCGGCTGAAATGCGGCCTGCAAAGCAGGCTGTGATCGCCTATGCCGCCGCAGGATCGCACATCGGGTTAGTTCGGGGCTTGCTTTGCCCACCAGATGTCGGGGAAACCGGTTGAAAAGTGCGGAAACTCTGCCGGGTGAGCAAGCTTTGACCAATAGGCCATGCGGGCCGTGTTTCCATAGTACATCGGAATGACATAGTGATGCGCCAAAAGGACACGGTCCAGCGCTCTTGTCGCGGCGATAAGGTCATCCCGGCTTTTTGCGAACACAACCTGATCGATCAGTTTGTCGATGGCGGGGTCGGATATGCCGGCATAATTGCGGGAGCCGTTTTGATTGGCGGATGCCGAACCCCAATAATTGCGTTGTTCATTTCCAGGATTGCGGGTCTGTCCCCACACGGTCCAGGTCATATCATAATCAAAATTTCGCAACCGATTAATATATTGAGATGAATCCACCGTGCGAATGCCTGCCTCAATACCGATTTTCCGCAGCATTGTGACATAAGGAACTGCCACCACTTCCAGGATCGGACTGCTCAAAAGAATTTCGAATTTCAGCGGCTCGCCCGTTGCCGCCTTGACCATTTTATTGCCACGAATTTCATATCCGGCCTGCTTCAACAGAGATACGGCATTGCGAAGATTGTCACGCTGCTTTTCAGGCGTCCCGCCAACCGGGTTCGTATAGGGCTTGGTGAAAACGTCAGCGGGAACCTCCCCTTTTAAGGCCTCCAGAATGTCCAGTTCCCTGCCTTGGGGTAGACCGGACGAGGCAAGTTCTGTGCCCCAGAAGAAGCTGTCGATGCGCTTGTAGCTGTTGAAAAATACGGTCCTGTTGAGCTCTTCGAAATCGAACGCGTAGCCTAAAGCTTCGCGGACCCGCTCATCTTTGAAAAGCTCCCTTCGCAAATTGGGGACCATCGCCTGCATAATGCCTGTTGCTCGAAAAGGAGTTGGGGTCTCTTCTCTGACGATCCGCCCATCCTTGACGGCTGGAAAATCAAAAGCTGTGGCCCAATGAGCGGCCTTGGTCTCATACCAATAATCCACGGTCCCGGCCCGAAAGGCTTCAAACTCCACGTTTTCGTCGGTGAAAAACGTATAAATCACCGTCTTGAAATTGTTATAGCCGATGTTGACGTTCACATCTTTGCCCCAGTAATCCTCCCGCAATTCGTAGCGCACGTTTCCACCCGGCGAAAATCCGGCGATGCGATAGGGGCCGGAACCCATGATCGGCTCCAACGTCGTCTTGGAAATGTCGCGTGGCTTGCCATCGGGGCCCTGGCCCTCCCACCAGTGCTTCGGAACGATATCCAGTTCACCGACGATCAAGGGCAATTCCTTGTTGCCCTTCTGATCGAAAGTAAATGTCACTTCCCGTTCACCGGTCTTTTCGGCTTTCACCACATGGCTATAGTAAGAGGTGAAAAGCGGATTGAGCTCCTTGAATTTTTCCAGGCTGAAAACAACGTCTTCCGGTGTGACTGGCTGACCATCGGCCCATTTTGCTTGCTGTCTGAGACGAAACTTGACGTAGGAAAAATCAGCAGGATAAGCGAAAGCTTCAGCGAGCAATCCATAGCTCGTGCCATCCTCATCCAAGGAAGGCTTCAATAGCGTTTCCGTCACCATCGACAGACGGGGCAATAGTCCTGCCGCAAGTTGGCCTTTATCCAAAACAGGATTGAACGTATCAAACGTCCCATTGGCCGACAGTTTCAGTTCACCCGCCTTCGGCGCATCTGGATTGACATAGTCGAAGCGTTGAAAACCCTCGGGATATTTCGGTGCGTCGATCAAGCCGATGGCGTGGCGCCATTGGGGTTCCTCTGCGAAAGCCTGGGTGGTCAAGCCTTGTGCGGCGCAAAGACCCATAAGCAATGGCCCCAAAAACAATGCGCGTATTTTTGCCCCGACGCGGATGACAGCCATGAATACCCCCTCGAATTTCAACAGAAAGGCCGACAATGCCTTTCCACCTGCGTGACGTCCCACATTCCTGGCAGAGAAAAGGGACCATGCCGTGGTGATTTGGCTGACAAGATAAGACAAAACCGGGCGAAAGACAGGCTTTGGCACGTAAACCCACACGAACTCTCCGGTTTTGAGGATTGCCGGGTTTCACTTTTGCCTGACAAACCCTAGTTTGATTGCCATGTAGACGGATGATTCCGCAAGGATGAGGTGAATTTTGACGAGACGATCAACAGTGCTGCGCGCGATGACAGCCGGGCTGGCGGTTCTTTCACTCGGGATCGACATGGCCATGGCCGGGCCGGATCAGCCTGCAAAACTCGCCTTTCCCCAGGAAACCCTTCCCAATGCAGGGCCGTCCACGCCCTATGGTTCCTATGCGCGCGGCTGCATGAGCGGAGCAGTCGCCCTGCCGACGGATGGGCCGAATTGGCAGGCCATGCGCCTGTCGCGCAATCGCCGCTGGGGCAATCCGGCGATGATCCAGACCATCGAGCAATTGTCGCGGGATGCGCCGAAAATCGGTTGGCCGGGCCTGCTGGTCGGCGATATTGCCCAGCCACGCGGCGGGCCGATGGCCAATGGCCATGCCTCCCACCAGATCGGATTGGACGCCGATATCTGGCTGACCCCGATGCCAGCGAAGCGCCTGACGGTGCAGCAGCGCGAAGACCTTCCCTTTACCTCGATGATCCTGAAGGATAAATTCCTGACGATCAATCCGCAGACCTGGACACCGACCCATGCCCGGCTGCTGATGCTGGCAGCAAGCTATCCGCAGGTCGAGCGGCTGTTCGTCAATCCGACCATCAAGAAGAAACTCTGCGAAAGCTGGACGGGCGACCGGACCAATATGGGCAAGATCCGCCCGATCTATGGCCATGACGCCCATTTCCATATCCGGCTTTCCTGCCCGCCCGGTGCCGCCGGTTGCAAGCCGCAAGCACCTGTTGCCCCCGGCGACGGCTGCGATAAATCGCTGGCCTGGTGGTTTACCAAGGAACCGTGGGAACAGAAGAAACGCGACCCGAATGCCAAGCCCCCGCCGCCGCCACGCCCCGTGATGGTTTCGGACCTACCCAAAGCCTGTGCCGCGGTGCTGGATGCTCCGTCTGTCGCCAGCGAGAAACAGGCGACCTTCGGCGGCGTCAAGGCCTATGTCAGCCCTGGGTCTGCCTCTGTGAAAGCTTCAACGGTCACCCCCGATGATGCCAACCTGCCGAGCGAGGACGTTCCATCACCGTCTCCGCGCCCCTAAGATTAGGCGGGGCGGCTTTTCAATTCCCCGCCCCTTGGTATAAGAGATCCGCAAATCGATTTAAACGCTCAGGGGAGAACCAATGGCTGAGCGCCAGAAGATTGCGCTGATCGCGCATGACAAGATGAAGGACCAGATGGCGGCATTTGCCCGTCATCATCAGAGTTTTCTTGAGCAATGGCAGATTGTCGCCACCGGCACGACCGGCGCACGGGTGCAGGACGCCTGCCCGAAACTGGACGTTCTCAGGATGAAAAGTGGCCCTCTGGGCGGCGACCAGCAAATCGGCGCAATGATTGCCCAGGAAGAGGTCGCCATGCTGATCTTCTTCGTCGATCCCCTCACCCCCATGCCCCATGATGTCGATGTCAAAGCGCTGATGCGACTGGCTATTCTTTACGATACACCGATGGCGCTCAATCGGGCGACAGCCGACCGTCTGTTGCCCGTGATCACGGAATAATATCAAACCGCAAGGCCGAAGCCGCGTGACCAGAAATGGATTTTTCAATGCCAAAACCTCATGACAATGATCACATGCCCTTTCCGGTTCTTGTCGGCGATATCGGCGGCACCAATGCGCGCTTCTGGATTCTCATGGATGCCCATGCTGCGCCTAAGGAATTTGCCAATATTCACACAGCGGATTTCCCGACCATCGACCAGGCCATTCAGGATTGTATTCTCGACAAATCCGGCTTCCAGCCGCGCTCGGCCATTCTGGCTGTGGCCGGTCCGATCAAGGATGATGAAATCCCGCTGACCAATTGCCCCTGGGTCATTCGTCCCAAGGCGATGATTGCCGATCTTGGCTTTGACGACGTGCTTGTTGTCAACGATTTCGAGGCGCAGGCGCTGGCCGCTGCATCGCTCGGGCGCGACGACCGCGAACCGATCGGTCCCCTGACCGAAACCTCGCTGAACTCCCGCGTCATTCTGGGACCCGGCACCGGGCTGGGTGTTGGCGGGCTGCTTTATACCCATCATACCTGGTTTCCGGTTCCCGGCGAAGGTGGCCATGTGGATATCGGACCGCGCAGTGACCGGGATTGGCAGATTTTTCCGCATATCGAACGGATCGAAGGCCGGATTTCTGGCGAGCAGATCCTGTGTGGGCGCGGCATCCTGCATCTTTACAATGCCATCTGCGCTGCCGATGGCATTGCGCCTGTATGGACCGATCCCGCCGATGTGACCCAGCATGCCCTGAAGGGCAATGATCCGGTCTGCGTGGAAACCATGACACTGTTCGTGACCTATCTTGGCCGGATTGCCGGTGATATGGCTCTGGTTTTCATGGCCCGTGGCGGCGTTTTCCTATCCGGCGGCATTTCGCAAAAGATTATCCCCTTGCTGAAGAGCCCGGTCTTCCGGGCGGCTTTCGAGGACAAGGCGCCGCATACCGAGATGATGAAGACCATTCCCACCTTTGTCGCTATTCACCCGCAGGCCGCCCTTTCGGGGCTGGCAGCCTATGCCCGCACGCCATCGAGCTATGGCGTGAAGCATGAGGGCCGTCGCTGGCAGCGTTGATTGCGTCGCGCATTGCTCTATGGTCAAAAGCAGCCGGACTGGCTATAGACCGGCTGGCGCGGCCATGACGGTCGCTATGACCAATCGAATGGGAAAGACATTTCTTGCGCGACACCATCAAGACCTCCCTGCCAGAATCGTCGGAAAGCATCACCGCCGTTCTCAAGCGGGTCATCGCCGAAAACGGCCGCGATCATGTCCGCGGCTATGTCTTCGCCATCATCTGCCTGGCAACCGTGGCGCTGACGACGGCCTTTACCGCCTGGATCATGGAAACGGTGATTAACGAGGCCTTCGCCAACAAGCGCGCCGATCTGGTCTGGATCATCTGCGTCTCGATCTTCATCGCTTTCTCGCTGCGTGGCCTTGCCAGCTATGGCCAGGCGGTGGCTTTGTCCAAGATCGGCAACAATATTGTCGCCCGCTATCAGAAGCGGTTGTTCAGCCATCTGATGACGCTGTCCATGGGCTATTTCAACGAGGCCCGCTCGGCGCATCTGGCCGCCCAGGTCAGCCAGAATGTCAATGGTATCAGAGATGTCCTGAACCTGACTGTCACCTCGACGGCGCGGGATCTGCTCAGCCTGATTGGCTTGATCGCGGTCATGCTCGCCAAGGACTGGGTGTTGACGCTGATCGTTTTCGTGGTGGCGCCGCCAGTTCTCTATTCGCTGCGCTATATTTCCAAGCGGCTGCGCAAGGCAACAACGGATTCCGTCATGCTCAACAGCCGGGTGCTCGGCGCCATGCAGGAAAGCGTCCAGGGCATTGCCGTCGTCAAGGCCTTCACCATGGAGGAAGAGCTTGGCCGCAAGGTGGAAGGCATTATCGACAGTGCCGAAAGCCGCGCCAACCGCATTGCCCGTCTGAGTGAACGCACGTCGCCGATTACCGAGAGCTTTGCCGGTCTCGCCATTGCTGCTGTGATTGCCTATGCCTCCTATCGCACCATCGCCGGTGGCATGTTGCCGGGCGCCTTCTTCTCCTTCATCGCCGCCCTGCTGATGGCCTATGAGCCTGCCAAGCGGCTGGCGAAATTGCAGATCCAGATGGAACGGGCCGTGGTCAATGCCCGGATGATCTATGCGATCCTCGACACCCAGCCGCACCAGCGCGACAAGGCCAGCGCTGGCGAATTGAAGGTCAGCGAAGCCCGCATTGAGTTCAAAAATATTCATTTCGCCTATGGCAACGGCCCTGAAATTCTGAAGGGCGTCGATATCACTGCCGAAGGCGGCAAGACCACCGCGCTGGTCGGGCCGTCGGGCGCTGGCAAATCGACGATCATCACGCTGATCCCACGCTTCTACGATCCGCCGCAGGGCCAGATCCTGATCGACGGGCAGGACATTGCCGACGTGACCAAGGCCTCGTTGCGCAAGCATATCGCCTATGTATCGCAGCATCCCTATCTGTTCGAAGGCACGATCCGCGACAATATCCGCTATGGCCGTCCGGACGCCACCGATGCAGACGTAGAAGAGGCCGCGCGCCTTGCCTATGCGCATGATTTCATCATGGCCCAGCCCTATGGCTATGAAACACCGGTGGGCGAAAACGGCCTGACGCTGTCCGGTGGCCAGCGACAGCGCCTGTCCATCGCCCGCGCTCTGGTGCGCAACGCGCCGATCCTGCTTCTGGACGAAGCGACATCCGCTCTCGACACAGAATCGGAAGCCGCCGTGCAGAAGGCACTGGACGAAGCCATGAACGGACGGACCGTCGTGGTCATTGCGCACAGGCTGTCCACCGTGGTCAAGGCCGACAAGATCGTCGTAATGCAGGATGGCCGGGTGGTTGAGGTGGGCAACCACAGGACGTTGACGGAAAGACCGGAGGGGCTTTACGCGCGGCTGAACAATATGCAGGCAACCAATGGAAGTCCTTCACTGTAAGCACAAAGCCTGCGGAGAAGGACGGATCAAGACGGAGAGAGAGGCATGACAGTTGCATTGAACACCGGTCCGACACAGACTGGCCCGATGAAGCTGGTCGTGGTAGGCGCCAGCGGACGCATGGGTCAGGCGCTGGTGCGGATCATCTGCGAGACGCAGGGTGCGGTGCTGCATGCGGCGGTGGGCCGTCCGGGCTCCGCCTCGATTGGCCGGGATGCCGGCGATCTGGCGGGCCTCGGTCCCCTGGGTGTTCCCGTCACCGACGATGCATTGGCCGCCTTCGTCAATGCTGATGGGGTCATCGACTTTACCAAGCCGGAAACCTCATTGGAGTTTGCCGCCCTCGCAGCCCAGGCCCGCATCGTTCATATCATTGGCACAACGGGATGCTCGCCAGCCGATGAGGCAAGGTTCGAGGCAGCAGCGCGCCATGCCAGAATCGTCAAATCCGGTAATATGAGCCTCGGCGTCAACCTGTTGTCGGTCCTGGTTGCCCAGGCTGCAAAGGCGCTGGAAGCCTCCGGCTGGGATATCGAAGTGCTGGAAATGCATCACAAACACAAGGTCGATGCGCCCTCGGGCACCGCCCTTCTTCTGGGAGAAGCCGCCGCCAAGGGGCGTGGCATCGACCTCAAGGACAAGGCCGTCAAAGTGCGCGACGGACATACCGGGGCGCGTGCGCCCGGATCGATCGGCTTTGCAACGCTGCGCGGTGGCTCTGTTATCGGCGAACATTCCGTTCTGCTGGCTGGCGAAGGCGAGATCGTCACGCTCTCCCATAGTGCTGGCGACCGCTCGATCTTCGCACGCGGCGCGGTCAAGGCCGCGCTCTGGGCGCAGGACAAGAAGCCCGGACTTTACTCCATGCTCGATGTTCTCGGGCTTTCATCTCCGCAATAATGTTTCCAGTAACGTCCCAGTAACGTAAATGAGAGGATTTAGTCGATGACCGGTACCCTCGTGCTCGTGCGCCATGGCCAGAGCGATTGGAATTTGAAGAACCTGTTCACCGGTTGGCGTGATCCCGACCTGACTGAACTTGGCGTGCAGGAAGCCAATGCTGGCGGAAAAGCGCTGAAGGAGTACGGCATTCAGTTCGATATCGCCTTTACCTCCGATCTTTCCCGCGCCCAGAAGACCTGCGGTATCATTCTCGACAATCTTGGCCAATCCGGCCTTGAAACCATCCGCGATCAGGCCCTGAACGAGCGTGATTACGGCGATCTTTCCGGCCTCAACAAGGACGATGCCCGCGCCAAATGGGGCGAGGAACAAGTGCATATCTGGCGCCGTTCCTACGACATTCCGCCACCGGGCGGCGAAAGCCTGCGCGATACCGGCGCCCGCGTCTGGCCCTATTACCTCACCGAAATCCTGCCGCGCGTGCTGCGGGGCGAAAAGGTGCTGGTGGCGGCCCATGGCAATTCGCTGCGCTCGCTGGTGATGGTGCTGGACAAGCTGACCAAGGAACAGATCCTCAGCGTCAATCTCGCCACTGGCGTGCCGATGGTCTACAAGCTGAACGCCGATTCCACCGTGGCCTCCAAGGACGTGCTCGGCGACATGTCTGGCGCCCATTGAGCAATGGTTCAACTATTTTCATCAATGACGTCAGGGCTCCTCCAAGAGGGGCCCTTATTTTTGACTAAGCCGCATCTGGCCATCTTCAACTTTGTAACTGCCGAGCTGTTTCAGGAATGTCATACCGATCAGCGTGCCGGACAGGGCCTTGTCCTTCAGCACCATGGCTTGAACCTGCGTGGCACGCACCCCGCCAACCTCCACCCGGTCAAGCGTCACCACCGCAGCCAAAGTGTCGCCATTGGCGGTATTGACCTTGTATTTGAAATTCAGATCATTGCCGCTGAAGCCAAGCCTGCGGGCGATGGTCTCGTTAATGGCAACCGTGCTTGCGCCGGTATCAATCATCGCATCGACGGTTTTGCCTTTGATGCGGAAGGGCGCGATGAAATGGCCCCGGCCATCGGCCTTCAGGATCGCCTGACCTGAACCGGCGACCGGCTGCGGTGCGACCGCGAGACGGGTTGCCTCAAGACTTGCCGCCTGCGATGACTTTTCCGGCGCGGTGTGCGTCCTGTCCTGCAAATAGGCAGGCAATTGCGTGGCGACGAGGACTGTCAGACCGGCAAAGACCAGAACCCTCATCAGCATCGCGTCAATCTCCCACCGTTTTGAAGATAAAAACGCTGACGGGCTTTCACTCCGGTTAACATCACCGTTCAAAAGCAAACCCCGGCGTCAGAAACGCCGGGGTCGAAGCCGTTCGTCGTTAAGAAAATTTTACTTGGTGCCGTACATCCGGTCGCCAGCGTCACCCAGGCCCGGCACGATATAGCCCTGCTCGTTCAGGTGACTATCAATCGAAGCCGTAAAGATCGGCACATCGGGATGGGCTTCGCGGAAATGTTTCAAACCTTCAGGGGCTGCCAACAGGCAAACGAAGCGCAGGTTCTTCGCTCCCCGCTCCTTCAGCTTATCGACGGCAGCGATTGAAGAATTGCCGGTGGCCAACATCGGATCGACGACAATCACCAGCCGCTCCGACAGGTTTTCCGGGGCTTTGAAGTAGTATTCGACCGGCTGCAAGGTCTCGTGATCGCGGTAGACGCCCACATGCGAGACACGGGCGGAGGGAACCAGATCCAGCATGCCTTCCAGCAGGCCGTTTCCGGCCCGCAGAATGGACGCGAACACCAGCTTCTTGCCTTCCAGCACCGGTGCTTCCATTTCCACCATCGGCGTTTCGATGGTTTCCACGGTCAGTTCCAGATCGCGGGTCACTTCATAGCAGAGCAGCGTCGAGATTTCCCGCAGCAGACGGCGAAAGCCCGCCGTCGAGGTTTCCTTACGGCGCATGAAGGTCAGCTTGTGCTGCACCAGGGGGTGATTGATGACTGTGACGCCGTCCATGGGAAACCTCTTGTCTCTTCCGCTCAATTCCTGACTGTGATGTTTCTTCCAACGAATCGGTGGGATGAGCAAGGCTTGCAGCCGTTAAATCGCTGCCTCATCCCCAGAACCAGCCGCTTGCAGCCGCTGCAACAGGTTTTGGCGGGTCGCCTCGTCCACGAAAGCCGCCTCAATGGCCGTGCGCGTCATGGCGTTGATCTCGGCGTTTGAAAAGCCCATCTCCGCAACGATGGCATAATCTCGTGCCAGTGATGTCTGAAAAAACGGCGGATCGTCGGAATTGATACACATTCGCACCCCGGCATCGGCCAGAGCCCGCATCGGATGACTGGCATAATCCTCAAACACCTTGAGCGCGATATTGGAGGCGGGGCAGACTTCCAGCACAACGCCCTCATCCGCCAGTCGCTGTACCAGATCGGCATCCTCAATCGCACGCACGCCATGGCCAATCCGGCTTGGGCGCACCAGATCCAGCGCGTCACGAACGCTGAAAGCTCCACAGAGTTCACCAGCATGGATGGTAATGCCGTAGCCCGCCTCACGGGCGATGTCGAAGGCCGGGGCGTAATCCGCCACCCGGTTCATGCGTTCCTCACCCGCCATATTGAAGCCGGTGATCAGCGGATGGTGGTAATCGGCCAGCCATTTCGCCCGACGCAAGACGTTTTCCGGCCCCAGATGCCGTTCACCAATAATCACCATCCGGCATTCGATACCGGTCTTGGCCCGTGCAGCGACAATGCCCTCTGCCAACCCTTCGATATAGGCTTCGGCGGACAGTCCCACCGCTTCGCCGTGATCAGGCGAAACGAATAGCTCGCTATAGATCGTATTGACGCCCGCCAATTCGCTCAGATAGGCCTCGGCCAAGGCGGCAAAATCCTCCTCGCTGCGAAACACCGAGGCGACGAAATCATAGGCGGCTATGAAACTGGTAAAGTCCTCCCAGACATAGCTTTCATTGCGGATAAAACTGCTGGCGTCTATGCCATATTTCTCGGCTTGGGCCGCGACCAGAGCCGGAGGTGCGGCACCTTCGATATGGCAATGCAACTCGGCCTTCAACAGGGACGCAGTCATAGGAAACTCCTGCCATAACCGCCCGGAGCAATGCCGAGATGGGCCGCAATTGTCTCACCGATATCGGCATAAGTGTCGCGAATGCCAATAGAACGCGCCCTGATGCCGGGACCGAACGCCATGATCGGCACCCGCTCACGGGTATGGTCGGTGCCGCGCCAGGTCGGATCACAGCCATGATCGGCGGTCAGAATCACCATGTCTCCAGGGATAAGCTTGCGGTAGACATCCGGCAGCCAGAGATCGAAGGCTTCCAGCGCGGCGGCATAGCCCGGCACATCGCGGCGGTGGCCGTACAGCATGTCGAAATCGACGAAATTGGTGAAAACCAGATCGCCGTCCGCTGCCTCATCCATCACCGCCAGCGTCGTCTCCATCAGTGCGGCATTGCCATTCGCCTTGATTTCGCGGCCTGTGCCCTGATGGGCGAAGATATCGCCAATCTTGCCGATGGCATGCACCGTGCGACCCGCTTCACTCAGCCGATCGAGCAAAGTCGGCTCCGGCGGCGGAACCGAATAATCCCGCCGATTGCCGGTACGCTGGAAATTCGAAGCACTGTTGCCGATAAAGGGGCGGGCGATCACCCGGCCGATCCTGTAGGGGGTGAGCAATTCCCGGACGATTTCGCAGAGCCGCAGCAAACGCTCCAACCCGAACACATGCTCATGGGCGGCAATCTGGAAGACGCTGTCGGAGGATGTATAACAGATCGGCTGGCCCGTGCGGCAATGCTCCTCACCCAAGCGGGCCAGGATGTCGGTGCCGGAGGCATGACAATTGCCGAGAATGCCGGGAAGATCGGCGCGTTTACAGATCTCGGCGACGAGATCGGCGGGAAAGGCATCGCCTTCTTGCGGGAAATAACCCCAGTCGAACATGACAGGTGTACCAGCAATTTCCCAATGGCCGGACGGTGTATCCTTGCCGCGGGAAATCTCATTGGCGGCCCCGTGGAGACCGAAGACCCGCTCCGGCAGGGCCATGCCCGCAGGCAGGCTACCGCTGGCCAAGCTGGCAATCTGCAACAAGCCCAGCGCCGATAGGTTCGGCAACATCAGCGACCCGGCCCGCAAACCATCGCGGTCTCCGGCACCGGCGGCGCAGAATTCTGCGATATGCCCCAGCGTGTCGGCGCCGTCATCGCCATAGGCTGGCGCATCCGGCGCGCCGCCGACACCAAAGGAATCGAGAACAAACAGAAAAGCCCGCGCCATGCTTCACCCATCATGCCCTGCCGTATCCTGCGCTTCACCATGCATCGCTTCGGGATTCAGATGAAATCAGGCCGTATCAGGCAGTTGACTATCAATCGGACGGATTGAATAGACATTTAGACAGGCAATGGCAAATCCCCCTTCGAATCAGCAATCCGAGCAGGCAATCTCGCCGTTTTCCCGCTGACGGAAGTAATAATCCCTGGCGATGGTAATGGTGCTGACGCTTGATCCTGTAAATCCAGGCAGATAGGTGACAAGCTCATGGGGAATGGTCAGTTCCGCGTGGACGAAAAAGGCATTGGCGGCGGCCATGCCTGATGGAAGTGTCACCGTTGCGCCGGTTGCATAGGGTTTAGAGCCGTCCTGCGCCCAGGACCAGGCAATCGTCGCTTTGACATTGCTATCAACCTTGATGCCGGTGATCTTCAGCGCATAGCCTGTCGTCGCTGTCGGCGCGAACATGGCTTTCAGCACATCTGGCATGGTCGCCAGAAAGGCCTTGTTGACCGTTTTCTGCTGACGCGCCACGATATCGGCGATGGCCCCGGCGCTGGTGGTGGCGCGCTGCGACACGCTGAGCGCCATGGTAAGCTCAAATGCCCCCAGATAGAGAACCAGCAACAAGGGCACGATCAGCGCAAATTCCACCGCGCCGACACCGGAACGATCCAGCGCCAATAGCCGGAAAGGTCTGCATAGAAGCAAAATCAGGGCGGGTTTCGACCTCATGGATAATTCTCATTTTGGAAGGCCAAGGTCGATACGATCAGGTAATCGGAATTGCTGGAAACACCAGGGCGATGGATCGTGGCAATATAGGGCCGGACGAGATCGGTGGTGACCGGCCAATAATAAAAGGCACGCAGCATATTGATCGAGCTTGCCCCGCCAGGCGTGAAGGCAAAACTGGACGTATCAAGGCTACCGGATGTGGTGGCAATTGTGGTGGGCATGGCGGAGAAAGCCGTATACGTGCGCACATCGAGCCAGAGCCGGTTGGGTGTTGCGACTTCCGCAGCATCGCAGGTGAGGAGAAAGGAAATCTCGTTGCAGAATAACTGGCGGAATTCCGTCGCCGTCTTGTCGGTGCTACGGGTCTGGTTATAGGTGATATTGCCGGTGCGCAATTGCCTGCCGAGCGTATCGACCGCTGCATTGACGGTCTGTTCGGCGATGAAAGCCACGAATGTTTCCAGAATGGCAAAAATGATCAGGAAATAAGGAATGGCCAGGATGGCGAATTCGATGGCCGCCGATCCGTCACGGGAGCGACGCAAACGCCTGGCCACTAATCTCCATCTGCGCCATCGTCCGTCGCGTTTGTCACGGGTGCCATCTGGAAAGACCATCGTCTGAATGCCGGTTGTTGTGCCTGATAGCAAGCTAGGGCTGGATCTATTTAATTTCCGTTGCCGAATTCCTTCAGTTTGAACAAGATGATACGGAAACGAGCAAAAAATTAATTTTAGATATTCTGAATAAATTCATATCATTACTGCATGATTTCTTATGCAGGAGTTGGTCGCGTAACGATACGGCAGTTAAAGTTTCACTGTCTCGCGCAGCGTCTTGCCGCTATTGGCCGGTTCCGCTGGACGCACTATTGCTGGAAGACGCATCTCCAGTGGAATTTCCAGACTGCGAATGCTGCTCGCAGCTTGGCGTGCAGGACAGGACCGTGCGTTGCGTCTGTTTGTACAGCCGAACTGTATTGGCTTCATCGATAGAGACAAGAATACGCTCGTCGAAAATGGCATTGCCCTGGCTGTCGAGCAGAACCAAATTCGTCGTCCCAAAGCTACGCCCTGTCAGCACGATGGTTTTTGGGTCGGCCACGGTGGCATCGGCGACTTTCTCATTCCCAATGATGACCTTACTGACTGGCCGGTCGAGTTTGAGAATGCGGGCCTGGTTCATCACCACGCGCAAAAGCGGGTCTTCAGCATGCGCTGTGCCGGAAACTGTCGCCATTCCGGCAAGCAAAAACGCAAAACAGCAGCGAAACAACATCGGCAGCGCCATGGAAAACATTTCTCTCGTGCAGATCAGGACCACAGATTGAGGTAAAATGGTAAATGAACCATAAAGCCGCTGCTTCCTCCCGAGACATAATACGGTTTATCTCATCATAAACACGGGTATGTCCACGGCCATAACTGACACATACTTGCATAATTTCGCATGTAAACATGCTGCAAGGTGGCCTTTTTTCCGGAGTGAATACAATTTTCCCGACTATCTTTCGGCTTCATTTACCACAATGAAATCAAGCGATCGTTCAAGGATAATTAACTTGTTTTCTTAAGGCGATAGCAATGCGGCGACCTGTAATTTCAGTTCAACCGCACAACAAAAAACAGTTGGCGGACAAGAAAAACCTTATGGAGCAGGAGAAGAGCATGTCCAAGATTTTCGCACGTTTTATGAAGGATGAATCCGGCGCGACCGCTATCGAATACGGTCTGATCGCCGCTTTGATTTCCGTGGCCCTGGTTGCTGGTGCAACATCGCTCGGCACAAGCTTGAACAGCACGTTCACCAATCTGACTACGCAGATGAATAAGGCGGCTACCGCATCCAAGTAAGCTTATTCCCAAATCCGAAAGGCTATTGGGGCATTTTCTCATCCGAAAATGCATAAAGCTTTAGAGTATTTCACCACTTCAATTCAGAGTGAAATAATTTACAAAATGCCGATCTTCAATTCTACACCAACCGATCAGTAAAAAATTGACTGATCAGAACAACACTTGTGGAGCATGAGAAGCGCATGTCCAAAATCTTCGCAGCTTTTATGAAGGATGAGTCTGGTGCAACGGCCATCGAATACGGCCTGATCGCCGCTCTGATTTCCGTGGCACTCGTCGCTGGCGCGACCACGCTCGGTACGAGCATTGGCAACACTTTTAATAATCTGACAACGCAGATGAATAAGGGTGCGGACGCAACCAAGTAAGCTTGAAACGAGCAGCCTCAAGGCTACAAGAGCCGCCTCGCAAGGGCGGCTTTTCTCTTGGATGTCGCTAGAGAGCATATCCTAAATATTTCCCGCCCCAAATATTCTGAGCGAGCAGTATTTTCAGTCCAGAGAATGATTCGGTAATGGCTTTACGCCATGGTCGATTTACTAAAATCACGTCGTCAAAGGGTTCATCCGCCATGCTGGCTGTTACGCTGTCACTGATCATGCCTCTTTGTCTGGCACTCGCGGCCTTTACCGATCTGTTCGAGATGAAGATCCCCAATGCGATCCCCCTTGTGCTGCTTATCGGTTTTGCCGCCCTCGCTCTGGTGTTGGGCCTGCCTATAGGATTGGCCGGCCTGCATTTCGCGGCGGGTCTGATCGTGTTTTTCGGTTGTTTCACACTGTTTGCCGTCAATGTCATGGGCGGCGGCGATGCCAAGCTTTTGACGGCTGCTGCCGTCTGGTACGGTTTCAATATCAGCCTGGTGGAATTTCTGATTGAAGTCGCGGTGTTTGGCGGCGTGCTGACCCTGATGATCCTGGCTTTGCGCAGCCAGGCCAATACCGTAATGGCCCTTGGACTGCGCCTGCCGCGTTCACTGATTGTCGAGAAAAAAATCCCCTATGGTATTGCTATCGCCATTGGCGGTTTTTGCAGTTTCCTCAGTGCACCAGTGGTGACATTGGCCTTGGCGACAGTTTCGCCGAAATAAATCCAGCAATATTTTGTTAACCACGCCAGTAAGGCGGTTGTTAACTATAATTACACCAATTTCTGTTCTTTTCGACCTTAAGAAAGCTTTCGCCGACTTAAGGACAGACCATGAAGCCCGCCCGCATTCTCATTCTCTTCGTCGCCGTGGCCGCGGCCGGTCTGGCCGGTCTGTTGGCCATGGGACTGAGCGGGCAAAAGCGCGTGGTGGTACAGCAATCCGAGCCTGTGGTGACGAAGGAACCGACCACCAAGGTGCTGATCGCCGCCGCCAGCCTGCCGGTCGGCGCCCGCCTGACCGATAAGGCAATGCGCTGGATGGACTGGCCGAAGACCGACCTGGTCGACGGTTTCGTGACGGAAGAGAACCGTCCCCAGGCCTTGAGCGACCTTGCCGGGCTAGTCGTGCGCCTGCCGATTTTCGAGGGTGAGCCGATCCGCATCGAAAAAATCGCCGACGCCTCCAGCCGCACCCTTTCAGCGCTGCTTCCAGCCGGAAAGCGGGCGATCTCCACGGAAATTTCCGTCGCAACCGGTGCTGGCGGTTTCATCCTGCCCAATGACCGCGTTGACGTGATCATGGTCCGCAAGGGCGATAATGACAATCATCTGACCGAAACCGTGCTGTCCAATGTCCGCGTCCTCGCGATCGACCAGCAGATCGAGGAAAAGAACGACGGCACCCGTTCGGTCATCGGCACCACCGCAACACTGGAACTGACACCGGAGCAAACCAAGGTGCTGACGGTTGCCCAGCAGATGGCCGAGCGCCTGTCACTGGCGCTGCGCTCCGTGGCGGATGCCCAGGAGCAGGACAACAGTGCTGCAAGCTACCTGCTGAGCGGCGATAGCGGCGGTCCACAGGTGCAGGTCATCAAATCCGGGCAGATCGTCAAGAGCGCGGGAGCTGCAAAACAATGAACGGACGATTTTCCATGCGCCTTGCCCCTGCCCGCCTGCTGCGTGTCATGATCACCGGCAGCCTTTCGCTAGGCCTGTCGATTACCGGCCTGCCGGGAGAAAATATGCTTGTCTGGCGTTCCGAGGCGCTTGCCGCCGGTGCCCAGAGCCTGGTGCGCATAGCCCAAACCGGCCCCGGTGTGCGGCGTGATCTGAAGCTTGGCCTCAACAAGGCCATCGTCGTCGATCTGCCGGAAGATGCGCATGATATCCTGGTGGCCGACCCGGAACTGGCCGATGCCGTCACCCGCACCTCGCGCCGGATCTATCTGTTCGGAAAGAAGGTTGGCCAGACCAATATTTTCATTTTCGGGGCGGATGGTCGCGAGATCGTCAGTCTCGATCTGCAAATCGAACGGGATATCGAGGGTCTTCAAACCAACCTGAGCCGCTTCATTCCAGAGTCCAATATCAAGGTCGAGATCATCTCTGACAACGTCGTGCTGAGCGGCACGGTGCGCACCCCGCAGGATTCGTCGCGCGCCGTCAGCCTTGCCAAGGCCTTCCTCCAGGGTGGTGAAGCCACCACCCGCGGAGAAACCGCAACCAGCAACAGCAGCGGCGACGGCGCAGTGGCCATCTATGCAGAAAACCGTCAAACCTCGCAGATCGTCAACATGCTGACCATCGAAGGCGAAGATCAGGTAACGTTGAAAGTGACCGTTGCCGAGGTCAGCCGTCAGGTGCTGAAACAGCTTGGTGTCAGCGCCAGCGCCACCGATGGCACCAGCGGTATCAGCTACGCCAATCCGTCCAACCTCGGCAATTCCGTCGACGTCGGCGGCACCGCCACAATTTCCAAGACATTCGGCAGCTTTGGCATCAGCGCCTATGTCAACGCCATGGAACAGGCGGGTGTGATGCGCACCCTGGCTGAGCCCAGCCTGACGGCAATTTCCGGCGAACAGGCGAAATTCTACGTCGGCGGCGAATATCGTCTGGCAGCTGGCCAGGAAATCAGCACCGACAGCACCACCGGGCAGAAAACCGTCTCTCGCACGACCTCAACCGTCGATTACGGCATTCAGCTGAACTTCCGACCGGTCGTGCTCTCTCCGGGCCGTATCAGTCTGGCAATCGAGACCAATGTCTCCGAGCCGACCTATGAAGGATCAGTGGTCACTGGCAATTCCGATGCGTCCATCCCCGGTTCCACCTATTTGTCGATCCGCAAGCGCGAGGCCTCGACCACGGTCGAGCTGCCCTCCGGCGGATCGATTGTGATTGCCGGTCTGGTCCAGGACAATGTCCGCCAGGCCATGTCCGGCCTGCCGGGTATTTCGAAAATCCCGATCTTCGGCACGCTGTTTCGCAGCAAGGATTTCGTGCGTAACGAAACCGAACTGGTGATCATCGCCACGCCCTATCTTGTCCGGCCTGTCACCCGCAATGCGCTGGCGCGTCCCGACGACAATTTCAATCCTGCTGGAGACGGCGCCATGTATTTCCTGAACCGTGTCAACAAGGTCTACGGCCGCAAGGAAGCCACGGCGAACGGCGCTTATCACGGCACAGTCGGCTATATTTACAAATGAGAGCGGACGCGATGACACCTCACCCAACCTTGTCCCTCACACGCCTTTGCGCGCTCCTCCTCGGATTGATGGCCATCCTGCCGCTTAGCAGTTGCGGCGGCATGAAAGACGAGATGTCCACCGGCTCGATTCCCGACGATTACCGTACCCGCCATCCGATCATCGTCACCGATGTCGAGCATTCGCTGGATCTTCCGATCGCGCAGGGCTCAAGCCGCCTGACGATCGGCATGAGCGATGCGGTGACGGGCTTTGCCCAGGATTACCGCAATGCATCCACCGGCTATGTGCAGATTCTGGTGCCGCAAGGGTCTCCCAATACAATGGCGGCCTCCAGCATCGCTCGCCAGGTGCGCAGCCTGCTGGTGTCCAAGGGCATTGCCGCCCCCAAAATCGTTGAGCGGCCTTACCGGGCTGGCGCAACAGGTGATGCCGCGCCGATCCGGCTGAGCTATGTCGCAACCACGGCGGTGGCCGGACCGTGTGGCCAATGGCCGGAGGATCTCTCCAACGACACGGCGCAGAACAAGAACTGGCAGAATTTCGGCTGCGCCTCCCAGGCCAATCTGGCGGCGCAGGTTGCCAGCCCGACGGACCTGATCGCGCCGCGCGGTATGACGCCGATCGATGCCGAGCGTCGCTCGACGGTGATCGACAATTATCGCGACGGCAAGGACACCTCAACCACGACATCCACGGATTGAGTGACAAGGATCGCGGGGGGCAGGCTGATGAATACGATCAAATACGATATCGCCGGATCGAAAGAAGACGGCCTGGCCGCGGAACCGGTGAGAACCGGTAATCTCGAGCAATTGCGGCCCTTGCCGCGCATTTCCGTCCATGCTTTCTGCATCTCGGACAGTGTGCTGGCGGTGATGGAAGAGGCCGCCCGCGACCGGCGCATGACCAAGGTCAGCATGCGGGTAACAAGCGGCGGCATTTCAGCAGCGGTCAATATGTTTGCCGGGGCACCGACCCCCAATCTGGTCATTCTGGAAACCGATGCGAAGCCTGAGAACCTTCTCTCCGAGCTGGCGCCGCTGGCCGATGTCTGCGATCCCTCGACCCGGGTCATCGTCGTCGGACGCTATAACGACATCGCTCTTTACCGCGAATTGATGCGCAATGGCGTCTCCGATTATATCGTTGCGCCGGTCAGCATGGCCGACGTCATCGGGGCCTTGTCATCGATCTTCATCGACCCGGACGCCGAGCCGCTGGGGCGCAGCATCGCCTTCATAGGCGCAAAAGGCGGCGTCGGCTCCTCCACCATCGCCCATAATGCCGCCTTCATGATCGCCTCGCTGTTTTCCTCCGAAACCATCCTGGCCGATCTGGACCTGCCCTATGGCACGGCCAATATCGATTTCGACCAAGACCCGGCCCAGGGCGTAGCCGAAGCGGTCTTTGCTCCGGAGCGTCTGGACGAAGTGTTTCTCGATCGCCTGCTGACCTCCTGTTCGCAGAACCTGTCCCTGCTGGCCGCCCCCTCCCTGCTGGACCGGGCCTATGATTTTGAGCGCGGCGCCTTCCTGCCGCTGTTGGAAACCCTGCAACGCAGCGCCCCGGTTGCGGTGCTGGACCTGCCGCATAGTTGGAACGAATGGACGCTGGCGCTGCTGTCGGAAGTGGATGAGATCGTCCTGACCTGCGTGCCGGATCTTGCCAATTTGCGCAACGTCAAGAACCTGCTCGATGCGCTGAAGCGGTTGCGACCGAACGACAAGGCACCGCATCTGATCCTCAATCAGGCTGGCATGCCGAAACGGCCGGAAATTTCGCCCAGCGATTTTTTCGAACCGCTGGACATGCAGCCAGCCGCGATCATTCCTTTCGATATTCAGCTGTTTGGCAATGCCGCCAATTCTGGCCGGATGATCGCCGAGATCGACGCGAAAAGTCCGACGGCGGAGACGTTCTCGCAGCTCGCCCATCTCATCACCGGACGGGTCAGTATCAAGAAGCCGAAAAAAGCGGGTCTCAGCACGATCTTCGCCATGCTGGCACGCAAGTAAACATGCAACCGAGGGCGTCTTTGCACAGGCGCCCGACTGGAACGACACAATGTTCGGTAAACGTGGAAATGAAGGGTCTGTAAAGTCCGGTTCCAGCACAGCGGTGCCGGTCTCGGCACTGTCATCGCCCGGCATGCCGGCGTCTGTGTCGGCCTCTGGACGGATCGAACCGGGCCGCGCCGAGCCACCCAGGCCAGCCGCTCCCACCGATCCCGCTCAGCGTCGTCGCCAGAACCGGACCGAGGATTATTACGATACCAAGAGCCAAGTTTTTTCGGCGCTGATCGACACGATCGACCTGTCGCAGCTTGCTAAGCTGGACGCGGAAAGCGCGCGCGAGGAAATCCGCGATATCGTCAACGATATCATTTCCATCAAGAATTTCGCCATGTCGATTTCCGAGCAGGAAGAACTGCTCGACGACATCTGCAATGACGTGCTGGGCTACGGCCCGTTGGAACCCTTGCTGGCCCGCGACGATATTTCCGACATCATGGTCAATGGTGCCGGCCAGACCTTTATCGAAGTCGGCGGCAAAACCATCGAATCCGAAATCCGGTTTCGCGACAATTCCCAGCTTCTCTCAATATGCCAGCGCATCGTCAGCCAGGTTGGCCGCCGCGTCGATGAGAGCAGCCCGATCTGCGACGCCCGCCTGCCTGACGGATCGCGCGTCAATGTGATCGCTCCGCCGCTGTCCATTGATGGTCCGGCGCTGACGATCCGTAAATTCAAGAAGGACAAGCTCAATCTCGACCAATTGGTCAAGTTTGGCGCCATTACGCCGGAAGGCGCGCAGGTCCTGCAAATCATCGGGCGGGTGCGCTGTAATGTGGTGATTTCCGGCGGCACCGGCTCGGGTAAAACCACCCTGCTCAATTGTCTGACACGCTATATCGACGCCGACGAACGGGTGATTACCTGCGAAGATACGGCAGAATTGCAATTGCAGCAGCCGCACGTCGTGCGTCTTGAAACGCGCCCGCCGAATATCGAGGGTGAAGGCGAAATCACCATGCGCGATCTCGTCAAGAACTGCCTGCGCATGCGGCCGGAACGGATCATCGTCGGCGAGGTGCGCGGATCGGAAGTCTTCGACCTGTTGCAGGCGATGAATACCGGCCATGACGGCTCGATGGGCACGATCCACGCCAATACGCCGCGCGAATGCCTGAGCCGCATGGAATCGATGATTGCCATGGGCGGCTATTCGCTTCCGGCAAAGACTGTCCGCGAGATTATTTCGGGCTCGATCGACATTATTATTCAGGCAGCTCGCCTGCGCGACGGCACACGCCGCATCACTCACATTACCGAAGTCGTGGGGATGGAAGGCGATGTGATCATCACCCAGGACCTGATGCGTTTTGAAATGGAAGGCGAGGACCTGACCGGCAAGATCATTGGCCGCCATATCTCCACCGGCATCGGCAAGCCACATTTCTGGGAACGCGCCCGCTATTACAACGAGGAACGGCGCCTGGCGGCGGCGCTCGACGCCATGGAACAGAAAACCGGTGTAGTATAAGCCATGACCATCAATGTGCTCGCCATCGTGCTTCTTGCAGCCCTCGCGGCGGGATCGCTGGCCTATGTCCTGTTGTTTTCACGGGTGCAAGCCGACAAGAAAACCGCCACACGCCTCGCCCGGGTGAAAAATGCGGAAGCCGATACCGCCAAAAAACAGGTGGCGCGCGACCGGGTTCAGGAGCTTTCCAAGCGACGCAAGTCCGTGCAGGACACGCTGAAGGAAATTGAGCGCAAGCAGAATGAGAAAAACAAGAAAATCTCCAGCCAGTCGCTGAAACAGCGGCTCGGCCAGACCGGCCTTGATATCAGCCTCACCCAGTTCAGCATTGCCAGCACCACCCTTGGCCTGGTGTTTTTTTGCCTGTGCTTTATCCTCGGCATGTCCCTGTTTGTGTCCTTGGGTATCGCCTTTACGGCGGGCGCTGGCCTGCCGCGCTGGATCGTCAGTTTCCTGATCCGCCGGCGCCAGGAAAAATTCCTGACCGAATTTCCCAATGCGCTGGACGTGATGGTGCGGTCAATCAAGTCTGGCCTGCCGCTCAATGATTCCTTGAGGATGATTGCCGTCGATGCGCAGGAGCCGGTCAAGACCGAGTTTCGCCGCGTGGTCGATGCGCAACAACTGGGCATAACGGTGCCGGAAGCCTGCGGGCGTATGTTCAACTCCATGCCTTTACAGGAGGTCAGCTTCTTTGCCATCGTCATCGCCATTCAGTCCCAGGCGGGCGGCAATCTCTCCGAAGCCCTGTCCAATCTATCGAAAGTGCTGCGTGAGCGGCGCAAGATGAAAGCCAAGGTCAGCGCCCTGTCCATGGAGGCCAAGGCATCAGCGGTCATCATCGGGGCGCTGCCCTTCATCGTCGCCTTTCTCGTCTACATTTCCTCTCCAGCCTATATCATGGTGCTGTTTATCGACCCGCGCGGCCATATGATTCTGGGGTTCTCGGCTTTCTGGATGTCTATCGGCATTTTCGTCATGCGTAACATGATCAATTTTGACATTTGAGGACGTGCCAATGTCTACAGATCTTGCCGCCACACTGACCAACCCGACCCTGCTGATCGCCGTATTGGTGGCCATTGCGGTTTTTGCCACCCTTTACACCCTGATTTCACCGCTGCTGGAGCGGAGTGACCTCAACAAGCGGATGAAGGCCGTATCCTCCGAGCGCGAACTGATCCGCGCTCGTGAGCGGGCCAGAATGAACAGCGAGGGCGGGCGCGGCAGCCTGCGCAATACCGATAACAGTTCGGCGCGCAAGATCGTCGAGCGTTTCAACCTGCGCAAGGCGCTGGTGGACGACAAGACCATGGACCGGTTGAAGACCGCCGGCTTGCGCTCCCAAAATGCCCTCAACATGTTTCTGACGGCCCGTTTCCTGCTGCCCTTCCTGTTTCTGGCCCTGGCAACCACCTGGATCTTCGCCTTGCACAACATGCAGTCCAGGCCGTTTGCCGTGCGTTTCCTGGCGGCGGTTGTGGCGGGTTATGTCGGCTTTTACCTGCCCAATATCTATATTTCCAACCGGATTACCAAACGGCAGCATTCGATCCGCCGGGCCTGGCCCGATGCGCTGGACCTGATGTTGATCTGCGTCGAATCCGGCATGTCGATGGAAGCGGCGATGCGGCGCGTCGCCGATGAAATGGCGTCTCAATCTCCGGCGCTGGCCGAGGAAATGGTGCTGACCACAGCGGAACTGTCCTTCCTCCAGGACCGCCGGACGGCCTATGAAAACCTTGGAAACCGAACCCAGCTGGAAATCGTCAAGTCTGTCTGCCAGGCTTTGATCCAGGCGGAACGCTATGGAACGCCGATCGGCCAGGCCCTGCGCGTTCTGGCGCAGGAGGGCCGCGACGAGCGGATGAATGCCGCGGAAAAGAAAGCCGCCGCCCTGCCCCCAAAGCTGACCGTGCCGATGATCCTGTTTTTCCTGCCGGTGCTGGTCGCCGTTATTCTTGGTCCAGCCGGTATTCGCGTCTCGGACCGGTTCTAAAGCGTGTCGCAGTGAATAGGATTCACTGCGACACGCTTTAGCTCTTATTTTGTCGCATGTAGGTTATCGTTTCATTGAGGGCAATGAAACGCGACATGCTTTAGGTATTTTGGTATAGCGAAGCGTTTGATGGATATCACAATCCGATACCAGCTGGCGAAACCGTGATCGGCAATGCCAACCTTATGCCCTTTTGCCCACGCGGCGGCCTTCCTATATCAGAGATGAAAGGCCCAGCTTTGGGCAGGCGCGCAACGGGCCATCGATTGTTTGTCAGGGATACCGCTCACCGATTTTCCTGAACCGACAAGCTTGAAAAGGGGACAGGATATCCGGTCCTTCGGCATGGTGTCAGCAAATGGAGATCGACATGCAGAACCGAGCAGCAAGATGGATGGCAGCGCTGGTGGCAGCAGGCTTGACCATGGCCGGGCCGGTTATGGCAGACCAGAACAAGAAGCCCGCTCTGGAGAACTGGTCGCAGCCCTTGAAAGGTTACAAGGACCTGCCCGGCGTGAAGACACAGGCCGAAATCGACCAGCAAAACCTCCAGCCAAGTTACCGTTGCAAGACCGAGACCGTGCTGATGCAAGGGCGCGGCACCCGCGATTTTCATTTTCTCGGCTCCGGCATGCCGCGAACCGTCTATCGCTGCACCACGGATGATGGAATTACCTATACGGGCAGCGAACCGCCACGTACCGGTGCATGGTTGCCGGGAATCAATCCGAGAGACGTCGGAGAATAAGCACTCAAACAAAGAAAAAACGCTAAAAACAAAAAAGCCCGGCGAACCGGGCTTTTTGTATTCATAAACCAAATCAAAGATTTGGCTTGGGAATTGGTGCCCAGAAGAGGACTCGAACCTCCACACCCTTTCGAGTACCAGCACCTGAAGCTGGCGCGTCTACCAATTCCGCCATCTGGGCGACGAGGAGGGATTTAGTAGGCCAGCCCGCGCCTGTCAACACGGTTTTTGAAGTTTTCATGTCAGGACCGATTTTTTTCCGATTGCCTCTATCCCGTTCATTTTGCAGCATCATTCAACATTCGCCCAAGCGCCTGAATCTAGAGGTTTTAATAGGGATAACCCACCACACAGAAAAAAAACTGGCGCCAATAAATGATTCATCTAATATACAAAGCGATCTCGCCCGAAAGACTGAGTTTTTGATAGGTGCAAGCGCAAGACAGATGGAATCATGTCGCCAGAGAAATTGCCTTGCCTTGAAATCGTCCCCACCCTCGAAGCTTGGGCCTTGAAGCTTGGGCGAGGAGATTTATGTAATTCGGCATGTCCGGTTTTAGTGTGAGGAGGCGTAGAATGCCATTGTTCCGCAATACCTTGGCTGGGGTTGCGTTCGCCGTTGTCGGCAGCCTGCCCGCTGTCGCCTCGGCGACCATGCCATTTGCCGTAGACCCGCCGAGTGGCGCCTCATCCCAGGTCATCGATATCCGCTATGTCTGCGATGTCTATGGTTGTTATGATCGGCCCGATTACGGCAGGCCACCACCGCCGCCGCCAGGTTATTACCGGCCAGTCCCACCGCCGCCGCCACCTGGCTACTATCGCCCAGCACCTCCACCACCGGGTTACTACCGTCCAGCGCCACCGCCGCGGGTATCGAACCGCCATGTCCGCTGGTGCATGGACCGTTATCGGTCCTATGATCCACAAACCAACCGCTATATTGCCGGGGATGGCCGCATGCGGGTCTGCCGCTCACCATTCCGATGATTTATACGAAGATTCATTGAAAATGACACTTCGTATTCCATTTGAAAATATCTCAAGCCTCTGGCGCATTTGAGATATTTTCAATTTTTCAAGTCGAGGATGCGTGAGCATCTTCGAGACTTGGTATTAAGCGTCTGACTGTGTTGAAAACCTGAGAAACGCAAAACCCCTCGAAATATTCGAGGGGTTTTTACAATCACGATAAAAACAGCGGGACAAAGCTCCCGCCACCTGGCCCTGAAGACAGGTGTCAGGCGCGTAGCGCACCGCCTGTGGTTTTCTCCACATTGCCGACGATCTTCTTGGTCAGCGCGTCAAAATCCTCATCGGTCAGGGTCTTATCCGATGGTTGGATCAGCACTTCGATGGCAACCGATTTCTTGCCTTCGCCAACGCTTGCCCCCTCAAACACGTCAAACACGTTGACGCCCGTGATCAGCTTGCGGTCGGCGCTGGTGGCGGCCTTGATGATTGCGCCCGCTTCGACAGAGCGTTCAACCACAAAGGCAAAATCGCGCTTCACCATCTGCAAGGGCGAGAGATCCAGTGCTGGCTTGGTGCGAGTGGGTTTTTTCTTCGGCTCCTGCATGGCATCGAGATAAATCTCGAAACCGCAGAGCGCACCGGAAACATCCAATGCTGCCAGCGTCTTGGGGTGGAACTCGCCAAAGTAGCCGAGCACGACCTTTGGACCCATCTTGATGGTGCCGGAGCGGCCCGGATGGTACCATTCCGGCCCACCCTGCTCGATCTGCACATTGCCCATCGGCAGGCCGCAGGCTTCCAGCACGGCCAGCGCATCCGCCTTGGCGTCATAGACATCCACTGGCTTGCCGCCGCCCTTTGTGGTGTTGGACCACATACGACCAGCACCTGCCAGCGATGCCGTACCACGGCGCACGCCGCCTGCCGCGCGGCGCTGACCTTCTGGCGTATCGCCTTCATAGGTGCCGGAGACTTCGAAAATCGCCACATCGCCAAAGCCACGGTCGGCATTGCGTTGGGCAGCGGTGAGCAGGCCCGGCAGCAGCGATGGGCGCATGTCGGACATATCGGCTGCAATCGGGTTAACCAGCTTCAACTCCGGCTTGCCACCGCCAAACAAGGCGGCCTGTTCTGCCGAAATGAATGACCATGTGACGGCTTCCATCATCCCACGGCTGGCCAGCGCCCGCTTGGCTGTGCGGGTGCGGATCTGCAAGGTGGTCAGGATTTTGGTGTTGACCGCGCTCATGGAGGGCAGCGGCTCTGGCGTGATCTTATCCATGCCATGCATCCGCATAACCTCTTCGACCAGATCGGCCTTACCGTCCACATCTGGCCGCCATGATGGCACAGCCACCTTGACCACGTCGCCCTCGCCCGACACCTCAAAGCCAAGGCCAGTAAGGATGGAGCGGGATTCATCGGTGGAGACATTCAGCCCGGTGAGGCGCTTGACTTCTGAGAATGGGAAATCAACCAGCTTCTTCGTGTGGCCCTGATAGCCAACCACCTTGGCGCTCGCAGCCACACCGCCGCACATGTCCAGCACCAGTTCGGTGGTGCGCTCAAGGCCGGGGATCATATATTCAGGGTCAACACCGCGCTCAAACCGATAGCGGGCATCGGTGATGATACCGAGCGAGCGGCCCGATTTGGCAATGTTGATCGGGTCCCACAGGGCCGATTCGATCAGCACATTACTGGTGTTTTCATCGCAGCCGGAATGCTCGCCGCCCATGATGCCGCCAATGGATTCAACGCCCCCGGATTCTAAGCCATTGTCATCAGCAATCACCACGGTGTTGGGTGTCAGCTTATAGGTGCGGGTGTCCAGCGCGAGAATTTCCTCGCCATCCTTGGCACGGCGAACCGTGAGCGCACCCTTCACCTTATCGGCATCAAACACATGCATGGGGCGACCTTGATCGAAGGTCATGTAATTGGTCACATCCACCAGCGCCGAGATCGGGCGAAGGCCGATGGCAAGCAGCCGCTTTTGCATCCAGACCGGGCTTGGACCATTTTTCACACCGCGCACGAGGCGATAAGCAAAGCCGGGGCACAGCTTGGCATCATCCAGCTCCAGTTTGACCTCAACCGAGGTCTCACCTTCTACCGCAAAGCTTGGAGCTTTTGGCTGCTTCAACGTGCCAAGGCCGGAGGCGGCCAGATCACGGGCAATGCCGAAAATGCTGGTGCAATCGGGCCGGTTGGGCGTGAGATTAATCTCGATGACCGGATCATCAATGCCTGCATAGGCGGCGAAAGAGGTACCGACAGGCGCATCATCCGGCAGATCGATAATGCCATCATGATTGTCAGACATGTTGAGCTCTTTTTCAGAACACATCATGCCATGGCTCTCGACGCCACGAATATTGCCCACCGCCAGCGTCACATCCAGCCCCGGCACATACATGCCCGGACGGCCAAACGCGCCAATCAAGCCTGCCCGCGCATTCGGCGCGCCGCAAACCACCTGAACAGGTTTACCATCACCAGCATCGACCGAGAGAACTTTCAGACGATCGGCAGACGGATGCTTTTCCGCGCTCAAAATCTTGGCAATCACAAACGGCTTATAGGCCGCCTTGTCATCAACATCCTCAACTTCAAGGCCAATGGCGGTAAGGCGCTCGCAGACCTGATCCAGCGTGGCATCGGTGTCCAGATGGTCTTTCAACCAGGAGAGTGTGAATTTCATGAATCAGTCTTCCGTATCGTCGGTTTTGTGTCCATTCCCAGACAAAACACACAGGCATCCATTTTCATTCATATTTCGGAATTCGCGGCACTTCACCCCATCGACTTCGCCATAAAATCGTGAGGATTCGGCGGAAGCTCACGCGCCACGGTAAAAAGTCTGGACAGAAGCGAAGCGTAACCACGGGCATCATCAATCGCATGATGCGTGTGCGGATGATTGCCCAACCAATCTGGCGGCAGCTTGACCCTGGCATCATGCGGATTAGTTCTGCCAAAGACGCCAGATGTATAGGTGCCTATATCAAGGGGGCTTGCATTGAAAATGCACCGCCCCCAATAGCCCACATCCAGCACAAAGCAGCCTGCAAAGTCGCGCAAGTAACGATCAATCCAAAACCCGTCAAACATCAGCGGTCGCGCAGCAAAGGCCCGAATTCCATCAAAACTTTCTACCCAGTCAGCATAGCGCTTCATCACCTGCTCAGGCTCTTCAGCATTGCTGGTTGCGGCTTCCCAAGCTTGCGGATGTTTCGCCCACCAATTCATGGTGCCTTTGTCGGCAACGCGACCAGGCCGTGGCTTAAGAACACCTTCGAACTCGCCGCAAAGCACGCCATCTTCCCGCAACACGACTGTTGCGAAACTCAGCATCGAATGCAGCGCTGGATCAGGGCCATCTGTTTCGATGTCCGTGACGAAATAATAAGCGGGCTTTTGCTCCATCACTCAGGCCACCTTCTGCGGAGCGGTCGCCCCCGGTGCTTTCCAGCCAAGGAGCAACGCCTTGACAGAAACGCCTTCATCCAACTCAGGCCACCAGACACCAGAAAACTCCAGCTCAATCTCCGCTCGCTGCGCTACGCTGGCCTTATCCAGAAACGGATACCACCAGAGCGGCGCACGAATTTGCCGCCCATCTGCCAGTGTTACATAGACAAAAAGGGAATCGCAGACCGCCGACACAGGCCGCATCTCTTCGGTTTCAAATTCCAAAGAAGTCATTCCAGCTCTCCATCCAGCCATCACGATGTTCCGCTATCTTAGCAGAAAACTCCGCAATTTCACGGGCATTGTAACCGTGCGCATATTCCATTTCCAAGCTTTTCAGCCAGATTTTTGCAGACTTGTCGTCCTTGACGATATGCACATGGGGCGGCTCCGGTCCGTCTGACGCGTAGAACCGGAATTTATAGCCATGCCAAATCAACAAGGTCGGCATGGCGTCACACCTTACCCCGTTCTAAAACCTCGACGAGGCGAAACCGCTCACAAACCAGTTCCATATCAGGCTTAAACCCACCATTACGGGCGAAATACGCCGAGTGCCCAATACGCCAAGCTTCCAGTGTTTGATCATTCTCGCCTTCATTATAAGCGAATTCGGCGTCAACTTCGTCAAACCGCCGAATTGTGACCTCTACCGTCTCAATCACCGCAGCCGGGTTTCTTGCACCATCCAGAACAACATCGCGACGGCCAACCACCGGAAGCGGCTCGCCTTCTGGGTCGAAGTCGCGCAAAGCCCCGCAAGTCGCCGTTTTCTTACCTGCAATCACCAAAGCCAAGAGCGAGTCTGCCAGCGCAGGCGAATCGCCAAACGCAAAACTTACAGCGCCTTGATATTGGTCAGGCACACCAATCATACCGAAAGACCACCAAACAATGTCGGCACATCCAGCGGGCGGAAGCCGTAGTGGCTCATCCAGCGGACGTCGGCATTGAAGAAGTCGCGAAGGTCCGGCATGCCGTATTTCAGCATGGCGATGCGGTCGAGGCCCATGCCCCAGGCAAAGCCCTGGTATTCATCGGGGTCGAGGCCGCCGGCGCGCAGCACGTTGGGGTGGACCATGCCGCAGCCGAGGATTTCCATCCAGTCCTTGCCTTCGCCGAATTTGACGATCGGGCCGCTGGAGCGGTCGCACTGGATATCCACTTCGAACGATGGTTCCGTGAACGGGAAGAACGATGGGCGAAAGCGCATGGTGACGCTATCGACTTCAAAGAAGGTCTTGCAGAACTCTTCCAGAATCCAGCGCAGATGGCCGACATTGGCGGTCTTGTCGATCACCAGACCTTCGACCTGATGGAACATCGGCGAATGGGTGGCGTCGGAATCCTGCCGGTAGGTCTTGCCCGGGATGACGATGCGGATCGGCGGCTTTTGCGCTTCCATGGTGCGCACCTGCACCGGCGATGTATGGGTGCGCAGCACTTTGCGCTCGCCATTGGCGTCGGGGTGCAGGAAAAATGTGTCGTGCATTTCGCGGGCCGGGTGGCCTTCGGGGAAGTTCAGCGCTGTGAAATTGTAGTAGTCGGTCTCAATATCCGGGCCTTCGGCAATGGAAAAGCCCATGTCGGCGAAGATGGCGGTGATTTCATCGACGATCTGGCTGATCGGATGAATACGGCCACGCTCGGCAGGCGAAGAGCGCACGGGCAGCGACACATCCAGCGTTTCAGCCTTCAGGCGTGCATTGATGGCGGCATCCTTCAGCTCAGTCTTCTTGGCAGTCAGCTGTTCGGTAACCTCGTTTTTCAGCGCGTTGATTGCGGCGCCACGGGTCTGGCGCTCTTCCGGCGTCATGGAGCCCAACGTTTTCAAAAGCTCGGAAACCGAGCCTTTCTTGCCCATGGCGGCAAGACGCACAGCTTCAATGCCCGCCTCGTCGCTGGCAGCGGCAATATCGGCCAGAAGGGATGTTTTCAAACTCTCGAGATCGGACATTGTCGTCTTTCCTGCCCATGTTCGGCCAGCGGATGTGTCGCCAGTATCAAATAAAAAAGAAAAAACCCGCGCCAGTTCTCCCAGCGCGGGTTTCCCAATACCAAATTCAGTTTGGGATGCGCTGGTTACTTAACCGCGGTCTCAAACTCGTTCTTGGTGCCAGTGTCCTTGAGGTAGGACAGAGCCTTCTTGGAGGCTTCAACCAGCGCGCCGAAAGCTGCCGGCTCATGGATGGCCATGTCGGACAGAACCTTACGGTCAACTTCAATGCCAGCCTTGTTCAGGCCGTCGATGAAGCGGCCATAGGTCAGGCCGGATTCGCGGACAGCTGCGTTGATACGCTGAATCCACAGGGCGCGGAAGTTGCGCTTGTTGACCTTGCGGTCGCGGTAGGCGAACTGCTTGGAACGATCCACCGCAGCCTTTGCAGCGCGGATGGTGTTCTTGCGGCGGCCGTAAAAGCCCTTGGCGGCCTTCAGAACCTTCTTGTGCTTGGCATGAGCGGCAACGCCGCGTTTTACGCGTGACATGTCATGATCTCCTTAAATGATCCAAAAAGCGAAAGGGTCTCAGAGACCGTTAGGCAGGTAGTTCTTGATGACTTTCTTGCCGTCTGCTTCGGCAAGTACCATCGTTCCGCGTGCATTGCGGATGAACTTATTGGACCGCTTGATCATGCCGTGACGCTTGCCAGCGGCAGCAGCCAGGACCTTGCCGGAGGCAGTGATCTTGAACCGCTTCTTGGCGGAGGACTTCGTCTTCATCTTGGGCATTTTGCTACTCCATTGTTCTTGTATCGAAACAGGCAGACGAGGCCTGTTTTCAAGCATAAAGAACGGCCACGGCATGCCCTGCCGGACCGTTCGGACGGGCGCTTATAACCGCAGGCCCGGTAAAGTGCAACGGGATTCAAGTGTGCGAGGCAAAAATCGCTTCTGCGGCCTGCCGACACCAGAAAATCGACGGCATAAGCCAATTATCCAGGCCAAGTGTCCCACCGTTAGATCGGGTGAGCTGGAATCTGACGGCCCCCGTTGCGGGGAAATTGCAGCGTGACAAGCAAGCCGCCAATATCGGCCTGATCCAGACTGAGATTGCCGCCATAAGCGGTCATAATATCAGCGCAGATCGCGAGCCCCAGACCGGAACCGCCTTGGTCTGTGTCCAGAAATTCGCCCCGGCGTAACACCTGCTGCCGGTCTTGCGGGCGCACACCCGGCCCATCATCACCAATGACGATCATCGCCATGTCCCGATCCCCAAAAGCGCGGACGTGAATGACTGAGGAGGCCCATTTCGTTGCATTGTCGAGAATATTGCCGATCGCTTCGGCAAGATCGGCAGCGTCGGCCTCAATCGCCAAGCCTTGCTCCACCTCGACATCCCAGGCAAGCTCTCGCGCCCGGGCAATCGGGTCAAGAACCTTGACCAGTTTGCCTATCAGGCTTTCCATGTCGGTGACCTGCATCTGCTCGACACCAAGGCGGGCAGCCTGCAATTGCCGATCGGCTCGCTGGCGCACCAGGTTGATTTGCTCGAAAGCCGCTTCTCGCTCGGCGGAAGGCAGATGCTGCACCATTTGCGCCAACACCGTCAGTGGTGTTTTCAATCCATGCGCCAGGTCGCTGGCCCTGCTACGCGCCTTCTCGATCGTGTATTGCCGTTCGGTGAGCAAGAGATTGATCTCCTCGACAAGCGGCATCACTTCAAGCGGCACGCCGTCATCCATCACCCGCAACTGACCGGCCCGGACCATCGACACCTGGTTTCGCACACGTGTCAGTGGCTGCAATACCACTCGAGCCTGGAGCAGCGCCGCACCCAGCAAAACCAGGGCAGTGATCAGCATGACGGAACGCGAGCGCTCCCGATGCTGATCGAGCGGCTCCATCAGGTTGGCCAAAGGAAATCCGGCATAGATGATAACCGGATAGTCTATGCCCTCATCCGAGATTTTGATTTCGCTGCGGAGCAGCAAAATATCCTCACCATCGGGTCCCTGCGCGCGACTGAAATCGAATGGACCTTCCTGATGCAATCCAGTTCGGGGCAGTTCCACATCCCAGAGCGACCGCGACCGCAAGCTGCGGCCATCAGGCGTCCATACTTGCCAGTAACGCCCGCCGCTGACCGTGGAAAAGCGTGGATCTGCTGGCGGCGAGACGATATCAATCCTGCCATTTTCCACCTTGAGGCGGGAGGCAATGGTATTGATGGTGACATTCATCTCGGTTTTGAATTGCTGACCGACATAGTTGATGAACAAATAACCGACCGAGAACCAAAGGACCATCAGCGCCAGCCCGATTGCCAGGAAGGAACCGATCGCGAGCCTGAGGCGCAGTGATCTCAGCATGAATTTTCGTCTGGCACGACGTAACCAAAGCCGCGCCGTGTTTCGATAGCACTGGCATCCGTTTTCTTGCGGATCCGCGCCACCATGGCTTCGACTGCATTTTTCGAAGCATCGTCATCGCGGCCCTGGATCTGGGTGGCGATCTCATACGCTGAAAACACCCGGCCCTTGTTTTGGACGAGAATCTGGATCAATCGAAACTCCAGCGGGCTAACCTCTAACAAGGCACCATTGAAGGTGACGGTCCGACCGGCCTCATCCACCTGAAAACGCCCGGCTGAAAACAGGGTATGGCTGGTTTTTCCAGCGCGCCGCAACAATGCGCGAAGCCGGGCCAACAACTCCTCTGTGCGGAACGGTTTCGGAAGATAGTCATCCGCCCCAGCATCGAAACCATCGACCCTTTCCATCCAGGACCCTCGCGCCGTCAGGACCAGAACGGGTGTTTGAATCCTATCCTTGCGCCATCGTCTTAAAATCGAAAGGCCATCCAGCCCAGGCAAACCGAGATCGAGAATAATGGCGTCGAGGCCGGTATCCTCTCCAGCCTCCCAGACATCCGGCCCCTTGTTGACCAAGGTTACCTCGTAACCCTCACCTCTCAGCGTCTCCGCCACATGGCGCCCGATATTAGCATCGTCTTCAGCCAGTAAAATACGCAAGATTCAATGCTCTCCAAAAGACCGCCGTGAAAGAAGTTACAATCCGCGCAAGACTATATCATGCATGGCGCTGTGGGATTTTGTTTTTGCATCATATTGTCCAAAACCCGGGGTTTCCACTTTTCAATATGATGCCGTGTAGACAGTCGCTCTCAGCTTCATCGTGCCAGTTTTCCGGTTCGCGCATCCACTTTCAAGGTGCGAAACCGCCCGGAAATATCCTTTACGGTCAGCAAGTAAAAATCACCGTTGGAGAGAGAACGTAAATCCACGTCGATCAAACGCGAACCTTCAGGCAGTTTGAGATTGCCAAGCACCTCTCTCAACGAACGATAGCGACCGCTTTTGACGCCGTCCAGTACCTGGGGCCGGACGATGCTCGGATCGTCATCTGTAAACGAGCCGTTCGGAGTTCCGCCTGGACCTCCCCCTCCGGGCCTGCTGCCAAAAGGCCCGGGAGCGCCTGAAAAACCAGGAGGGCCGCCACTCGGCGGATCGCCGCCTCGCCCTCCACCTGGGGGGCCACCTGGAGGGCCGCCGCCTGGAGGGCCACTGCGATTGTCGGAGGCCATGGCGAGACTTGTAAAGAACAGGGATACAAGAAACAGAATTACCGCCACGCCGCGACCGTAGACGCGGCAGCCGTCTTGCCCGTCTTTCGCAAACCATCTCAGACACAAAAGTTGGCGCCGGATTGCTCTGGCGACCTCCTTTTTTCCATCTTCCGTTGAGCTGCTTCTCATGGCCATTCCGCTATAGGCACAGGGCGCACTGGCTGACAAACTTTAATCGGCGCTCGATTGCCTGTATTCAGTCATAAAATCCCATTGGACCTCAGATAAATTATCCAGTCAACGCGATGTGTGATGCGCAAGGCTATCCGACGGCATCCTCAGGTTGATTCGTATAGTGGCATTTGAATACAGAGGCCGCCAACAGGTGTAAAGTTAAATGACAAATGACACAAAGGGTTTCACTAGTATTTTTTGACTTTTTTGAGATTCTTCCGATGAAAAATTTGATAAATTTCAATTAAATTAAATTTCTATTTCCAAATTAACTCTCATCGGAAAATATAAATTAAACAATCTATTTGGATAGACCACAAGAGTGCATAATTCTGCACATTCCCCAACAAGGAACTCCGCCGTTCCATTTAGAGACGGCGGAGTTTCCAATAGGCTAATAGCCTTGGTTGTCACCCAGGGGCATAGGATGACATAACAGACCGGGAACGTTGTGGGGACGTGGGGTAAATCCCGTCTGCTGAAAATGACAATGCCAAAACACCGCTGACATCGCGCTGACGTCATTGTCAGTATTTTGTCAGGTTACGCGTTCGAAGCGAAACAAGGACTTTATTATAAAAAAAGCGACCTGCGCTCGATAAAACGCATGTCGCTTTAAACTGGCAGATGGTGGCGGGTCCGACTGACACGCCCCTGGCTTATTTAGGGGCCAGCACCATCATCATCTGGCGACCTTCGAGCTTGGGTTCAGCTTCAACCTTGGCAACTTCGACGGTGTCTTCCTTCACCTGCATGAGCAATTTCATGCCCAGTTCCTGGTGGGCCATTTCGCGGCCACGGAACTTCAGGGTGACCTTCACTTTGTCGCCGTCTTCAAAGAACCGCGACATCGACTTCATCTTCACCTCATAGTCATGGGTGTCGATGTTCGGGCGCATCTTGATTTCTTTGACTTCAACGATTTTCTGTTTCTTGCGCGCTTCTGCCGCCTTCTTCTGGTTGGCGTATTTCAGCTTGCCAAGGTCCAGGATCTTGCAAACGGGCGGTTCAGCGTTCGGCGAAATTTCGACCAGATCGAGACCGGCTTCTTCCGCCATGCGGAGCGCCTGGTCCGTCGGCACGGCGCCGAGATTCTGGCCTTCTGCGTCAATCAACTGGACCTTTGGAACCCGGATCTCCCGGTTGGAGCGCGGCCCGTCCTTAACGGGGGCATCGGCTTTGAACGGTCTGCGAATGGTCGTATTCTCCTCAATAATTTCGGATAGTCATATAGGCGATTTCTGAACGTCAAATAGGCCCGATTGCCCCGCCTTGCAAGGCTGGACACTCTCTCGGACCACTGTTCAGAGGTTGATAGCATAGTTTTTTAAAAAAATCACCTGCTGTCGTGAAGAGAAGAATCTGTTTTATACCTTATAGGCCAGAGCAGGAGACAATCATGACCAATGTCGGACGCCCAATAGAAACCCATGCAATCACCGTCGGACAGGGAAGCGATGCCCGCAGCATTTCCGCACTGGTACGGGCGCCAGCGCAAGACGAACGGCCCACCTGCATCTGGCTTGGCGGCTACCGGTCCGACATGACGGGCACCAAGGCGTTGGAAATGGACGACCTGGCCGCGTCTCTTGGAGTTGGAGCGATCCGCTTCGATTATTCCGGACATGGCGCCTCTGGTGGGGCCTTTCGCGACGGCACTATTTCCCGCTGGCTGGAGGAATCTCTTGCCGTTCTCGATCACTTCAAACCGCAAAAGGCCATTTTGGTCGGCTCCTCCATGGGTGGCTGGATTGCATTGCGACTGATCCAGGAGTTGAAGGCGCGCCGCGAAAAGCCAAGCCAGGTGTCCGGAATGCTACTAATAGCACCAGCGCCCGACTTCACGTCGGACCTGATCGAGCCACTGCTTGGCGACCAGGAGCGGAAAGACCTAGCCGAGAAAGGCTATTTCGAGGAAATCTCTGAGTATAGCCCGGACCCGAATATCTATACGCGCGGGTTGATCGAAGACGGGCGTACTAATCGGGTGATGACCGGCATGATCGATACCGGATGCCCCGTCCATATCCTGCAAGGCATGGCCGATCCTGACGTTCCCTACCAACATGCGCTGAAACTGGTTGAACACCTGCCCGCCGACGATGTTGTGTTGACATTGGTGCGTGACGGCGATCATCGCCTGTCGCGTCCGCAGGACATCGGCCGGATGCGCAATGCCATTCGCGCCATGATCGAACCAAGGCCATGAAGGCCAAAACTAAACCCACGCCTCTTGAGCCATTCGGCAAAAATGCGACAAAAACTTCACACTCATTAACGGATTTTAACCATATTGGCCAATTGAGCCGCCCCTCGACCTTGGAACGATTGACTCTCTGCCCTTGGTAATCTTAACTCTTTGTTAAGAATTCAAGGGACGTCTCATGACCTTCAGGCTTTCAGCTCTGGCAGCATTTCTGGCACTTCCGCTGTTTTTCGCGGGCAATGCGGCTGCGGATATGACATCGGCTGTTCCAGCCTCGATGGTTACCGGCGGCATCACCTCGCAGCCCATCGGTCATTATGAATTTTGCCTGCGCTACAAGGCCGAATGCCAGGTGCGCAGCAAGCCCGCCCCTGCCCGCCAGGTTACGGAACACGGTTGGGATATCGTTCACGCCGTCAATATGGATGTAAACAAATCCATCACTCCGATGACCGATATGGACGTCTATGGTCGCGAGGAATGGTGGGAATATCCTGTAGATGCCGGCGATTGCGAAGATTTCGTTCTCTTGAAGCGCAAGCGCCTTCTCCAGGCCGGATTTTCTGAAGCGGATCTGCTGATTACCGTCGTGCGTAAACCCGATGGTGAAGGTCATGCGGTACTGACGCTGCGCACATCCGTAGGCGACTATATTCTCGATAATCTGGTTGATGATGTAAAACTCTGGAGCGCAACCTCCTACACCTATCTGAAACGGCAGGCGAGCTTCGATACCGGTCGTTGGGTCACGATTGAAAGCGGCAAGGATGTTCCGGTCGCGGCGTTGAAATAGGGTAACAGACAATCGGCAAAAGGCCTGGATGTGGAAACGCTCCAGGCCTTTTTCATGGACTATTTCAACCGCTGCCGATCAAGATACCGGCGGCCAACACCAATGATCCCCCCAGCACCACCTGCATGGCCGCACGCCAGAACGGCGTTTCCATATATTTGTTCTGAATGAAGGCAATAGCCCATAATTCGATGAACACCACCACGCCCGCCGTTGCCGTTGCCGTCCAGAAATGTGGGATGAGATAGGGCAGCGCATGGCCAAGGCCACCCAGCGCTGTCATGATACCGCAGGCTAGGCCGCGCTTGATCGGCGAACCTCGGCCGGAAATCTTGCCATCGTCATGGGAGGCTTCTGTGAAGCCCATGGAAATACCCGCCCCCACCGAGGCCGAGAGGCCGACCAAAAAGGTCTGCCAGGTATCACCGGTAGCAAAGGCCGCCGCAAAGATCGGCGCGAGCGTCGAAACCGAACCATCCATCAATCCGGCAAGGCCCGGCTGCACATAGGTGAGAACGAACTGCCGCTTGGCGGTTTCCTGTTCCAGTTTCTGAACATCCTCCGGCCGGTGCTTTTCGCCCAACATATGGGCCACATCCTCGTGCCCCTGTTCCGCCATCGCCAGATCGCCGAGAAGCGTCCTTGTGCGGGCATCCGAGACATGTTTCTGGGCCTCGACATAAAAGTTATACGCAGAACGCTCCATGGCTTCCGCCTCTTCGCGCACCTGATCGACGGAAAGCTGGGCCTGAAGCCAATCGGGCTTGCGCGCCATGAAACCCTGGACATGCTCCCGGCGGATCAGAGGGATGTGCTCGCCAAACCGCTGGCGATGCATGTCGATCAGCATGTTGCGGTGAGCGTGCTCCACCTCCGCCATATCCTGGAAGACTTTGGCGGATTGGGGATATTGGTCTTTCAACCGATCCGCATAGGCCAGATAGATCCGCGCATCGTCTTCCTCGGAAGAAATTGCCAGCGCGAGGACCTCCTGTTCGGTGAGGCTATCCAGACGCCGCTTCGCAGGGGCGAATAAGGTGCGAAACATGATGGCTGCTCTCCAATTTAGAATAATTCTAAATTTAGAGCATTGTTCGATGGGCGGCAAGAGCCCTTTTCGGCATTCCGTCGCCAGTCCCATCACCCCAAACAAAAAACCCGCCGGACATTGCTGTCCGGCGGGTTTTTAATCTTCTAAACCGCGACGATTAGTCGTTGCTGCGGTTCTTCAGGGCTGCACCCAGGATGTCGCCGAGCGAAGCACCACTATCGGACGAACCGAACTGAGCAACGGCTTCCTTCTCTTCAGCGATTTCCAGCGCCTTGATCGACAGCATGACCTTGCGATCCTTCTTGGAGAAGTTGGTGACGCGAGCGTCAAAAACCTGGCCAACGGAGAAACGCTCAGGGCGCTGGTCGTCACGGTCACGAGCGAGGTCGGCGCGGCGGATGAAGGACACGATGTCTTCATGGTTGACGAGCTTGACTTCGACGCCACCGTCATTGACCGCGATCACTTCGCAGGAAACAACAGCATTCTTGCGCAGATCGCCGGAAGCGGCGGCATCACCAACCGCGTCCTTGCCGAGCTGCTTGATGCCGAGCGAGATACGCTCCTTTTCGACATCCACATCGAGAACAACGGCGCGAACGACGTCGCCCTTGTTGTATTCTTCGATAACCTGCTCACCTGGACGGTTCCAGTCGAGATCCGACAGGTGAACCATGCCGTCAACGTCGCCTTCGAGGCCGATGAACAGGCCGAATTCGGTCTTGTTCTTGACTTCGCCTTCGACTTCAGCGCCAGCCGGATGGCTGTAGGCAAATGCCTGCCATGGGTTTTCGAGGGTCTGCTTCAGGCCAAGCGAGATACGACGCTTGGACGGATCGACTTCGAGAACAACCACGTCAACTTCCTGGCTTGTGGACAGGATCTTGCCGGGGTGTACGTTCTTCTTGGTCCAGGACATTTCGGAAATGTGGATCAGGCCTTCGATGCCCGGCTCCAGCTCAACGAATGCACCGTAGTCGGTGATGTTGGTCACGGTACCGGAGATCTTCTTGCCAACCGGGTACTTGGCAGCAATGCCATCCCAAGGATCCGACTCGAGCTGCTTCATGCCGAGCGAGATGCGGTGGGTTTCCTGGTTGATACGGATGATCTGAACCTTGACCGACTGGCCGATGGACAGGATTTCCGAAGGATGGTTCACACGACGCCATGCCATGTCGGTGACATGCAGCAGTCCGTCGATGCCGCCGAGGTCAACGAACGCACCGTAATCGGTGATGTTCTTGACGACGCCTTCAACAACCTGGCCTTCTTCGAGGTTCTGAACGATTTCAGAACGCTGCTCGGCGCGGGACTCTTCCAGAACCGTACGGCGCGAAACCACGATGTTGCCGCGACGCTTGTCCATCTTGAGGATTTCGAAGGGCTGCGGGTTGTGCATCAGCGGGGTCACGTCGCGGATCGGGCGGATATCCACCTGGGAGCGCGGCAAGAAGGCAACGGCACCATCCAGATCGACGGTGAAACCGCCCTTGACCTGGTTGAAGATAACGCCTTCGACGCGCTCGCCAGCTTCGAACTTGGCTTCGAGCTTGATCCAGCTTTCTTCGCGACGGGCCTTTTCGCGCGACAGAACAGCTTCGCCCAGCGCGTTTTCAATGCGCTCGACGTAAACTTCAACTTCGTCGCCAACTTTCAGCTGGCCGTCCTTGGCGCGAGCGCCAAATTCCTTCAGCGGAACGCGGCCTTCGACCTTGAGGCCGACGTCAACGATAGCGACGTCCTTCTCGATGGCCGTAACGATGCCCTTGGCAACATAGCCTTCGGCCAGATCGGTCTTTGCGAAGGATTCTTCCAGCAGGGCCGCGAAATCGTCCCGTGTCGGGGTAGAAACAGACATGAAATCTCCTAATCGCATCCCCTTGGGAATGCGCAGTGCGCCGGTGGGTTGGTGTTGATAACGGCCGATCCCGCGTCCGCCCTTATAAAAGGACAACCCGGCGCAAGGACGCTGGTTTCGGCTGGTCCAGACAAAACCGGTCGTCGGTCCTGTCTGCTGAATGCATGCTAATTGTTTTTCAATGCCGCATCGATCAAGGACCGCGCAGCCTGAAACGCCGCCTCTATACTCATTTCAGACGTATCTAGCAAGTGCGCGTCTTCAGCAGGTTTCAACGGACTGTCGGCGCGGCCCATGTCGCGGTCGTCACGCCGCTTCACATCCTCAAAAACTGCGGGATAATCAGCCACGCCACCATGAGCAACAATCTCGTCAAAGCGACGCCGGGCGCGCACCTCCGGAGAGGCCGTGACATAGAGCTTAACCGCCGCATCCGGGCAGACAACCGTGCCGATATCGCGTCCGTCCAGCACCGCACCGGGGGCTTTCAGCGAAAACCGTCGCTGCGCCTCGACCAGAGCGCGGCGCACCGCGGGCATGACGGCGATTTTCGACGCCGCCTCACCGATATCGTGCTTGGCCAGAACCTCCCGGTCCAGACCGGAAAGATCGAGCCCCAGCGCCACCTGTTCGGCCACAGCCTCATTATCGAGCGGCAGGCTTTTTTCCAAAAGCGCCTTGGCCGTGGCGCGGTAGGTCAGGCCCGTGTCCAGATGATGAAAGCCGTAACTGTCGGCGATCCGGCGCGACAGCGTTCCCTTGCCGGCAGCCGCAGGACCGTCGATGGCGATTACAAACGTGTTTTCCGTCACCTCAGTCAAACGGCTACCCTCTTCCTGTCTGCATACCCCATGTTGCACGGCCCCGTAGCACACCAGATGCTCAAGGTCATCCCCGCTTCATCGCTCGACATTCCTGTCTCTTGCTGGCGCGAAAGCGGCAAGCTTGCGGATCGGCCAGCCAGTTTGCCTTTGACAGAAGCCAGCACAACGATTAAGGGACCGACGATAGTTGGACCGGCCTTCGGGCCCGGGTCCTCGGCGCATGCCCTCTTTTCCAACGATTTCATGAGGCTTTGACAGTGGCGAATGCAGAACTTGGAACCAAACGCACTTGCCCCGACACCGGCAAGAAATTCTACGATCTGAACAATGATCCGGTCGTATCCCCCTATACGAAGAAATCCTGGCCGCTCTCTTACTTTGAAGAGACCTCGGTAGCCGCCATCATGGAAAAGGCTGAAGAGGAAGAGGTCGCGGAAGTCGATACCGAGAACACCGATGTCGAGCTGGTTTCGCTGGAAGACGCGGACGATGCAGCCGGTGGCGACGACATTCCTGATATCGGCGATGACGATGTCGAAATCGGCGACGACGATGACGACACCTTCCTGGAAGCCGATGAAGACGACGAAGACGACGACATGTCCGGCATTATCGGCGTGACCGGCGACGACGACGAAGTCTGATTTAACAGCTCTGCGCGTCCGGATGATAAAAAAACATCCGGGTGCGCATTTTTTGGCTTGTCATGTGCAAAAGCAGCACGTATGAAGCCGCCACACCGGACGAAGCAGTGCTTCACACGGTTCCCGGACCCGGCAAATGCCGGACCCTTATGGGGCTATAGCTCAGCTGGGAGAGCGCTTGCATGGCATGCAAGAGGTCAGCGGTTCGATCCCGCTTAGCTCCACCAAATCTCCTTTATGTATATGGTTGTCTATTTTGCGATCTGTATCGTGAGACAGTCTCGCTATGAATATTCAGCGAATCGAATTTTCTGAAATTGACGCTTTCTCCATCAGAGCGCTTGTTAACGATTATCCATTCTGCCAACGGGGATTCGGCAAAAGCAATAATCCGAGCGTCCAGTTCACCCATTCAAAGTCAAGAGCAACCAGGCCCCACAGGATTACGCATTCGGCTTGATGCTCCATCATTGACCTGAAGGACATTGGCGCTTTTGGGTTGTACATCTGCTTTAACCTTATTATGGTCGGACAGATTTTTCGGTTGTAATAAACTATTCTACTATCATTGGTGGGTAAAATTGCGTTCATTGAATTGTCACCGGAGGGTTGGCAATGTGGCTGTTCCTCTTCCCACTGATGAAATGCTTGTTGGGAGGAAATAAACATGTCCTTTGATCGTGAAAAGGCACACAGACAATCTCGTGTCGCCACTGCCAGCGGCTGGATTGGCTCCGCGCTGGAATATTATGATTTCTTCATTTACGCCACAGCCGCGGCACTGGTCTTTCCTCAGCTGTTTTTTCCATCTGTAGATCCGACGACAGCGATTGTCGCATCATTGACAACCTACGGCGTGGGCTATGTCAGCCGCCCAATCGGTGCGTTTGTTCTGGGGCATATGGGCGACGTTTACGGTCGCAAGAAAATGATGCTGACCTGCCTGTTTCTCATGGGCTTTTCGACATTGATGGTCGGCCTGTTGCCCACGTATGCGCAAATCGGCATCTGGGCTCCGATTTTTCTGGTCGTGCTGCGCCTGATCCAGGGATTTGCGGTTGCAGGAGAAATCTCCGGCGCCTCATCAATGATTCTGGAACACGCACCGAATGGACGAAGGGGATTTTTCGCATCCTTTGCACTTCAGGGCGTCCAGGCCGGACAAATTCTGGCTGCCGCCGTGTTTCTGCCGCTCGCCCACTATATGGACCCGGCAGCATTCAACAGCTGGGGCTGGCGTATTCCCTTTCTCCTGTCGATCTTCGTGGTAATCGTCGGCTTTGTCATCCGCCGTCTGGTTGAGGAAACACCGACCTTCATCAACGCCAGCGAAAGCGGCGCCGTCTCGAAAGCGCCCATCGTCGAGGCCTTCCGCCATGGCTGGGCCGATATCATCCGCGTTATGTGCATGTCGCTTATGAACGTCATTCCAACCGTGACAACGGTGTTCGGCGCGGCCTATGCCGTGCAGCCAGCGTACGGTGTCGGCTTCAGCAAGGACGTCTATCTATGGATTCCGGTGCTCGGCAATATTGTTGCCGTTCTGGTCATTCCCTTTATCGGCGGACTTTCCGACCGTATTGGCCGCAAGCCACCGATCATCATCGGCGCATTGCTGTCTGGCGCTTTGTCGTTTGGCTATCTCTATGCGATCAGCATTCACAATGTCCCGATGGCCATTGTCATGTCGCTGTTGATGTGGGGGGTGATTTATCAGGGATATAATGCCGTCTTCCCGTCCTTCTATCCGGAATTGTTCCAGAGCCGCATCCGCGTCTCCTCAATGGCCATCGCGCAGAATGTCGGCACGGCAATCACGGCCCTCTTCCCTGCCCTGTTCACGGCCGTTGCACCGCCCGGCTCGCTGAATATCCCCATCGTCATCGGCTGCTGGACGCTGGCCATTACCGTGATTTCAGCGCTGGCCGCCCTCTCGGCCCGGGAAACCTACCGAATCAGTATCGATGAGCTCGGCAACAAGACGGCAAAGCCAATCACCAAGGACGAATACGATCGTATGCGTGCGCAATCCATGGCAAAGGCGTAGCCCAAGCGCAATCGCGCTCAGACAAACGTTGCGACAGCATGATGCACTCTGCCAAATGCACCGTGCTGTCGCTGTTTCAGACTATTTCTTGACGATCGTCACGAACATCACGCCGCGCACCCGCACCGTCATTTCGCATTGCGGACCATCGGTGCGGTCGCAGAAATGCGGCGGCATTTTCAGCACGAAAACCTTGTTGCCGTAGCGCTGGATGAAGTCATAGCCAAAGATCTTGGCGGTGGCGATCATCAGATAGCCGCCTTCCTTGACCTGCACATAGAAATTATAGGGGCAGCCTTCAGCATCACAGTCGGGGCCGCGCTTGCCATCGCAGGTCAGCGCGCCTTCGTTGACGATTGCATCGACAATGCCATCATTGTTGATATCCAACCGGGTGACGTAGTTGTCATCGAACTCAGCTTTTGTGCAAACCTTACGGAAATGATCCTTCTCATAGATTTCCGGGTCACTGACCAATTGCTGTTGCGCCAGGGCGACCGAGGTAGACAGGGGCAACAACAGGCACAGGAGCAGGCGAAGAAGCAATGTCACGGCATGAACCTTCGATAGGATTGCAGCCCTATGGCGAGAACGAAAATCTAGCGCATTACGGACCATCCGCACTGCCAAAGATCCCGATAGCGCAATCAGCTTGCGCCGCCCTTGCCATCAATCTTGTTTGCGACGGCCAGGTTGGCGGTGATTGGTTGGCGCAGGCAAGGGCGACACTTATTGAAACCGTAATCCTTATGCCTTGGGTAACGCATGATATTGTAAAATAGTCCGCATCCACCCCAGCGCCGCACATTTCGCGTCCATTCATCGGCAGATCATCGCAACGTCAGGGCCACTATGTCGCTTCTTCTTTATCTGGATTATGCAGGCGTTGCGCTGTTTGCCGCCACCGGAGCTTTGGCCGCCTCACGCAAACAACTGGATCTGATCGGCTTCCTGTTTTTTGCCACGGTCACCGGCACAGGCGGCGGCACAGTGCGCGATATCATTCTTGGACGCCTGCCGGTGTTCTGGGTGGTCAACCCAAGCTATATTCTGATCTGCTGCGCTGTCGGCGTGCTGGTGTTCTTCACCGCGCATCTGGTGGAATCGCGCTACAAGTTGCTGATCTGGCTCGATGCTATCGGGCTTTCCGCCTATTGCGTGATGGGAGCGGCTAAGGGGATGGCCGCGACAGGCTCGCCTACCATCGCCGTCGTCACGGGCATGATGACGGCTACCCTGGGCGGCGTGCTGCGCGATCTGTTGGCCAATGAGCCTTCGGTGCTGCTGCGCCCGGAAATTTACATCACCGCAGCCTTGATCGGTGCCTGCGTGTTTACCGGGGCCTTCATGCTGGCCGCGCCCTTATACTGGGCTTCCGCAGGTGGCGTCCTGGCAGCCTTTCTGGTGCGCGGCGGCGCATTGTATTTTGGCTGGACATTTCCGCGATATGGGCACCAGGCCGGGCGCCATCCTGATGACGTGATGTGAACCGGATATGGTCGTAGCCGATCATGGTCTCCACAACAGGCTTGGAAATCAGGCTGCCTTTAGATCAGGCCTTGGGACGCAGCCGGATCACCACGTCGACGTGAGAAATTTCCATGCCTTCGGGCGGCGCAGGCAAGTTGCCGATTTCGATATTGCTGACTGGAATATCCAGAACCTCGTTTCGGCCCTCCACGAAAAAGTGGTGGTGGTCCGACACATTGGTATCGAAATAGGTCTTGTTGCTCTCAACAGCCAAAACCCGGATCATGCCGGCCTCGGTAAACTGATGAAGCGTGTTGTAGACGGTGGCGAGGGACACAGGCACGTCGGCGGCAACCGCTTCTTCGTGCAGTTCCTCGACGGTCAGATGCCGGTCTCCCTTGGCAAACAACAGCGAAGCCAAGGCAACCCGCTGCCGTGTCGGCCTCAGGCCCGACCGACGCAGTTTTGCTTCCACGTCCCTAGAGGCTTGCGCCATCATACCGGCGATCTCCGCATTGTCCCTTGAAATCTCACTGTCATCGTACTGATATACCTGCTGACGGGCCTGCTTTCAATAGTTTGACGGCGGGTAAATCCAGTGAAAGCCCTTATATTGAGGCGGTTGACCGATTTTAGCACTGGTGGAGTATGGACGCTTCCTGTATTCGGTCGGCGGAAAGCGGCCAGGACAGAGGCCATACGACACTGCGTAAAGCGTTGGAATGAATTGGCATCGGCTTCAATTCGTCGCCATCTTGCTTTAAGTCTCCTAAGCGGAACGCCTGAAGGGGGGAATTGAAAGACCGATGAACGAAAAACAGACAAGCTATAATTACGACGAGATTCTCGCCTGCGGTCGGGGTGAACTGTTCGGCCAGGGCAATGCGCAATTGCCGCTGCCGCCTATGCTGATGTTCAATCGCATCACCGATATTTCGGAAACCGGCGGCCCACATGACAAGGGCTATATCCGCGCCGAGTTTGACATCACCTCCGATCTCTGGTTCTTCCCCTGCCATTTCCAGGGCGATCCGGTCATGCCGGGATGCCTTGGCTTGGATGCCATGTGGCAATTGACCGGCTTTTACCTCGGCTGGCTGGGCGAACCCGGCAAGGGCCGGGCCATTTCCACCGGCGAAGTGAAATTCACCGGCATGGTTACGCCCTCCACCAAGCTGGTGGAATATGGCATCGACTTCAAGCGCGTCATGCGCGGGCGTCTGGTGCTGGGCATTGCCGACGGCTGGATGAAGGCCGATGGCGAGGTCATCTACAAGGCAACTGATCTGCGTGTCGGGCTTTTCAAGGAAAAGGCCGACTGAGCGCATCACCCCCATCAAGCAAAAGGTCGATTACATGAGACGGGTAGTAGTTACGGGTCTGGGCATTGTGTCCTCCATCGGCAATAATGCCGCGGAAGTGACGGCATCTCTCCGCGACGCCAGGTCCGGCATTTCCTTTTCTCCCGATTTTGCCGAGCATGGCTTCAAATGCCAGGTCTGGGGTCAACCTTCACTGGACACGACCGACCTTGTCGACCGTCGTGCCATGCGCTTCCTGTCACAGGGCGGCGCCTGGAACCATGTGGCGATGAAACAGGCGATTGCCGATTCGGGCCTGGAGGAAAAGGATTATTCCGCCAACGAGCGCACCGGCATCATCATGGGATCGGGCGGTCCTTCGACCCGCCAGATCGTCGAGGCGGCGGATATCACTCGTCAGAACAAGAGCCCGAAGCGTATTGGGCCGTTCGCCGTGCCGAAAGCCATGTCATCGACGGCATCTGCGACGCTTGCCACCTGGTTCAAGATCCACGGCGTCAACTACTCGATCTCGTCGGCCTGCTCGACCTCGGCCCATTGCATCGGCAATGCCGCTGAAATGATTCAATGGGGCAAGCAGGACATCATGTTCGCAGGCGGTCATGAGGATCTCGATTGGTCGATGTCCGACCTGTTCGATGCCATGGGCGCAATGTCTACCAAATACAACGAGACGCCAGCTCTGGCTTCGCGTGCCTATGACACCAACCGCGATGGCTTCGTCATCGCTGGCGGCGCCGGTGTGCTGGTTCTGGAAGAACTGGAACATGCCAAGGCGCGTGGCGCCAAGATTTATGCCGAACTTACCGGCTATGGCGCGACCTCGGACGGTTACGACATGGTCGCTCCGTCTGGCGAGGGCGCCATCCGCTGCATGCGCCAGGCGCTCTCAACCGTTAAAGGCGACGTGGATTACATCAATACCCACGGCACATCGACACCCGTCGGCGACAGCAAGGAAATCGGCGCGATCCGCACCGTATTTGGTGACAAGATCCCACCGATCCAGTCCACCAAGTCGCTGACCGGCCATTCGCTGGGAGCGGCAGGCGTACAGGAATCGATCTACGGCCTGCTGATGATGCAGGAAGGCTTTATTGGCGAAAGCGCCCATATTACCGAGCTCGATCCAGAATTCGAAGGCGTGCCGGTCGTGCGCAAACGGATCGACAATGCCAAGATCGACACAGTGCTGTCCAATTCCTTTGGTTTTGGTGGAACGAATGCGACGCTGGTGTTTCAGCGTCATAACGGATGACAGCGATGATCGCTTCCATGCAAGGTAAACGCGGGCTCATCATGGGCGTTGCGAACAATCACTCCATTGCCTGGGGCATTTCTCAGGCTCTCGCCTCAGCTGGTGCCGAACTGGCCTTCACCTATCAGGGCGAAGCGCTTGGGAAGCGCGTCAAGCCGCTGGCCGCCCAGCTCGGCTCGGATTTTGTTCTGCCGTGTGATGTCGAGGATCTGGCCTCGGTCGATGCGACCTTCACCGCACTTAGAGAGCGTTGGGGCAAGCTGGACTTCGTCGTTCATGCTATAGGCTTTTCCGACAAGAACGAGCTGAAAGGCCTCTATGCCGACACATCAAGGGAAAATTTCACCCGCACCATGGTGATCTCCTGCTTCTCCTTCACGGAAATCGCCCGGCGTGCAGCCGACCTTATGCCAGACGGCGGATCGCTGCTGACGCTCACCTATGGCGGCTCCACGCGGGTCATTCCCAATTACAACGTTATGGGCGTTGCCAAGGCGGCGCTGGAATCCTCCATGCGCTATCTGGCCAGCGATTACGGCCCGCGCGGCATTCGCGTCAACGCCCTTTCGGCTGGCCCGGTCCGCACGCTTGCCGGTGCAGGCATTTCCGATGCAAGGGCCATCTTCAGCTGGAACCAGAAAAATGCGCCGCTACGCCGCACGCCCACCATCGAGGATATCGGCGGGTCGGCTCTCTATCTGCTGTCGGATCTGTCGAGATGCGTAACGGGCGAAATCCACTACGTCGATGGTGGCTATAACATCACGTCGCTGCCAGCGCTGGGCGTGCTGCGCAGCAATGACGCAGAATAGGCACTGACTTCACTTCTCAAACAAAAAGGCGCCAGGATCTCTCCCGGCGCCTTTTTTGTTTATAAGCGTTTTCGGCCTATTTCTTCGCCCACAGCACCTTGTAGCGTGCATTGCGGCAGGTCTCGCCATGCTGACGAAAATTGGCCCCCAGAACCGGCTCATAGGCCAGACCGCGATTGGCCACCATCAGCAGATCTCCACCACCCCGCAAGGCGTCACTGGCCGCCTTGATCATGGCCTCGCCAATCGATGGCTCCGTCGCATGCCCCTCATGGAAGGGCGGGTTCATGATAACAAGATCGTATTTTTCCTTGGGCGGTTCAGCGCCCAGATCCTGCCAGAAGAAGCGTGCCGTGAGATTGGGGCAGTTGCGGGCCAGATTCTTCTTGGCCTGCTCAAGCGAATCATAATTGGCCTCGAACAAGTCGATCCGGTTGGTGCGCCGTGCCTTCTCGGCCAGCATTACCGACAGATAGCCCCAACCAGCGCCGAAATCGGCGGCATTGCCATCGAAATCGTCCGGCAACCGGCTGACCAGCAGTTCAGAACCGGGATCGGCATGCATATGGGAAAACTGCCCGGCATAGGTTTCAAACCGGCCCTCGACCATGACCGGCTTGGAAGCGAGCGCGGCAACCGCGGCAGCCTTATCCTCCGGCACGGTGAACCACACGGCAATGCCGTGATATTTTGGCAGCGATTGCGGCTCAAGACCAAGGCGGTCGATCTGCTTGCGCAGCGGCTGAATCCCGTCTTCTTTGGCACCAGCCACAATGATGACGCCACCGGCCCGGACACGCGCCAGCGCTTCCGCGACGCGGTTTTCGTTGAGGCCCTTGTGTTTGCCAGCCAAAACCAGCGCGCCGTCATAGTCCTCACCTGCGACAACAGGAACCGGCGTCTGACGGGCCGCCTCCAGGCGACGAAAATCGGGGCGGAAACCTTGGACCACCGTCAATTCGGCACCAAAGCCTTCCGGCTTCACGAAGCCTGCCTCGGCGCCGAGAAACAGGAAGCGTTCGTCTTCGCCTGGAAGAGCAACGGCTTCGGTGACAAAGGGATGAAAAATGGTCTTCAGGGTTTCGCGGCTCATGGCTCGGCAATCTCGCAATTAGACTCTGTCGGTTTCCTACTGAAGCTGACAGTCTCTATTTTCTCTTGTTTTCGTTTGTCTTCGGGAAACCCGGTTTCCACGTTTTCTGACAAACTCCCGGATAAAAAAAGGCGCGGAAAATCTCCCGCGCCTTGTCATAGGATTACCCCCGCTTATTCAGCGGCAGCGTCGCCTTCGGCCTTTTTGTCGCCAACGATTTCCTTACCGGTTGCCTGATCGACAACCTTCATGGACAGGCGAACCTTGCCGCGCTCGTCAAAGCCCATCAGCTTGACCCAAACCTTGTCGCCTTCCTTGACCACATCCTGGGTCTTGGCAACGCGGTCTACAGCCAACTGGCTGATGTGGACGAGGCCGTCACGCGAACCGAAGAAGTTGACGAAAGCGCCGAAGTCAGCAGTCTTGACGACCGTGCCTTCATAGACAACGCCGATTTCAGGCTCGGCAACGATCGAGTGAATCCACTTGCGGGCGGCTTCGATTTCCTTGCCGGAAGCAGAGGCGATCTTGATCGTACCATCGTCTTCGATGTTGATCTTGGCACCGGTCTTTTCGACGATTTCGCGGATAACCTTGCCGCCGGAACCGATGACTTCACGGATCTTATCGACCGGGATGGTCATGACTTCGATGCGCGGTGCGAATTCACCGAGCTGCGAGCGACCTTCGGTGATGGCATTGGCCATTTCGCCGAGAATGTGCTTGCGGCCATTCTGGGCCTGCGCCAAGGCAACCTTCATGATCTCTTCGGTAATACCGGCGATCTTGATGTCCATCTGCAACGAGGTGATACCGGCTTCGGTGCCAGCTACCTTGAAGTCCATGTCGCCGAGATGATCTTCATCGCCGAGAATGTCGGAGAGAACGGCAAAACGCTCGCCTTCCAGGATCAGGCCCATGGCAATACCAGCCACCGGCTTAGCCAGCGGAACGCCGGCATCCATCAGCGCCAGCGAGGTGCCGCAAACGGTTGCCATCGAGGACGAGCCGTTCGATTCGGTGATCTCGGAGACGACGCGCAGCGTGTAGGGGAACTGTTCCGGCGAAGGCAGCATCGGGCGAATGGCGCGCCATGCCAGCTTGCCATGGCCGATTTCGCGGCGGCCCGGGGAGCCCATACGGCCAGTTTCACCAACCGAATAGGGAGGGAAGTTGTAATGCAGAAGGAAGCGTTCCTTGTACATGCCCGTCAGGCTGTCCACATACTGCTCATCTTCACCGGTGCCGAGCGTGGCAACCACGATCGCCTGGGTTTCGCCGCGGGTAAACAGCGCCGAACCGTGCGTACGCGGCAGGATACCGACTTCGGAGACAATCGCGCGGACCGTTTCGAGGTCACGGCCATCGATACGGCTCTTGGTGTCGAGAATGTTCCAGCGAACGATCTTGGCTTGCAGGTGCTTGAAGACCGCGCCGATCACTTCGTTAGTGTATTTAGGCTCTGCACCCTCTGGGAAGAAGTGTGCCTTAACCTTGGCCTTTACGGCATCGACAGCAGCATAACGATCAGCCTTCTGGGTGATCTTGTAGGCGTCGCGCAGTTCGGCTTCGGCAATCGAGAGCATTTCGGCTTCGAGAGCGGAATGATCTTCCGGTTCGAATTCGCGCGGCTCCTTGGCAGCCACTTCGGCGAGCTTGATGATCGCGTCGATGACCGGCTGGAAGCCACGATGACCAAACATCACTGCGCCGAGCATGATGTCTTCGTTCAGTTCCTTGGCTTCGGATTCGACCATCAGGACGGCGTCCTGCGTACCGGCAACCACGAGGTCGAGAACGGACTCATCCATCTCGTCGAGATGCGGGTTGAGAACGTATTCCCCATTGATATAGCCGACGCGTGCGCCGCCGACCGGGCCCATGAACGGTACGCCAGACAGTGTCAGGGCAGCCGAAGCGGCAACCATCGACAGAACGTCCGGATCGTTTTCAAGGTCATGCTGAATAACGGTAACCACGACCTGAGTGTCGTTCTTGTAACCTTCCGGGAAGAGCGGGCGGATCGGGCGGTCGATCAGACGGGAAACCAGGGTTTCCTTTTCGCTCGGACGGCCTTCGCGCTTGAAATAGCCACCCGGGATCTTACCCGCGGCATAGGTCTTTTCCTGATAGTTGACGGTGAGCGGGAAGAAATCCTGACCCGGCTTCGGCGACTTGGCGGAAACGACGGTGGCCAGAACAACGGTTTCGCCGTAGCTGGCGAGAACGGCGCCGTCAGCCTGACGGGCGATCTTGCCGGTTTCCAGCTTCAGCGGCCGGCCGGCCCACTCGATTTCAACGCTGTGAACATTAAACATATCTTGTCCTTCATATGCGCTGGCGGCTTTTCTGCCAAAGACATCAAAGCCGCGTTCAGACGCATCGTGCTGAACCATCACGGGCAAGACAGCGGGAGGCTTCTATCGATCCATGCGGACCGTCCGGCGCCTTTCGGCTGAAGCATCCAACAATCCTGCCCCATGACAGGCCATCGGTTGTCGTCGGCAGTACCGGCCCATCCGGACTGCCTGGTTTGCAACGCCTTGCGCTTGGAAAACCCATGGCATTGCAACATCTCCATGCATCGCATGGCTTTTCCCGGATCCATATGACCCAGGTTTCATTCAGTCTGTCAGCGGGCAGAATTGCCGCGCAAACCTTTCAAGCCGGAGCCTTTTCAGCGCCCCGGAAAAAGTACCGGCGGGTCCTTCCTTATCGGAAGCCCGCCGGTCCAGTCTTTAGCGGCGAATGCCGAGGCTCGCAATCAGCTTGCTGTAACGGCCTTCGTCCTTCTTCTTCAGATAATCAAGAAGCGAACGGCGGGTGGATACCAGCGTCAGAAGGCCACGACGGGAGTGGTTGTCCTTCTTGTGGCCCTTGAAGTGCTCGGTCAGGTTGGTGATCCGCTCGGTCAGGATAGCAACCTGAACTTCCGGTGAACCAGTGTCACCTTCGTTGGTTGCGTATTCCTTGATGAGGGCTGCCTTGCGTTCTGCGGTAATCGACATCGTATGTCCTTTCTTGAAAGGGAGGATTAGGTCGCCTGCGGCCGGGATGTCGTCCAGCGGAGGCCATGAATGCACGCATAGTTCTGCAATGCTGGGGCCGCCTATATACTATTCCGGCAGCCAAGGGAAGAGGCGTGCCCGGTTAGCCGATCACGCCGCAAGCATGAGACTTTCCCGTCCAATAATAGACGGAAAAGCTGACTGTCAGGCAAAAACCCGTTTCGGGCGGAACTCGCCCTCGCCGATCTCTCCAATCGCCACCAGCTTGCCACCGGCCAGGGCCACCGCTTCCGGTTCGGCCACCGGTGCATCGCGGCCGCGTAGGATAATCGGATTGCCCATCCGCAACCGATGGGCCTGATCGTCGCTGATCCGGATCTGCGGCAGCGCCATCAGCGCCTCGCCGGTATCGAACAGGAAAGCATCCAGGGCTGCAAGCCGCTCGTCACGATCCTCGATCTTTTCCAGTTCTACGAGATCTTCGAGCGGCACCATCATATCCTCGGCAAACGGCGCGACGAAAGAGCGTCGCAGCTCCGAAATATGCCCGTAGCAGCCAAGATCCCGGCCCATGTCGCGCGCCAGCGAGCGCACATAGGTGCCCTTACCGCATTCGACCTCGAAATAAGCGCAGTCAAGGTCAGCCTTCAGCAAGGTCAGCCGATGGATTTCCACCTCGCGGGAGGGAATATCGACCACCTCGCCTTCACGGGCCAGATCATAAGCGCGCTCCCCGGCAATCTTGATGGCCGAAAACTGCGGGGGGATCTGGTTGATCACACCAGTATAATCCGGCAGCAAAGCGCGGATCTGTTCTTCGGTCGGGCGTTGGTCGGAGGTTTGGGTTGCCTCACCTTCCAGATCGTCGGTCGAGCGTTCTTCGCCCCAGGTGACGGTAAATTCGTAGATCTTGCGGCCATCCATGACGTAGGGAACCGTCTTGGTGGCATCGCCCAGCGCAATCGGCAACATGCCGGAGGCCAGCGGATCAAGCGTTCCAGCGTGACCTGCTTTCTGGGCATTGAACAGCCACTTGATCTTGCCGACGGCTTCGGTCGAGCCGTAATCCACCGGCTTGTCGAGGATCAGCCAGCCGGAAACCGGACGGCCCTTGGGTTTTCTGGGTTTGGACATCGTCTTATTCGTCTTCTTGCTTGTCTTCGTCTGGCCCCAGATCGCGCGCCACTTCCGGCGAGCGCAGCAGCGCATCGATCTTCTGATAATTGTCGAAGCTGGAATCGTCGCGGAACCGCACTTCCGGCATATATTTCATCTGCCGTAGCTGGCCGCCGATCCGGCCGCGAATATACTTCGCATGGCGGTTCAATGCAGCGATCACCGTGTCATGGTCGCTGACGCCAAGCGGCGAGACATAGGCGGTGGCGACCTTCAGATCAGTCGACATCCGCACTTCGGAAATCGAAATGACGGTCTTTTCGATCAGGTCATCACGCACTTCGCCGCGTTGCAGAACCTGGGTAATGGCGGCGCGGACCTGTTCGCCAACGCGCAGCATGCGCTGCGATGGCGCGGAATTTGTTGGTTTGCTCATTATCGTTTCTCATTTGCCTTCAAACAGGCGGGTGGGGATCGAACCCTGGGACTGATGAACCTCATCTTCCTCAAGAAGATAGGGGCCTCAAACAGCTGTCGTTTTCACGTATGTGAACAGAAAGGCCGCTCCGAAAAGCGGCCTTTCTGGATGGTAACCGCTGATTACAGCGTACGGGTGATATGCTCGACGCGGAAGCACTCGATGGTGTCGCCAGCGCGGATGTCTTCGTAGTTTTCGAAGGCCATGCCACATTCCTGACCCATCGGCACATCTGCCACTTCGTCCTTGAAGCGCTTGAGCGTCTTGAGCTTGCCTTCGTGGATGACAACGTTGTCGCGCACCAGACGCACACCTGCGCCACGCTCGACCTTGCCCTCGACAACACGGCAACCGGCGACCTTGCCCGTTTTCGTGATGTTGAACACTTCGAGGATCTCGGCATTGCCGAGGAAAGTTTCGCGGCGTTCCGGCGACAGGAGGCCCGACATCGCTGCCTTCACGTCATCCACCAGATCGTAGATGATGTTGTAATAGCGGATTTCGGTGCCTGTGCGCTCGGCCAAGGCCCGAGCCTGAACGTTGGCACGAACGTTGAAGCCGATGATCGCAGCGTTGGATGCTTCGGCAAGCGAAATATCCGATTCCGTGATGGCACCGGCGCCCGAATGGACGATCCTGGCCCTCACTTCGTCGGTTCCCAGCTTATCAAGCGCTGCGACGATTGCTTCGACAGAACCCTGAACGTCGGCCTTGATGACCAGCGGGAATTCCTTGAAGCCGGTATCCTGGAGCTTGCTCATCATCTGCTCGAGCGAACCGCGCTGACCGGACTGGCGGGCAGCGGCCTTGTCGCGGGCCAGACGCTGACGGTATTCCGAGATTTCACGGGCGCGGGCTTCGCTTTCAACCACGGCGAACTTGTCACCGGCGGCAGGTGTACCCGACAGACCGAGAACCTCGACCGGCATGGCAGGTCCTGCTTCCTTGACGTGACCGCCCTTGTCGTTGACGAGGGCGCGCACGCGGCCCCATTGATCGCCAGCGACAATGATCTGACCGGGACGCAGCGTGCCCTTCTGAACCAGAACGGTGGCAACGGCACCACGGCCCCGATCAAGCTGTGCTTCAATGACCAGACCTTCGGCAGTCCGGCTTGGATCTGCCTTCAGGTCGAGAATTTCGGCCTGAAGAAGCACGGCTTCCAGCAGCTTGTCGAGATTGAGCTTGTTCTTCGCCGACACTTCGACGTCGAGCACTTCACCGCCCATGGATTCGACGAACACCTCGTGCTGGAGCAATTGCTGGCGCACTTTTTCCGGGTTGGCCTCATGCTTGTCGATCTTGTTGATCGCCACGATGATCGGCACATTGGCAGCCTTGGCGTGGTGGATCGACTCGATCGTCTGCGGCATGACGCTGTCATCGGCGGCAACCACCAGAATGGCAATGTCGGTCGCCTGAGCGCCACGAGCACGCATAGCCGTGAAGGCGGCGTGGCCGGGGGTGTCGATGAAGGTGATCTTGTGGCCGTTCTGCTCCACCTGATAAGCACCAATATGCTGGGTAATGCCACCGGCCTCACCTGAAACGACGCTGGTCTGACGAATGGCGTCGAGCAGCGAGGTCTTGCCATGGTCAACATGGCCCATGATGGTCACGACCGGCGGACGCGACACCATTTCGCCAGCGTCGTCCTTGACGTCGAAAATGCCTTCTTCAACGTCGGATTCGGAAACGCGCTTGACGGTATGGCCGAATTCGGTGGCAATCAACTCGGCCAGATCGGCGTCGATGACGTCGCCCGGCTTCATCATCTGACCTTCCTTCATCAGGTACTTGATCACATCGACGGCCCGTTCGGACATGCGCTGCGACAATTCCTGAATAGTGATGGTTTCCGGCAGAACCACTTCGCGCATGACCTTTTCGCGCGGTTCCTGCATCTGGCTGCGGCGGAATTTCTCCTGGCGACGGCGCATGGCCGACAGCGAACGGCCACGCGCATTGCCGTCTTCATCGACAGCGGCGGTGGTGACGGTCAGCTTGCCACGGCGGCGCTCATCCTCGGTTTTGGGGCGCGCCGGAACCTTGGCGGGCTCAGGACGCACGACCTTGCCGCGCACCGGACCACCACGGGCGGGGCCGCGATTTTCATCGTCTTCACCTTCAGGCTTGCGACCGCGCACGAAGCTCGGAGCGGGTGCACCGGCAGCCGGCTTTGCACCAGCAGGCGATGGCGCACGGGGTGCCGGATCGGCGGCGCGTGGCGTTTCTGCCACCGGAGCGACTGGCTCTGCAACAGGCTCGGGGGCGTTTTTGGCTTCGAGCGCGCGGACCTTATCCTCTTCGGCCTGACGAATGGCTTCCAAAGCGGCCAGGCGCTGACGCTCGACTTCTTCGGCCTGACGACGAACCTCTTCCTCGGCACGACGCTTGGCGTCTTCGACTTCGCGGACCTGAGCTTCGGCCAGAGCGCGGCGGCGAGCATCCATTTCGCTGGCGGACAGATCGTGCAGCACGGCTCCGCGCGGCCGGTCAGGCTGGCGGCTCGGCTGGCTCGACGCCTGCGGACGGTTCTGCTGGCCTGGATGGCGCTGCTGCGAATATTGATTTGTCTGTTGAACGCGCTGCGCAGGAGCCGCTGGGCGCGGTGCCTGCGGTGCGGCGGCGACTGGCGCCGGAGCCTGCACGGGGGCTGGCGTCTGCACGGGGGCAGCAGCTGCCGTTGCCGGTGCATCATCGCCAACGCGGCCCTGGGGCTGGCCTGCACGTTCGTCTTCAGGACGGGTCGGGCGGCGCTTGCGCGTCTCGACCACAACGGCCTTCGTGCGACCGCGACCCATATCTTGGCGCACGGTACCCTGGTTCACTCCCGTCGGCTTGAGCGTGAGTGTCTTCTTGCCCGTAACGCTGAGTGTCTTGTCGTCTTTGCTGTCGGTCATTCCGTTCCCGTTCCTTCGAGCGAGGCCGGATGACTACCGCATCAGACCACGCCGTTCACATACTGTCCTACACCACGGAGGCCGGTTTTCACCGGTGACCGCGTCATTGTGGTTTACGGCCAGCGCTACTCGCCATCCGCGGCGAAAGGCCACGATAGGTTTCAAGCAGAGTTGCGCGCTTCACTACACCTTCACCCGCCTGTCCTGCAAGCGCGCAGGCATGGATAAAAGCGTTCTGGCCCATCAGTTCTTGCATTTCCGCCTCGGAAAAGAGCCGATAAGAGGGAATTTCCTCGTCCGTTTCCATTCCGAGATGCCAGGCCTTGCGGGCCTGGTCCAGTTTTCGAACGCCATCTGCGGCGGCATCGGTGGCGTGAAACACGCCAAGCGCGGCACCGCTGCGGATCGCGAGATCGACCTTGGCCGACCCAGTTACAAACTGGCCCGCCTTGCGCGCCAGGTTCATCATTCCCGCCAGCTGCTGGACAAGCAGCCTGTCCACACGCGCTCCCATTTCGGGATCGACGGTGACATCCATCTTCAAGGCACGGGCGAAAAGCTTTTTCGCCACAGCCTTGTCCACGGCCTCGCGGGAAACAGACACCCAGCAGCCACGGCCGGGCAATTCCCGTTTCAGATCCGGCACGAGCGTCCCATCAGGGCCTGCCACGAACCGGATCAGTGTATCTGGCGTTCCCGGCTGGCGGGTGACGATGCACGTCCGGTCGTTCTGACCGTCCTTTACCGCCTTCACCGGATTTGCCGGACGCCCTTCCTCCAAAGATGGATCGGAGGCCATCACGAGCCCTGCTCAGCCTCTTGCGCCTCATCCTCGACGACTTCTGCCTCAGCCTCGGCGGCAATATCCGCTTCGGTGATCCAGCCAGCCGCAAGGCGAGCCTGAACGATCATCTGTTCCGCTTCGGTGCGAGAAATGTCGATTTTCGAGAACAGGCCCTCGAATTTCTTGGTCTCGCCATCCTTACGCTCACTCCAGCCGATCAGGTCGTCAGCAGCGCAGCCGGCGAAATCCTCGACCGTCTTGATGCCGTCTCCCCCGAGCGCAACCAACATTTGCGTTGTCATGCCATCAATGCTGCGCAGCTCGTCGGACACGCCGAGCGCCTTGCGCTTGGCATCAAGTTCGGCTTCCAGCTTTTCGAGATATTCGCGGGCGCGGGTCTGGATTTCTTCTGCGGTATCGCCGTCAAAACCATCGATGGAAGCGATTTCCTCCAGATCGACATAGGCAAGCTCTTCAACCTGGGCAAAGCCTTCCGATGCCAGAACCTGGCCGACCATTTCGTCCACATCGAGCGCGTCCATGAACAGATTGGTGCGCTCGTTGAATTCCTTCTGGCGGCGCTCGGATTCCTCCGCTTCCGTCATGATGTCGATATCCCAGCCGGTCAGCTGCGACGCCAGACGAACATTCTGACCGCGACGGCCGATGGCCAGCGACAGCTGCTCATCGGGAACAACCACTTCGATGCGCTCGGCATCCTCGTCCAGCACCACTTTGGCAACTTCTGCCGGTTGAAGCGCGTTGACGATGAAGGATGCCGGGTCTGCCGACCACGGAATGATATCGATCTTTTCGCCCTGCAATTCACCAACCACGGCCTGAACACGCGAACCGCGCATACCGACGCAAGCACCGACCGGATCGATCGAGCTGTCGTTGGAGATAACTGCAATCTTGGCGCGAGAACCCGGGTCACGGGCCACCGACTTGATCTGGATGACGCCGTCGTAAATTTCCGGCACTTCCATGGTGAACAGTTTCACCATGAACTGCGGATGGGTGCGCGACAGGAAAATCTGCGGGCCACGCTGTTCGCGGCGCACGTCATAGACATAGGCGCGAACGCGGTCACCGTAACGCATGGTTTCGCGCGGGATCATTTCATCACGGCGGATAATGCCTTCGCCACGACCGAGGTCGACGATAACATTGCCATATTCGACGCGCTTGACCGTGCCATTGATGATTTCGCCGACGCGATCCTTGAACTCATCGAACTGCCGATCACGCTCGGCTTCGCGCACTTTCTGCACGATAACCTGCTTGGCGGACTGGGCGGCGATACGGCCGAAATCCATCGGCGGCAGCGGATCGGCAATGTAATCGCCCAGCTTGGCGTCGACATTGCGGTCACGTGCCAGTTCGAGTGCGATCTGGGTGCCGTAATCCTCGACGGTTTCGACCACTTCGAGCAGGCGCTGCAGACGGATTTCGCCGGTCTTGGAGTTGATGTCGGCGCGAATATTGGTCTCGGAACCGTAACGCGAACGCGCGGCCTTCTGGATGGCGTCAGCCATCGCAGCAAGCACGATTTCGCGGTCGATGACTTTTTCGCGTGCGACCGCATCCGCGATCTGCAACAGCTCGAGCCGATTAGCACTGACTGCCATTGTTTAAAGTCTCCGTCTTCCTGCCTGGGGCATGCTCGCCTGCCAGGCGTGTTATCGGTTATTGGTCTTCGCCGGTTTCGTCGTTCTGGTTTGCAGCTTCAGCCGCTGCCTTTGCCTGCTTGTCGGCGCGCAGCGCATCGCGGACCAGATCATCCGTCAGGATCAGCTTGGCCTCGGCCAATGCCGTAAACGGGATGGTGAGCCGTGGCTCTTCCCCGTAAGCAACCTGATCGCGCTCCAGAACGAAACCGTCAGGGGTGACATCGGCAATCTTGCCACGAAAACGCTTGCGATTGTCGATCAGAATGGACGTTTCGCATTTCAGCAGGTTGCCCTGCCAGCGCGAGAAATCGGATGCGCGCACCATCGGACGGTCGATACCGGGCGACGAGACTTCCAGATGATACTCCTTATCGACCGGATCTTCCACATCCAGAACCGGAGAAATCGCCATGGACAGTTCTTCGCAATCCTCGACGGTCATCGTGCCGTCCTTGCGCTCGGCCATGATTTGCAGCGTCATGCCGTTCTGGTTGAGGATCCGCACGCGAACGAGCTTGAAACCAAGTTCGACAATAACAGGCTCGATAATATCGGCGATGCGCCGGTCGAGGCCGGTTTCGGTAATCAGACGTGGCTCGGGCGCCTCATCGGCTGGCACGTGTTCGGACAAACCTGTCCTCCTCGGTATGGAGCTTCATGGTCCATCGCCAACAAAAAAGAGCGGGTCCTTGCGGGCCCACTCTTCATCTGGCGATCAAGAATTTGAACGCCGTATACGCCCTTAGTGCCAACAATGCAAGCATTTCAGAAAAGACGATCCAATCGCCTTTAAACGCAGACGTGAGCTGATTTTGCCCAAATAAGGACTGTTTTCTTGGTTTCAAGAGACTAGGTTGTGCAACAAGCGAGTCGCCTCTCGGTCGGCTGCCCTTCATCGCCATCCCAGCCTGCAACCGATCGAGCGGAAAACCGTGCCGGACAGAAAATCATCATTGGCGCCCTTCAAGAACCAGATCTTTCTGACGATCTGGCTGGCCAGCATCACCTCCAACTTCGGCGGCCTTATCCAAGATGTCGGCGCCGCCTGGATGATGACATCGATCTCCTCTTCGGAAAGCATGGTGGCGTTGGTCCAGGCCTCCAATACCGCGCCGATCATGCTGTTTTCGCTGGTGGCTGGCGCGCTTGCCGATGGGTTTGATCGCCGCCGGGTGATGCTGTTTGCGCAGGTCTTTCTGTTGACCGTCTCGGCGCTTCTGTCGCTCTTTACGTGGTTTGGCCTCTTGACCCCGTGGTCGCTTCTGGCCTTCACCTTTCTGATCGGCTGCGGAACGGCCTTGAACAGCCCGGCCTGGCAAGCCTCGGTCGGCGATATCGTCGGGCGCGAAGACCTGCCCTCCGCCGTCTCGCTCAACAGCATGGGCTTCAACATCACCCGCAGCGTCGGCCCCGCCATTGGCGGCCTGATCGTTGCTGTAGCAGGCGCTGCCACAGCCTTTGCCATCAATGCTGTCAGCTATCTGGCGATGATCTATGCCTTGTTTCGCTGGAAGCCGGTCTATCCGAAAAACACCCTGCCCCGCGAAAATCTTGGCCACGCCATCGCCGCTGGCCTGCGCTACATGGCCATGTCGCCCAACCTAATGAAAGTGCTGTTTCGCGGCTTTTTCTTCGGCTTTTGCGCAACCGCGATTCTGTCGCTATTGCCGCTGGTGGTGAAGGATAATCTGGGCGGCGGTCCACTGGCCTATGGCGGGTTGCTCGGGGCTTTCGGGATTGGTGCCATTGCAGGCGCGATTTCCAATGCCCGTATTCGTGAAAAGCTGAGCAGCGAACAGATCGTCAGCTGTTCCTTCGCCGGTTTTGCACTGGCCTCCGTTCTGACCGGTATCAGCCATCATTTCTGGCTGACGGCCCCTGCCCTGGTGCTGGCCGGAGCTTGTTGGGTACTGTCCCTGTCGCTGTTCAACACGGTGGTGCAGCTTTCAACCCCACGCTGGGTGGTGGGCCGGGCATTGTCGCTCTACCAGACCGCCACCTTCGGCGGTATGGCGGGCGGTGCCTGGATCTGGGGCCTGCTGGCCGAGTCCGGCAGCGCAGGCCATGCCCTGGTGATGGCGGCCGGGCTGATGGCTCTCGGTGTCGGCATTGGTCTCGCCTTGCCGATGCCCGCCTTTGCGACGCTCGATCTCAACCCGCTCAACCGTTTCAACGAACCGCCCCTGCGGCTGGATATCCGCCCACGCAGCGGCCCGATCGTTATCCAGATCGATTTCGAGATCGACGACAAGGACGTGCCGGAATTTCTGGAGGTTATGGTTGAGCGCAGGCGTATCCGCTTGCGAGACGGCGCCCAGAACTGGGCGCTGATGCGCGATCTGGAAAACCCTGACATTTGGACGGAAACCTATCACACCCCAACCTGGGTCGATTACGTGCGCCACAACCATCGCCGCACCAAGGCCGATGCCGAAATCACCGACCGGCTGGGAGACCTGCACAAAGGCTCAAAACCACCGCACGTTCACCGGATGATCGAACGCCAGACCATCCCGCCTGCCGACGACATATTCCACAAACCGCATATCGATCATCATTGAGGGGCTGTTGTCGTTACGCCGATAGGACCTTTTCCAGCAGGGCAAGATCAACGATCTGCCACATGTCGTTCCTGACCTTGACCTCTTTTGCTGTTCCGTCTGCATTCTGGCCGGGCATGTCGGGATTGATGATTGCCGTATAATCCAGTCGTTTTTCCTGGCAAATTCGGGCATAGCAGGCATTGATGCAACTCGCCTGGAACAGCTCAATAACCCTGGTTTTGGCTCCTGGTCGGCAATAGACAAGATTTGCCAAACCCGCGCCATGCGGGGCGACAATGACCTCGGCATCGCGGAAAGCGACCACCTGTTCCCTCACGGAAAGCTCACCAGGTGTGATGATTTCAAACCCACGGCTTTCGAGAAACGCGCAGACAGCCTCTTCATTGACAACTCGGCGCACATCGCCAGCATCCAGGCGCGAGACATAGAGCTTGCGGCTTAACCGGCGCTCAATTGTGACACGCTGCGCAAGGGCTTCGAATTCCGCGATAACGGCTGGATGGGGGAGGTGGGCAAAACCGCCGCCGGTTAGATTGCTGGTGATGCAGTCATCGACATGTAAAACATCGTGATAGTCCATCTCGAGCACTCGCCCATTAAACCCGGTGAGCGAAAGAACTTCATTCCTCCACCCATTCAGACGCGGCATTGCCAATAGAATATTATTATCATCGCGATGTTTTTTATAAATCAACAGACAGCTGATAGCCTGAAACGTCCAGTGATAATAGTTTTTGTACCAACCATTACCAATGACAATTGGTGATATATCCGTTACGCGCGATATTTTTGCATTTTTAGGAACCAATTCATCGACTATCTCTGGATATACGCCATACAGCGTGTCTTCGATATCACCGAAATTCTTCGATTTTATCGCACCACACCAGCCGAGAACGAAGGATTCCCCAAGCCTGCGAAAGGTGATTTCCGGGCTAGTATAACCAAGCGGAATGTCTTGCCGAAATTCCTCCAGCTCGTCGTCACGCTCAGCATCGGCGGCAACATAAATTTCAGGTGTCCAGGAACGCACTTCAGCGGCAGCGATGTTCAGGGTCATCTCAAAAATCCCATTAATTTCGAAAGACGTCTAAAAATTGGTATGGGCGTCAACCGAACATATTCCTGCATCGACAGGGAGTGATAGTGCTTTGAGACCATGAAATAAAGGGGCGCACGGCCAGGTTTTCATGATTGCGCCGCGAAGCCGTTTAGTGCTTACGCTGGCGTTTTTTGGCCAAACTATTGCGCGGACGATACTACAAGCATTGCTTTCATCTTTTGATTGTATTTTTCTAAATTAGACGATAAAATTCCCTCTATACGATTATACTCGGATATGCCAACTATAGCCTGGGACGCAATCAGGGGTATATTATATGGCGACTTTAACTGGTGATTCTGGAAACAACACTTTAAACGGCACTTCAGCGGCAGATACAATTTCAGGTCAGGCTGGCGACGACATATTAAACGGTAACGATGGCAAAGATACGCTAAATGGTGGCGCAGGGGCGGATACCCTGAATGGTGACAGTGGTGATGATACACTGATCGGTGGGGCAGGTGCCGACGTTCTGAAGGGGGGTGACGGTTCCGACACGGCGAGTTATTCGGGAAGTGCGGCGGTCAACGTCAATCTCAAGACCGGTGTAACATCGGGTGGAGACGCGGTTGGGGATAAGTTCGACAGTATCGAGAACCTGACAGGATCGAGCAATGCCGACACGCTGACGGGAGATGATGGGGACAATGTTATCAATGGCGGCGGCAGCGGCAATGATCTTCTTGATGGAGGAAAGGGAGCAGACACCTTCTTAAACACCACTGGTACGGTCACTTACGTAAACTCCGATGCCGCAGTTAATATTAGCGTTACGCTCGTAGATGGTAAATGGACAGGATACGGAACCGGTGGCGATGCTGAAGGGGATGTTCTGAATCAGATTATCAATGTTCGTGGATCGGAATACAATGATACATTCGAATCCGCGTCAAGAAACTCCTTTAATTTTGCAGGTGGATTAGGCAATGACACCTATATTGTAGGCCATATTGATGTCAGCGTCACGGAAGAACTGGATGCCGGCAACGATACTGTGCTTTCTTCAACTGATTACACTCTCTCAAATTACATCGAAACGCTGGAATACACAGGAACCGGCGACTTCACCGGCACTGGTAGCGCACAGGCCAACACGATCATCGGCGGCTCCGGTAACGATACGCTGATCGGCAAGGCGGGTGCCGACGTTCTGAAGGGGGGTGACGGTTCCGACACGGCGAGTTATTCGGGAAGTGCGGCGGTCAATATCAACCTCAAGACCAATGTAGCGACTGGCGGCGAAGCGGCTGGCGATAAATTCTTCAGTGTCGAGAACCTGACGGGGTCAAGCAACGCCGACACGTTGACGGGTGATGACAACAACAACGTTTTCAACGGTGACAAAGGCAATGACACGCTGACAGGCGGCAAAGGCGCCGATACCCTGATAGGTGGTTATGGTGATGACACCTTGGTAGGTGGCGAGGGTGCCGACACGCTGAACGGTGCCGCTGACACTGACACGGCAAGCTACGCCAGTTCGTTAGCCGCTATCCAAATCAATCTCATCACCGGCACGAATACGGGCGGTGATGCAGCAGATGATACGCTGATCAGCATTGACAAGATTATCGGCTCTGACTTCAACGACACATTCACGGCAAACTCAAGAATAATCTTCGCAGGTGGAAAAGGAGATGACACCTATGTCGTGGACAGCACCAGCGTCACCGTTTCCGAGGCAGCAGATGAGGGCAGCGATACTGTCCGTGCATCAATGGATTACACACTCTCGAACAATTTAGAGAATCTCGTATACACAGGCTCCAATGATTTCATCGGTACCGGTAACGCACTGAACAACACCATCACCGGCGGCTCCGGTAACGACACGCTGATCGGCAAGGCGGGTGGCGACGTTCTGATTGGCGGGTCGGGCTCAGATACCGCAAGCTATGCTGGGAGCGCAGCAGTTAATGTCAATCTCAAAACCAACTTGGCGACCGGCGGCGAAGCGGCTGGCGATACATTCTCCAGCGTCGAGAACCTGACAGGCTCCAGCAATGCCGACACGCTCACGGGCAATGACAGCAACAACGTTCTCAACGGTAGTGGCGGCAATGACACCTTGGCAGGCGGCAAAGGAGCCGACACGCTGAATGGTGGCGATGGCTCCGACACGGCAAGCTACGCCGCTTCCTTTGCAGCCATCCAGATCAATCTCGTGACTGGTACGCATACGGGCGGTGATGCCGCAGATGACACACTGAGCAGCATCGAAGGCGTGATCGGGTCTCAATATGATGATCGGTTCACGTCGGCATCAACAGGAACGCTTTCGGGTGGCGGTGGCAATGACACCTATGTCGTCAGCCAAGGTGCCAGTACGACGGTTCTGGTCGAAGAGGCCAGCGCTGGCACGGACACGGTTGAAACAACCTTGACCAGCTACACGCTGAAAACCAATTTCGAAAATCTCACCCACACCGACTCGACCAATTTTCTCGGTTACGGCAATAGTGCCGACAATGTCATTGTCAGTCAGGGCGGCGTCGATAAGCTCTATGGCTATGCCGGCAACGATACGATCCGTGGCGGCAGCGGTGGCGATACCATTGACGGTGGCGACGGAAGCGATACGGCAAGCTACAGCGATTCCAACGCAGCGGTGACCATTAATCTTCTCACGAAAACTGTCTCCGGCGGTTACGCCACAGGCGATGTATTCACCAGCATCGAAAACGTTGAAGGATCGGCCTATGCCGATACGCTGACGGGAGACACCGGGGCCAACGTGCTATCGGGTGGCTCTGGCGATGACCTATTGATCGGCGGCGCGGGTGCTGACACCCTCAATGGCGGCGCTGGCCAAGACAAGATCACCTATGAAGCCTCGTCTGCGGCGGTTACGGTGGATCTCAGCACTGGGACAGCAACAGGCGGCGATGCGCAAGGCGATAAACTCAGCAGCATCGAACGTGTCATCGGCTCCAGTTTCAATGACACGCTGATTGGAAGCAGCGTAGCGGAAATGTTAACGGGCGGCGCTGGCGACGATATTCTGATCGGCGGCGGCGGCAATGACGTCCTGAACGGTGGAGAGGGCGCCGATGTCCTCGATGGCGGTGCGGGAAATTACGACACGCTCAATTATTCTGCAGCAACATCGGCGGTGGCCCTGGATCTGACGACAGGAACCGGCTCCGGTTACGCGGCGGGCGATACATTTACCGGGATCGAGGCCTTCACCGGCAGCGCTTACGGTGACACCTATACCGGTAGCACCTATGCTGCCGAGTATAATGTCGGTGCCGGCAATGACACTGTGTTGGCGGGCTCCGGCGCAGAGAAAATCAATGGTGGCGCGGGGACGGATACGGCAAGCTATGCGCTTTCCACAGCAGGCGTGTCCGTCAACCTGGTGACGAATGTCGGCAACGGAGGTTACGCCGAGGGCGACCAGTATAGCAGCATTGAGGTCGTTGTCGGGTCAGACTATAGCGACACGTTCACCTCAAGCACCGACAAGACCCTGCTGGGCGGCCTTGGCGATGACACCTATGACATCGGCAGTTCGGCAAGCACTATTATGGAAAATGCCGATGCCGGGACAGATCTCGTCAAGACCAGCAGTGCCAGCTATACGCTGGGCGATAATCTCGAAAACCTCACCTATACCGGCACGGCCAACTTCACCGGCTCCGGCAACAGCGCCGACAATGTGTTGACCGGCAGTGCTGGCGATGACGTGCTGGATGGCAGCACCGGCAATGACTCCCTCTACGGTGGTGAAGGCAGCGATGTGTTCGAGTTCAACACCAGCTATGGCAATGATGTCGTTTTCGACTTCCAGGCCTCGTCGGACACAATCGATCTGACCGGCATGGGCTTTGCCACCGCCACCGATGCTGCCGCTTATGCGAGCGAGATTGAGGACGGCGTGCTGTTCAACTTCGGCAACGGGGATACGCTGACAGTGCATGGCTTGAATTATGCAAGCCTGACGTCAAACGATTCCTTGATGTAAAAATCGACTTGTGGCCGGGGTGCTTTCGTCCCGGCCACATGCTCCTGTTTCAATTTGATTTCATTGGCCGATCATTCAATCAAGACTTTTCCAGCAGGGCAAGATCGACGATCTGCCACATGTCGTTTCTCATCTGATCTCTTTCAGCGTCCCATCCGCGTCCTGCCCGGGCCTGTCATGATTGATGATTGCCGTATAATCCAGCCCGTTCGCCTGACAAACTCTTGCATAGCAGGCATTGATGCAACTCGCCTGCAACAGTTCGATAAGCCTGGTTTTGACGCCCGGCTGGCAATAAACGAGATTCGCCAAGCCTGCGCGATGCACGGCGACAATCCATGATTTAATATTGCTAAATTAGACGAAAATATTCCCTCTATGCGATTATATTTTGATATGCAATTTATAAGTCAGGGTGCAATCAGGGGTATGTCACATGGCGACTTTAACGGGCGATTCTGGAAATAATACTTTAAACGGAACAACAGCGGCAGATACAATTTCGGGCCTAGCTGGCGACGACATATTAAACGGTAGCGATGGTAACGATACGCTAGATGGCGGGGCAGGAGCTGACGTTCTAAAGGGCGGGTCGGGTTCCGACACGGCAAGCTATGGTGGAAGCGCGGCGGTCAATGTCAACCTCAAGACCGGCATCACATCAGGTGGAGATGCCGCTGGCGATACGTTCGACAGCATCGAGAACCTGACAGGGTCAGGTTATAACGATACGCTGACGGGAGATGATGGCAACAACGTTCTCAATGGCGGTAGTGGGAGTGACACCCTGGCAGGTGGTGAGGGCGACGATACAATCTACGGTGGCAATGACGGTGACACCTTGGTAGGTGGTGAGGGCGACGATACGCTCTACGGTGGCAATGACGGTGACACCTTGGTAGGAGGCCGGGGAGCAGATACGCTGATCGGTGGCGATGGCACGGCCACGGACACGGCAAGCTATGCCAGTTCGTCAGCAGCCGTCCAAATCAATCTCGTCACTGACGTGTTCACCGGGGGCGATGCCGAGGGAGATACGCTGACCTCAATCGAATGGATCGCCGGGTCGGACTTCAACGACACATTCACCGCATCGAATTTCATCATCCTGGCAGGTGGAAAAGGTGACGATACCTATGTCGTGGGCAGCAACGTCACCATCTCCGAAGGCGCAGGTGGGGGCAGTGACACGGTCCAAACCACTTTTGATTACACTCTCTCGACCTATTTCGAAACCCTGGAATATATAGGAACCGGCGACTTTACCGGTACAGGGAGTGCGCAGGACAACACGATCATCGGTGGCGCCGGCAACGATACGCTGATCGGCAAGGCGGGTGCCGACAGCCTGAACGGCGGATCGGGCACCGACACGGCAAGCTATAAGGGAAGTGCAGCGGTCAATATCAACCTCAAGACCAGTGTTACATCCGGTGGAGATGCAGTTGGCGATACGTTCACTAGCATCGAGAACCTAACTGGCTCCAGCTATTCCGACACGCTGACGGGTGATGATGGCGACAACGTTCTCAACGGCGGCGGCGGCAACGACACTTTGGCCGGCGGTGACGGTTCCGACACGGCAAGCTATGCCGGAAGTGCGGCGGTCAATGTCAACCTCAAAACCGGCGCGAAATCGGGTGGAGATGCAGTTGGGGATACGTTCACCAGCATCGAAAACCTCACGGGCTCCAGCTACGCCGACACGTTGACGGGCGATGATGGCAACAACGTTCTCAACGGCGGTAGCGGCGATGACACCTTGGTAGGTGGCGAGGGTGCCGATACGCTGATCGGTGGCGATGGCACGGACACGGCAAGCTATGCCAGTTCTCTAGCAGCCATCCAAATCAATCTTGTCACCGGCGTCTCCACCGGGGGCGATGCCGAGGGCGATACGTTCCAGACCATCGAAAAGATCACCGGCTCAGACTTCAACGACACATTCACCGCATCAACCTCTATCACCCTGGCAGGTGGCAAAGGGAATGATACCTATGTTGTGGGCGGCCGCGGTGTCGCCATCTCCGAAGACACAGGTGGAGACAATGACACGGTCCGGACCTCTGTAAACTACACGCTGTCGGACTATGTCGAAGCGTTGGAATACACGGGAACCGGCGACTTCACCGGTACCGGGAGCGCGCAGGATAACACGATCACCGGCGGTGCTGGCAACGATACACTGATCGGCAAGGCGGGTGCCGACGTTCTAAACGGCGGATCGGGCACCGACACGGCAAGCTATGAGGGAAGCGCAGCAGTCAATGTCAACCTCAAGACCGGAGAGAAATCTGGTGGAGATGCAGTTGGCGATACGTTCGACAGTATCGAGAACCTGACGGGTTCCAGCAATGCCGACACGCTGACGGGCGATGATGGCAACAACGTTCTCAACGGCGGTAGCGGCGATGACACCCTGACAGGTGGCGAGGGTGCCGACACGCTGAGCGGAGGCAGCGGCAACGACACCCTGACAGGTGGCGAAGGTGCCGACACGCTGAGCGGTGGTAATGACGCTGACACCTTGGTAGGTGGCGAGGGTGCCGATACGCTGATCGGTGGCGAGGGCACTGACACGGCAAGCTATGCCAGTTCTCTAACAGCCATCCAAATCAATCTTGTCACCGGCGTCTCCACCGGGGGCGATGCCGAGGGCGATACGTTCCAGAGCATCGAAAACATCACCGGCTCAGACTTCAACGACACATTCACCGCATCGAGCTCCATCACCCTGGCGGGCGGCAAAGGAGATGATACCTATGTCGTGGGCAGCAGCAGCGTCACCATCTCCGAAGACACAGGCGGGGGCAGCGTTGACAAGGTCTGGACCTCTGTAAACTACTCGCTGTCGGACTATGTCGAAACGCTGGAATACAAAGGAACTGGCGACTTTACCGGCACCGGGAGCGCACAGGACAACACGATCACCGGCGGTGCTGGCAACGATACGCTGATCGGCAAGGCGGGTGCCGACAGCCTGAACGGCGGTGACGGCACCGACACGGCAAGCTATGAGGGAAGTGCAGCGGTCAACGTCAACCTTAAGACCAGCGAGAAATCAGGGGGAGACGCAGTTGGTGATACATTCACCAGCATCGAGAACCTCACGGGCTCCAGCTACGCCGACACGCTGACGGGGGATGATGGCAACAACGTTCTCAATGGCGGCAGCGGCAACGACACCCTGACAGGTGGCGAGGGTGCCGATACGCTGATCGGTGGCGATGGCACGGACACGGCAAGCTATGCCAGTTCTCTAGCAGCCGTCCAAATCAATCTCGTCACCGGCGTCTCCACCGGGGGCGATGCCGAGGGCGATACGTTCCAGACCATCGAAAAGATCATCGGCTCTGACTTCAACGACACATTCACCGCATCAAGCACCATCACCCTGGCAGGCGGCAAAGGGAATGATACCTATGTTGTGGGCAGCAGCAGCGTCACCATCTCAGAAGGCGCAGGTGGAGACAATGACACGGTCCGGACCTCTGTAAACTACACGCTGTCGGACTATGTCGAAACGCTGGAATACACAGGAACCGGCGACTTCACCGGTACCGGGAGCGCGCAGGATAACACGATCACCGGCGGTGCTGGCAACGATACACTGATCGGCAAGGCGGGTGCCGACGTTCTAAACGGCGGATCGGGCACCGACACGGCAAGCTATGAGGGAAGCGCAGCAGTCAATGTCAACCTCAAGACCGGAGAGAAATCTGGTGGAGATGCAGTTGGCGATACGTTCGACAGTATCGAGAACCTGACGGGTTCCAGCAATGCCGACACGCTGACGGGCGATGATGGCAACAACGTTCTCAACGGCGGTAGCGGCGATGACACCCTGACAGGTGGCGAGGGTGCCGACACGCTGAGCGGAGGCAGCGGCAACGACACCCTGACAGGTGGCGAAGGTGCCGACACGCTGAGCGGTGGTAATGACGCTGACACCTTGGTAGGTGGCGAGGGTGCCGACACGCTGATCGGTGGCGAGGGCAATGACACTTTGGAAGGTGACGAGGGAGCAGATACGCTGAACGGCGGTTACGGTGGCGACATCCTGAGAGGTGGCGAGGGTGCCGATACGCTGAGCGGTGGCGATGGCAATGACACTTTGGTAGGTGGTGAAGGTGCCGACACGCTGATCGGTGGCGATGGCCCAGACACGGACACGGACACGGCAAGCTACGCCAGTTCTCTAACAGCCGTCCAAATCAATCTCGTCACCGGTGTCTTCACCGGGGACGATGCCGAGGGCGATACGTTCCAGAGCATCGAAAACATCACCGGGTCGAGCTTCAACGACACATTCACCGCATCGAGCTCCATCACCCTGGCAGGCGGCAAAGGGGATGATACCTATATCGTGGGCAGCAGCAGCGTCACCATCTCCGAAGACACAGGTGGAGACAATGACACGGTCCGAACCTCGGTAAACTACACACTGTCGAACTATGTCGAAACGCTGGAATACACAGGAACCGGCGACTTCACCGGTACCGGAAGCGCGCAGGATAACACGATCACCGGCGGTGCTGGCAACGATACGCTGATCGGCAAGGCGGGTGCCGACATCCTGAACGGCGGATCGGGCACCGACACGGCAAGCTATACAGAAAGTGCAGCGGTCAATGTCAACCTCAAGACCAATCTTGCCACCGGCGGCGAAGCGGCTGGCGATACATTCACCAGTATCGAGAACCTGACGGGCACCAACTACGCCGACACGCTGACGGGGGATGATGGAAACAACGTTCTCAATGGCGGCAGCGGCAAAGACACCCTGACAGGTGGCGACGGCGCCGACACGCTGATCGGTGGTAATGACGGTGACACCTTGGAAGGTGGCACTGGAGCGGATACGCTGAGCGGCGACGGCGGCGATGACACCTTGGTAGGTGGCGAGGGTGCCGATACGCTAAGTGGTGGCGATGGCAATGACACCCTGACAGGGGGCGAGGGTGCCGATACGCTGAACGGCGGTTACGGTGCTGACATAATGAGAGGGGGCGAGGGAGCAGACACGCTGAGCGGTGGTAATGACGGTGACACCTTCGAAGGTGGTGAGGGTGCCGACAGGCTGATCGGTGGCGATGGCACTGACACGGCAAGCTATGCCAGTTCTCTAGCAGCCGTCCAAATCAATCTCGTCACCGGCGTCTCCACCGGGGGCGATGCCGAGGGCGATACGCTGACCTCAATCGAAAAGATTACCGGGTCGAGCTTCAACGACACATTCACCGCATCAAGCTCCATCACTCTGGCAGGCGGCAAAGGGGATGATACCTATATCGTGGGCAGCAGCAGCGTCACCATCTCCGAAGACACAGGTGCGGGCAGTGACACGGTCCAGACCTCTGTAAACTACACGCTGTCAAACTATGTCGAAGCGTTGGAATACACAGGAACCGGCGACTTCACCGGCCAAGGAAACGGGCAGAACAACACGATCACCGGCGGCGCTGGCAACGATACGCTGATCGGCAAGGCGGGTGCCGACAGCCTGAACGGCGGCGAAGGCACCGACACGGCAAGCTATACAGAAAGTGCAGCGGTTAATGTCAACCTCAAGACCAATCTTGCCACCGGCGGTGAAGCGGCTGGCGATACATTCACCAGTATCGAGAACCTCACGGGTTCCAGCAATGCCGACACGCTGACGGGCGATGATGGCAACAACGTTCTCAACGGCGGTAGCGGCAACGACACCCTGACAGGTGGCGAAGGAGCCGACACGCTGAGCGGCGGGAATGATGCTGACACCCTGGTAGGTGGAGAGGGAGCCGATATGCTGATCGGTGGCGATGGCACGGACACGGCAAGCTACGCCAGTTCTATAGCAGCCGTCCAAATCAATCTCCTCACCGGTGTCTTCACCGGGGACGATGCCGAGGGCGATACGTTCCAGAGCATCGAAAAGATCACCGGGTCGAGCTTCAACGACACATTCACCGCATCGAGCTCCATCACCCTGGCGGGCGGCAAAGGGAATGATACCTATGTTGTGGGCAGCAGCAGCGTCACCATCTCCGAAGACACAGGTGCGGGCAATGACACGGTCCACACCTCGGTAAACTACACGCTGTCGAACTATGTCGAAGCGTTGGAATACACAGGAACCGGCGACTTCACCGGCCAAGGAAACGGGCAGGATAACACGATCACCGGCGGTGCTGGCAACGATACACTGATCGGCAAGGCGGGTGCCGACATCCTGAACGGCGGTGAAGGCACCGACACGGCAAGCTATACAGAAAGTGCGGCGGTCAATGTCAACCTCAAGACCAATCTTGCCACCGGCGGAGAAGCGGCTGGCGATACATTCACCAGTATCGAGAACCTGACGGGTTCCAGCAATGCCGACACGCTGACGGGCGATGATGGCAACAACGTTCTCAACGGCGGTAGCGGCAACGACACCCTGACAGGTGGCGAAGGAGCCGACACGCTGAGCGGCGGGAATGATGCTGACACCCTGGTAGGTGGAGAGGGAGCCGATATGCTGATCGGTGGCGATGGCACGGACACGGCAAGCTACGCCAGTTCTCTAGCAGCCGTCCAAATCAATCTCGTCACCGGTGTCTTCACCGGGGACGATGCCGAGGGCGATACGTTCCAGAGCATCGAAAACATCACCGGGTCGAGCTTCAACGACACATTCACCGCATCGAGCTCCATCACCCTGGCAGGCGGCAAAGGGGATGATACCTATATCGTGGGCAGCAGCAGCGTCACCATCTCCGAAGACACAGGGGGAGACAATGACACGGTCCGAACCTCGGTAAACTACACGCTGTCGAACTATGTCGAAACGCTGGAATACACAGGAACCGGCGATTTCACTGGCCAAGGAAACGCGCAGAACAACACGATCACCGGCGGTGCTGGCAACGATACGCTGATCGGCAAGGCGGGTGCCGACGTTCTAAACGGCGGATCGGGCACCGACACGGCGAGCTATGCCGGAAGTGCAGCGGTCAATGTCAACCTCAAGACCAATCTTGCCACCGGCGGAGAAGCGGCTGGCGATACATTCACCAGTATCGAGAACCTGACGGGTTCCAGCAATGCCGACACGCTGACGGGCGATGATGGCAACAACGTTCTCGACGGCGGTAGCGGCGATGACACCCTGACAGGTGGCGAGGGTGCCGACACGTTGAGCGGCGGGAATGATGCTGACACCCTGGTAGGTGGAGAGGGTGCCGATATGCTGATCGGTGGCGATGGCACGGACACGGCAAGCTATGCCAGTTCTCTAGCAGCCGTCCAAATCAATCTCCTCACCGGTGTCTTCACCGGGGACGATGCCGAGGGCGATACGTTCCAGAGCATCGAAAACATCACCGGGTCGAGCTTCAACGACACATTCACCGCATCGAGCTCCATCACCCTGGCGGGCGGCAAAGGGAATGATACCTATGTTGTGGGCAGCAGCAGCGTCACCATCTCCGAAGACACAGGTGGAGACAATGACAAGGTCTGGACCTCGGTAAACTACACGCTGTCGAACTATGTCGAAACGCTCGAATACACAGGAACCAGCAACTTTACCGGTACCGGGAGCGCGCAGGACAACACGATCACCGGCGGCGCTGGCAACGATACACTGATCGGCAAGGCAGGTGCCGACAGCCTGAACGGCGGCGAAGGCACCGACACGGCAAGCTATGCCGGAAGTGCGGCGGTCAATGTCAACCTCAAGACCAATCTTGCCACCGGCGGCGAAGCGGCTGGCGATACATTCACCAGTATCGAGAACCTGACGGGTTCCAGCAATGCCGACACGCTGACGGGCGATGATGGCAACAACGTTCTCGACGGCGGTAGCGGCGATGACACCCTGACAGGTGGCGAGGGTGCCGACACGTTGAGCGGCGGGAATGATGCTGACACCCTGGTAGGTGGAGAGGGTGCCGATATGCTGATCGGTGGCGATGGCACGGACACGGCAAGCTATGCCAGTTCTCTAGCAGCCGTCCAAATCAATCTCCTCACCGGTGTCTTCACCGGGGACGATGCCGAGGGCGATACGCTGACCTCAATCGAAAAGATTACCGGGTCGAGCTTCAACGACACATTCACCGCATCAAGCTCCATCACCCTGGCGGGCGGCAAAGGAGATGATACCTATGTCGTGGGCAGCAGCAGCGTCACCATCTCCGAAGACACAGGTGCGGGCAGTGACACGGTCCAGACCTCGGTAAACTACACGCTGTCGAACTATGTCGAAACGCTCGAATACACAGGAACCGGCGACTTCACCGGCCAAGGAAACGGGCAGGACAACACGATCACCGGCGGTGCTGGCAACGATACGCTGATCGGCAAGGCGGGTGCCGACGTTCTAAACGGCGGATCGGGCACCGACACGGCGAGCTATGCCGGAAGTGCAGCGGTCAATGTCAACCTCAAGACCAATCTTGCCACCGGCGGCGAAGCGGCTGGCGATACATTCACCAGTATCGAGAACCTGACGGGTTCCAGCAATGCCGACACGCTGACGGGGGATGATGGCAACAACGTTCTCGACGGCGGTAGCGGCAACGACACCCTGACAGGTGGCGAGGGTGCCGACACGTTGAGCGGCGGGAATGATGCTGACACCCTAGTAGGTGGCGAGGGAGCCGATATGCTGATCGGTGGCGATGGCACGGACACGGCAAGCTATGCCAGTTCTCTAGCAGCCGTCCAAATCAATCTCCTCACCGGTGTCTTCACCGGGGACGATGCCGAGGGCGATACGTTCCAGAGCATCGAAAACATCACCGGGTCGAGCTTCAACGACACATTCACCGCATCGAGCTCCATCACCCTGGCAGGCGGCAAAGGAGATGATACCTATGTCGTCAGTCAGATTGCCACAACGACGGTTTTGGTCGAAGACGCAGGCGCTGGCACGGATATGGTTGAAACAACCTTGACCAGCTACACGCTGAAAACCAATTTCGAAAACCTCACCCACACCGACTCGACCAATTTTCTCGGTTATGGCAATGGTGCCGACAATGTCATTGTCAGTCAGGGCGGTGTCGATAAGCTCTATGGCTATGCTGGAAACGATACGATCCGTGGCGGCAGCGGTGGTGATACCATTGACGGTGGCGACGGAAGCGACACGGCAAGCTACAGCGATTCCACCGCAGCCGTGACCATTAATCTTCTCATGAAAACTGTCTCCGGCGGTTACGCCACAGGCGATGTATTCACCAGCATCGAAAACGTTGAAGGATCGGCCTATGCCGATACGCTGACGGGAGACACCGGGGCCAACGTGCTATCGGGTGGGGCTAGTGATGACGTGCTGGATGGTGGCACCGGCAATGACGGACTTTACGGTGGTGAAGGCAGCGATGTGTTCGTGTTCAACACCAGCTATGGCAATGATGTCGTTTTCGACTTCCAGGCCTCGTCGGACACAATCGATCTGACCGGCATGGGCTTTGCCACGGTCAGCGACGCCGCCGCCTATGCGAGCGAGATTGAGGACGGCGTGCTGTTCAACTTCGGCAACGGCGATACGCTGACAGTGCATGGCTTGAGCTATGCCAGCCTGACATCCAGCGACACATTGATGTAAAGCGCGAAATGCCGTCGAGATCACTGTCTCGGCGGCATTTTCTTACTTCAATTTCGCCTTCAGGCCCTCATCGGGAAAGCAGGTCGGTTTCAGCCCGTTTTTCGCCTGCCAGTCGCCCAGCGACCGTCGGGTCTTGAAGCCTGCGAGACCATCGGCCTTGCCGACATCATAGCCCTTTTTCACCAGCGTCTGCTGCATGGACTGCACGTCGGAGCGCAGCATGTGGCCGACATCGCCCCATGGTGCCGAAAAGCTGCCTGAACCATAGGCGATCCGGTCGGCAAGATTGCCAATAAACAGGGCGTACAGGTCGGAATTGTTATATTCCTTCAGCACGTAGAAATTCGGCGTCACCAGAAATTCCGGCCCATGGGTTCCGGCGGGAACCAGCATCATGGTTGGGGCAGACAGATCCTGTTTCGGGAAGGCTTTGCCGCCAATGCGGCTGATGCCGGTTGCCGCCCAGGCCGACATCGGCTTTGCCAGATCCGGCCCTTCCTGGGCGCAGGAGACGCCGGACGGTATCGTCACTTCGAACCCCCAGTCACGACCACGCTGCCAGCCTTTCTGCACCAGGAAATTGGCCATGGAAGCCAGGCTGTCCGGCACCGAGGTCCAGATATTGCGATGACCGTCACCGTCAAAATCCACCGCATATTGCAGGAAGCTCGAGGGCATGAATTGCGGCTGGCCCAGCGCTCCCGCGCTTGAACTCAGCATGGCGTTGGCAGCAATATCCTTGCCGTCGATAATATGCAGCGCATCGATCAGCTCGCGGGTGAAAAGCTCTTGCCGTGTGGACATGAAGGCGCTGGTGGCCAGAACATCAACCGCTTCATAGGGAAGTTTCGCCCGGCCATAGCCGGTTTCCCGACCCCAAAGCGCCAGAAGAATCGGACCGGGAACGCCGTATTTGGCCTCGATTTTCTTCAATGTCGAGGCGTATTGATCAGCCAGCGCTCTGCCGCTCGCGGCCAGCGCCTGCATGCGGGCCTCACGGAAATACGGGCCGGGAGAGGAAAATTCCGCCTGGCTCTGCGGACGCTGCTTCGGTGGAGGGAAGCCGGGGGGCGCCAGATCGGGAAGCGACCAGTCGAGCTTCACCGTCTTCATCACCGAGGTAAAGGTTGCCTGCGAAATACCGGCCTGTTTGGCTTGCGGCCAGAGGTCCCGGCTGATCCAGGACTGGAACTGGCTTTCCACCTGCGCTTTCGATGGTGCTGCCATCGCAGATTTGATCGCCAGAAAGCAGAAGGCTGCTGCAAGCGCAGCCATCAGGGGGCGGCGAAAATGGGGCATGTCGTCTCCCGGTCAGAAATTATCGGTCAGATGTCTATTATCAGCATCGATCTATATCAGCGTGCGGGCGCGAAGTGCCGCCGAGAGCGTACCCTCGTCCAGATAGTCCAGTTCTCCGCCGACAGGCACGCCATGAGCAAGCCGGGTGGTTTTCACCCCTAGCCCGGCCAGGTGATCGGTAATGTAATGGGCCGTGGTCTGGCCTTCCACCGTGGCATTGACCGCGATGATGATTTCCCGCACGCCGCCCTTTGCCACCCGGTCAATCAGACCCTTGATGTTGAGATCGTCAGGCCCGACGCCATCGAGCGGCGACAGCGTACCGCCCAGCACATGATAGGCGACATTCATCGCGCCCGACCGTTCCAGCGCCCAGAGATCGGAAACATCTTCCACGACGATAATCACCGATTGGTCGCGCCGCTCGTCGGTACAGACAGTGCAGGGATCAATCGTATCGACATTGCCGCAACAGGAGCAGATCTTCACCTTCGCGTGGGCCTCGCCCATGGCCAGCGCCAGCGGCCCCATCAATTGCTCGCGCTTCTTGATCAGATGCAGCGCTGCTCTTCGGGCCGAACGGGGGCCGAGCCCCGGCACTTTCGCCAGGAGCTGGATCAGTTTTTCGATTTCGGGACCAGTGACTCGCTTTGCCATGGCGCGTTCTTAGCCCATATCTATCGGAAACGGAATCGCCGAAGGAGAACAGCCTCATGAAAATCCTCGCGGTCTGCCTTGGTCAACCACAAACCTTGCCCGGTAAAAGTTACAGGACAGGGATTTTCAAATCGGCGCGGACAGGTCCGGTGATGGTCGATGAATACGGTCTCGTCGGCGATGCGGTGCTGAATCGTAAGCATCATGGCGGGCCGGACCAGGCGATTTACCTGGAAGGTGCGCTGACCTTGCAATGGTGGGAGACACAACTGAACCGGCAGATCGCACCCGGCCTGTTTGGCGAAAATCTGGTCATCGACGGTCTCGACAACCGCGAGCTTGCCGTCGGCGACCGGCTTTCCATCGGTGACATATTGCTGGAAGTGACCGCGCCGCGTATTCCCTGCGCCACATTCTCGGCCCGTATGGAGGATTCCAGTTTCGTAAAGCGCTATGCCAAAGCAGCACGACCGGGCGCTTATTGCCGGGTGCTGCAAGTCGGGATGATCGAAACCGAACTTGCGGTCAGCTATCAAGCCGTCAAGGGTGACCGGTTATCGCTCAGCGAGATGATCGGGGTGTCGTGGAAAAACCTGCCGGCAGATACGGTTTTGCGATATCTCGCAGCGCCCATTGCAAAGCGCGTGAAGGAACAGCTTCCCATACACCAAAATCATCTTAAAATTGTAATAAATTAAAACACTCGTTAAGATTATACCGTTAACACACTCCTGTCAGTAAACATTGGTTGGGAGGACAGAGTGGCATGAGCGAACTAGCCGTCATTTATCATGATATTTTTGCTGCGGATTATAGCGTGACAGGCATTCGCCAGGATGGCGGTGATAGCCGTCCGGTTATCATCACCGGCAGTTACCAGCAGGCAACAAGCAAGCAACCGCAGGCTCTCCTCTATAGCGGGCCGCTTTATCCGACCGACAGTTCCGGTTATCATTATTTTCAACCAGCATTTTCCGGACAGACCGTTACGTCTGCAGTGTTTTACGGGCCGACGACCCCGCTGTTCGACCCAGGGATCGGCAAGGGTAATGTCCGGGTTGTCGGGAGCTATAAATATAGCGAGGGCGGCAAGGGCGATCACGGGATGATCTATCAGGGCCCGATTGACGGTTCAGGCGTATGGACGGCACTCGACCTGCCGGCCGATCTGGCGGGCGGGACTGTGGCCAATGTCATTGCTCATAGCACGATGGGCGATCTGGTCGTTGGCAACTACGATCTCGAAAAGCAGCCGGGATCGGCGAATGCGTTCATTTATCATATCAAGACGAAGACCTATACTTTGTTGGACCTTGGACCGCTGACCACCGCCTACGGTGTCTGGCAGAACAGGGATGACGGTTCCTACACGATTGTCGGCGGCAGCAAGGCCGATGGCGGACTGAACAAGGGACTGGTCTTCAGCTACGATGCGGCCACCGGGACCATTAGCCATGTCACCACCTTCAGCGGCAATAACGATCCGGGGCTGATCACCCATTTCGAGGGCATAACCGAACTTGGTGAGGGCTACAGTCTTGCAGCGGAAACCGACAAGGGCGCAGCCGTGGCTATTATCAGCCGCAAGGCCGATGGCTCCTATGGTGAGGCGACCTGGATTGCAATCGCAAACCCCGCCGCCGACGGCATCTGCACCGGTAATTCCATTTTGGAAAACAATCTGATCGGCATCTACCAGCCTTCATCCGGCGGCATCCAGAGCTATGTTGCCTCCGTAACCGGTGGGTCGGCAGCCAGCGCTTGATAACGCCGCCTATGGCTTTTCGATAAAATGAGCATGGCAGCCAAGGTCGGCTGCCATGCTTCACTGTAGCACTTTATATCTGCTGCATATAGGTCACGAGAACAATTGACAGAGCGCAAAGCATTGTCGATCCTCTGCGGTATATGGCACGGCATGGAACAAAATTCAGTTTATGGACTTGAGACGTCGGCACGATATTGCCGTCTTTGGCGGCATAAGGTGGATCTATAGACTTATCCATGAAGGAGTTTCCCATGTCATCGCTCACAAAGCTCTCAGCTCTGTTTGTCACCGCCGCCCTCGCGGTTCCGCTGGGCGCCACGGGCGCCAAAGCCGCGGTGCAGGTTGGCATGCTCACCTGCGAAATGAGCCCCGGCATCAGTGCGGTCGTCGGCTCCAGCCGCGACCTGACTTGCGAATTCAAGCCGACAACATCGGCACCGGTCGAATATTACCAAGGCACGCTTAGCAAGCTCGGCATCGATCTGGGCTATGTGCAGGGCGGAAAAATGGCCTGGGCGGTGTATGCACCAGGTCGCCTGGTGGAAGGCGCCTTGCAAGGTAGCTATGGCGGTACCAGCGCCAATGCCGCTGTTGGTTTTGGCGGTGCGGTCAACCTGCTGATGGGCGGTTTCCAAGGCTCGGTCGCCTTGCAGCCTATCGCGCTGGAAAGCACGCTCGGCGTCAATCTCGGAGCGACACTCGCCTCGCTGAAGCTCGCCTATATGCCGCCATCCACGCCAAAGTCGCTGGATAATGGCCCGCCGCTGCGCCACGGCAAGCACTACAAGGGCTGATCCGCCCGTCAACGGACTTCATCTCCCCGGCAAAACCTATGCCGGGGAGATTTTTTATGGCGATGTGATTTGGTTACTTATTGGCCATCGCCGCCATTTTTTCGGGATAGCGCCCGCCTGCCACCTTCTGCGGCGACAAGAGATCTCCCAAGGCCCTCACCTCTTCCTCACTCAGGACGATATCAACGGAACCGATATTCTTTTCCAGATTGGCTATTTTCGTCGTCCCCGGGATCGGCACGATGAAATCACCCTGGGCTAGCACCCAGGCCAGGGCCAGCTTGGCGGCTGTCGCACCCTTCGCTTTTGCCATGTCTTCCAGCGTCTTGACCAGCGCCAGATTGGCGTCGAAATTTTCCTGCTGGAAGCGGGGCAGACCCCGGCGGAAATCGGTGTCGGAGAGGCCATCGAGGTTCTTCAACGCACCAGTCAATGTGCCGCGACCGAGCGGACTGAAGGGTACGAAGCCGATACCCAGTTCACGGCAGGTGTCGAGCACGCCGTTTTCCTCGGGGTCACGGGTCCAGAGGGAATATTCGCTCTGAATGGCGGCGATGGGATGGACGGCATGGGCGCGACGCAAGGTCTCGGCGCTGGCCTCCGACAGGCCAAGGGCGCGCACTTTGCCCTGTTTCACCAGATCGGCCATCGCCCCGACTGTTTCTTCAATCGGCACATCGGGATCGACACGGTGCTGGTAGAAAAGGTCGATAACATCAATGCCGAGCCGTTGCAACGAGGCCTCGGCCACCGCTTTCAGATGTGCAGGCCGGCTATCGAGCCCGACCATGGCATTCTGTGAGGATTGCGTCGGGTCGATCTTGAAGCCGAACTTGGTGGCGATCACCACCTGGTCGCGATAGGGCTTCAACCCCTTGCCGACCAGAATTTCATTTGTGAACGGCCCGTAGACTTCAGCCGTGTCGAAGAATGTCACGCCAAGCTCGACGGCCCGCGCCAGCGTGGCAAGCGAAGCGCTTTCATCAGCCGACGGACTATAGGCATGGCTCATACCCATGCAGCCAAGGCCAATAGCCGAGACGGACAGGTCGGAGCCGAGTTTTCGGGTTTTCATGGTCTTCACCTTCTCAATCAGGATCGATAAAGCATTTCCAGGAAAAGTGGAAACCGGTTTTCCGTCCGGAAATGCGCAAAACAAAGAGCTAGAGCGTCGCTGCTATTCTATGAATTGCAGCGACGCTCTAGAAACAAAATACCGCCTTTGCCGCGAAAGATAATGGATGCAAATGCGCAATTACCGTTCTAACAAATAGAACAATGAACAGAATTCAATTATCCCAACTGGCCGTGCTGGCAACGGTGGCCGAAACATCGAGCTTCAGGAAGGCGGCGGAAGAGCTGGGCATTGCGCCTTCTGCTGTCAGCCATGCAGTGTCGGCGCTGGAGGCCAGCCTTGGCGTGCGGCTGCTGGCGCGCACCACCCGCAGCGTCGCTCCGACCGAAGAGGGGCGGCAATTGCTGCAAAAGCTGGCACCAGCGCTGGCCGATATCGGTACGGCGCTGGAAACCCTGGCGGAAAACAAATCCAATCCTGCCGGACCGCTGCGGATCACCATGCCGGCGCTGGCTGCTGAAGACCTGATTGTACCGCGACTTGGAGACTTCCTCGGCCTCTATCCGGATATCCAACTCGAACTGATCACCAATGATCCGTTCGAGGATATTGTCGAAAAGGGTTTCGACGCAGGACTTCGGCTTGGCGAACATCTGGAAGCAGATATGGTGGCGGTCAAGGCGAGCGGACCGATCAGCGGCACGATTATCGGCGCACCCCGCTATTTCGAAAGGCATCCCCTGCCCGTCCACCCACATGACCTGATGGAGCATCGCTGCATTCGCCGCCGCTTTTCCAGCGGGCGGATCTATCGCTGGGAATTGGAAAAACACGGCAAGCAGATTGCCGTGGATGTGCCTGATGTTCTGACACTGGCCGACCAGCGACTGATCCGGCTGGCGGCGCTAAAGGGTGTCGGGCTGGCCTTTGTCTTTGACCAGCGGGTAGACAAAGACATCCGCGAGGGCAGGCTGATCCGGGTGTTGGAAGACTGGTGCCCGCCGTTTGACGGCTTTTATATCTATTATCCCACCCGCCGCCAGATGCGACCGGCCCTGCGCGCCTTCGTCGATTTCTTCCGGCACCGGAATTGAGCCGAATTATTGCCCGCGCAAAGCCCTATCGGCTCGCCATGCCTCGTTAGTCTGCTCCGGCCTCATTCAGGCTTTGCATCTGCGCCGCAGATAATTCAAGCGTTCCAGCCCTGACCATCGCTTCAAGCTGCGACAGGCTGGTGGCCGAGGCGATGGGCGCGGTAATGCCGGGGCGGGCTGCGACCCAGGCAATGGCAACCGTGGCAGGGGTCGTGCCGGTCTCGGCTGCGACCGCGTCCAGGGCGACGAGGATGCGGTGGCCCTTGTCGTTCAGATAGTTGGTGACGCGGTAGGAGCGCGCCTTGCCCTCGGCATCTTCCACTTGGCGATATTTTCCGGTGAGAAAGCCTGCTGCCAGCGCGTAATAGCTGATCACTCCGATCTCTTCACGCATGCAAAGCTCTGCCAGCGACCCCTCGAATTTCTCGCGGGTATAGAGATTATACTCCGGCTGGATCACATCATAGCGCGGCAGGCCAGCCTTGGCCGCTGCATCGAAGGATGCCTGCAATTGGGCGGCATCGAAATTCGAGCAACCGAAGGCGCGGATCTTGCCCTCATCCTTCAGCTTGGCATAGGCACCCAGCGTTTCCTCATGCGGCGTATCGGCATCAAAGGTATGCGATAGATAGAGATCAATATAGTCGGTCTGAAGCCGCTTCAGGGAGTTTTCAACCGCCTCGACAATCCATTTGGCCGAAAGCGCCGGCTTGCCCTGGCCCATATCCATGCCGACCTTGGTGACAATCACCACCTTGTCGCGGGCGACATGTCCCTGTTTCAGCCATTTGCCAATCACGGTTTCGGATTCACCGCCGGAATGGCCGTCTATCCAACGCGAATACACATCAGCCGTATCGATGGCATTATAACCAGCATCGAAAAACGCATCGAGCAGCCTAAACGAGATTTGCTCATCCGCCGTCCAGCCGAACACATTGCCGCCGAATACGACGGGGGCGATTGTGAGGCCGGAGCGGCCGAGATTTCGTTTCTGCATGATAGGTCTCCATGACAAATCGAGAAGGGAAATTCGACAGGAAAATAACGCGGACTGCACCGATAACAACCAAGCCCTGTTCACAATCCGGGCATAGGCGTTATGTGTCGTCTACAGAAATACGATTTGCGGAGGAGATAGGACATGCTGCGGTTTGGAATTTTATCGACGGCGAAAATCGGCCGTGAACTGGTCGTTCCCGCCATTCAGGATGCGGAAGGGGCTGTGGTCAGCGCCATTGCCAGCCGTGACCTTGCCAAGGCCCGCGCCATGGCTGACCGATTTTCCGTGCCGCATGCCTTCGGCTCCTATGAAGACATGCTGGCTTCCGACCTGATCGACGCCGTCTATATTCCCCTGCCGACCGCCCAGCATGTGGAATGGACGATAAAAGCTGCCGATGCGGGCAAGCATGTGCTGTGCGAAAAGCCGATTGCCCTGAAAGCGGCGGACATCGACAGCCTGATTGCCGCGCGCGACCGCAACAAGGTGCTGATTTCGGAAGCCTTCATGGTCACCTATGCGCCTGTCTGGCACAAGGTCCGCGCCCTTCTGGCTAATGGCGCCATCGGCAAACTGCGGCATGTGCAGGGATCGTTCACTTACTTTAACCGCGACCCCGGCAATATGCGCAATATCCCGGAACTCGGCGGCGGCGCGCTGCCGGATATCGGTGTCTATCCGACCATCACCACCCGCTTCGTGACGGGCCTTGAGCCAGTACGAGTGCAGGCGGTGACGCAACGCGACCCTGAATTCGGCACCGACATCTATTCCAGCGTCAAGGCCGATTTCGGCAGCTTCGAGATAAGCTTTTACATCGCCACGCAGATGGCCGCCCGCCAGACAATGGTGTTTCATGGGGATGAAGGGTTTATCGAGGTGAAATCACCGTTCAATGCCGACCGCTGGGGGGCGGAAGAGCTGGAACTGACCAACCGCAACCACAGCGAATCGCAAATCTTCCGCTTTCCCGATAGCCGCCAATATCGTCTGGAGGCTGAGGCGTTTGCCAAGGCGGCGCGGGGTGAGGAGAGCGATGTTGTGACGCTGGAAAACTCCCGCGCCAACCAGCGCTTCATCGATGCGATTTACCGGGCGAGCGAAAAGGATGGTTGGGAGCCGGTTTGATCCAACCGATTTCAGTGCTTCAACGGCGAAACACAAACCGAGAATAGCCGAAAAAGCTGAAAGCCATCGCGGCAAGCGATGCGAAAACCAGCGCCGCGAAAGGATTGAGTGCCGGGATGGCGATCAACAACCCGGCATAAAGACCGTAATTGACCAGCGACGAGACGAGCCCGACCGAGCCATAGCGAAAGCCCTCGACGGCGAGGCTTCGCCGGGACGCTCCGAAGGTGAAGGCCCGGTTGAGCCACCAGGTGACGAGCAGGGCCGCCAGAATGGCAAGGGCGCGGGCCGCCAAGGGGCCGAGAGCGCTGTAAGACAGAAGCAGCCATAAAAGCCCGGCATCCACGGCAAAACCCGCACTGCCAACCAGAGCAAAACGGACCAGCTTCGTCATGCAGCGTCCGCAGCCGACCGAGCCGGATCGATGGCGGAATCAACCGCTGATAAGGCCGGGTTTTGATGAGCGACAAAGGCGGGCAAGGCGATGTAGGAAAGCCGCAAATGCTCGGCCCGCGCCCGTGACAGCGAATCCAGGATCAGCCCTGCAATAAACAATAGCTGGCTCATCAACAGCAGCGCCACCGACAGGACCCAGGTCGGCAGCCGCGAAACGAGGCCGGTGGTGAAATACTCGCCCAGAACCGGCACCATGAAACCGAGGCTTATCGCCAGGACCAGCCCGGCCAGCGCCGAGAACGTCGCGAATGGCCGCGTCTCCTTGGACAACATCGCGAACATCCAGAGGATTTTTGCGCCGTCGCGCAAGGTTGATAGCTTGGAATGAGAGCCTTCGGGCCTGCGTCCGTAGTCCAGTTCCAGTTCCACCACCGGCAATTTCAGCCGTGAGGCATGAACAGACATTTCCGTCTCGATTTCAAAGCCTGCCGACACCGCCGGAAAGGTTTTGACATAGCGGCGCGAAAAGGCACGGTAGCCGGAGAAGATATCGGTAAAGCCCGGGCCAAACAGAAAGCGGTAGAGCCCGTTGAACAGGCGATTGCCAAGCGCATGCCCCTGACGCCCGGCATCATTGTGGACATTGCGGCGCGTGGCGACCACCATGTCGGCGCGCTCTTCTATCAGCAGATGGATCAACGCATTCGCATCCTGCGGCGCATAGGTGCCATCGCCATCAGCCATCAGATAGACATCGGCGTCAACATCGGCAAACATCCGGCGCACCACATGACCCTTGCCCTGCCTGCGTTCTTGCAACACCTCGGCACCGGCCAGCATGGCGGCCAGCGCCGTACCATCGGTGGAATTATTGTCATAGACATAGACCCGCGCCTGCGGCAGGGCGGTACGGAAACCGCGCACCACCGAGGCAATGGTGCCAGCCTCATTATAGCAGGGAATAAGGACCGCCACGTCCGGTACTGGTGTCTGGCCCATGAACTTACTCGATACACATGTTCGGGCAGCCGAAACGCGGCTCCTGGAGATTTTACTATTTCTTGAGAAGGTTAAGGCTAGGTTTCGGATAAGCCGAACAATCGAAGAATCTTGGTCGCATCCCTCCAAAACGGGAGGCCCCGAACAACCGGAAATACCGATGACGTCCAAGTCTTCCCCTCCTGTACCTTCCATAGCCGTGCAGTCCCTTACGATTACGCATACGCGCGCGCAGCACCTCCTGCCGGTCATGCTGGGCTATTGCCTGCTGGTCATCGTCACCATTTGCGCAACGACGCTGCCTTTTGCCAAGGATTATGTCGGCGCTGACAATGACGATGCCATGCGGCTGCTGGAGGTCCGGGATTATCTTGCCGGTCAGGGCTGGTTCGACATGATGCAATACCGGCTGGGCCTGGCACCCGGAACGCTGATGCATTGGTCGCGGCTGATCGATTGGCCGATTGCCACCTTGATCCGGCTGGCGGATATCTGGTTTGCACCGCGCACAGCCGAAGCCGTTGCCCTTGCCATTTGGCCGCTCCTCTGGACCGTGCCGGTCATGCTGTCGCTCGGTGCTGCCGGATGGACGCTGGGCGGCCGGGTGACCATGCATCTGGCGCTTTGCCTGAGCGCCCTTTATCTTCTGACATCCAACCGTTTCCTGCCCGGCGCAATCGATCATCACAATGTCCAGATCGCCCTGATCGCGTTCCTGACCGCCGTGCTTTCCACCGCAGGGCCACAGGCTCAGACCAAATCCTGCTCATCGACACTGTTTGCTTTTGCCGGTGCGGCGGCGGCGCTGGCACTGGCCATCGGCGCGGAAACCACCCCGCTGATTGCCACGGCCTGCGCTATCGTCGCCCTGCTCTGGGCCCGGCATGGCAAAGCGATGCGGGCCTGCGCCATGGCCTATTCTCTCAGCCTGGCGCTGTCGGTCACACTTCTGTTCGCGGCAACCGTGCCTGCGCAATCCTATCGCACGGTGACTTGCGACAATCTCTCCTTCGGCTTTTACGCCCTGACAGCCATTGGCGGCGGATTGCTGTTTTCCGCTGCCGCCTTTGTCAGCCGGTTTCCTGCCGGTATTCGACTGTTCCTGCTGCTGGTGATCGGCGCCAGCGTCGGTTTCTCAGCCTTGATCGTCGCGCCTCAATGCCTTGGCAATCCGCTCGCCAACCTCGATCCGATGCTGGTGACGCTGTGGCTAAACAATGTTGGGGAGGCGCGCTCAGTCGTTGCCATGGCGCAGCAGGAGCCGGGAACTCTTGGCGGCTTTTACGCTGTCGGCCTGTTCGGGCTACTGGTCTGCCTGATCCAGGTCTGGCGGAAAAACCAGGTGGAGGCGCATCTGGCGCTGGCGCTCTTGCTGGCGGTCAGCTTCGGTGTCGCGCTGATCCAGGTGCGCGGCGCAATGTTTTCCAACCTGATCCCGATCCTGCCGCTCGCGCTGCTGGTTGCCGATCTGCGCAGGCGCGCAATGCTGCGACCGGCCCGCATGATCCCAAGCCTTGCCTATATCGCCAGCATTCTTCTGTCGGTCCCTTCCGTGTGGGCAATCGCAGGCACCCTTGCCGTGGAAGGAACCGCACGGCTAAAACTACAGACTCGCTCCGGCCCTGCATCCCAGGATGCCAGCCGCGATTGCTCATCTGAAAATGCTCTTGTCCAATTGACGAGTTTAGCGCCGACGACGGTTGCCGCCCCATCGGAAAGCGGCACTTCCATCCTGCGCTTTACCCCACACCGGATATTGACCGCGCCCTATCATCGCAACCAGGCGGGCATGTTGACGGAATTGCATATCGGTCTTTCGACCCCGCCGGACGCCCGTGCTTTCCTGGTGGGCGCCCATGTCGGCATTCTCGCCTTCTGCCCGTCCGATTCGCAAACCCGCCAGTTGATCGCCTTGAAGCCCGATGGGCTTTATGCGGATCTGAACCGCAACAGGGTGCCTGATTATCTTCAACCGCTTGCAGGCGACAGCCAGTCCGGCCTGCGGGTCTTTTTGGTCAAACCGCAGCCGTGAACGGATAGAGTTTACAAACGAATAGTGAGATCAGGCGATCTTGCGCTGTGACAGGGCAAGCGAGACCATCAGGCAATCGATCAACCCGACATTATAGGCAATCAGGGCCGTCAGCAGATCCATCGCCGTCATCGCAGGCGAAAGAGCCAGCATGACCAGCCCCGCCGTCAAAAGCACCAGGGAAACCGCAACAATCGCCATGATGCTTCTGGTCGTTGCGGTGGCGATGCCAATTGCCATGGCGATGAGAAAGGTCATGGATGCGATCCCGTATGACAGACAAATCGTGATGTCTGGTATATTGCCATCCGAGAGTTAACGATTGGCCCCATGAAATTGGCCCGAACAAAGCCTGTTTACTTCTTTCCAAAAAAAGATGCGTTTTTTTGCAAGCTTGGATAAAACACTGTCATGGCCTCTTTTTTTGACGACGACCAGCCCAGCAATCTGACCGAATTTTCCGTCTCGGAGCTTTCCGGATCGATCAAGCGCACCATCGAAACCGCCTTCGACCAGGTGCGGGTGCGCGGCGAAATTTCCGGTTTTCGAGGCCAGCATTCCTCTGGGCATGCCTATTTTTCGCTCAAGGACGACAAGGCGCGGATCGACGCGGTGATCTGGAAGGGCTCGTTTTCCAAGCTGAAATACCGGCCCGAAGAGGGTATGGAAGTGATCGCCACGGGCCGCATCACCACCTTTCCAGGCTCGTCCAAATACCAGATCGTCATCGAGCAGATGGAACCGGCCGGCGCCGGAGCCCTGATGGCGTTGATCGAAGAGCGCAAACGCCGCTTTACGGCAGAAGGCCTGTTCGATCCGGCCACCAAGCAATTGCTGCCCTTCATGCCAAAGGTCATCGGCGTCGTCACCTCCCCCACCGGTGCCGTCATCCGCGACATTCTTCACCGGATTTCCGACCGCTTTCCCGTGCATGTCCTGGTCTGGCCCGTCAAAGTGCAAGGCGAAGGCTCCGGCGACGAAGTTGCCAACGCCATCAACGGCTTCAATGCCTTTCAGTTGGGGGGTGACATCCCAAGGCCCGACGTGCTGATCGTCGCGCGCGGCGGCGGCAGCCTGGAAGACCTGTGGAGCTTCAACGACGAAGCGGTGGTGCGCGCAGCAAGCGCCAGCGCCATTCCGCTGATTTCGGCGGTCGGCCATGAAACGGACTGGACACTGATCGATTATGCAGCCGATGTCCGGGCACCGACGCCGACAGGGGCGGCTGAAATGGCGGTGCCGGTCAAGGCGGATCTGGAAGCGCAACTGGCCGGGCTTGCTGCCCGACTGGCAGGCGCCGTCAACCGCCAGATGGATCATCGTCGCCAGAACCTGCGGGCGCTGGCCCGCGCCCTGCCCTCTCTCGATCAATTGCTGGCGCTGCCGCGCCGCCGTTTCGATGAAGCCGCCAGCGGTCTTGGCCGCAGCCTGGAACTGAACACCATGACCAAGCGGCAAAGCTTCGAGCGGGCCGCCGCCAAATTGTCGCCGGACATGCTGGTGCGCCGCCTGGTCGAACGCCGACAGCGGGTTAGCGAGCGTGCAGCCCTTGCCGACCGGATTATCGAACGGCTGATCGAGCGGCAGAAAGCCAATCTTGGACGAATCGATGCAACATTGACGGCGGTCCCGGCCCGGCTGAAAGCGCAAACGGGACGCTCGAGAGACCGGTTGGACAGTTTTTCGCGCCGGGCCGACAGCGCTGTTATCAACGACCTGCGCCGCGCCCGTTCCACGGTGTCGGCCCATGACCGGATGCTGCAATCGCTGTCCTACAAAAATGTCCTGATGCGCGGCTATGCCGTGATCCGGGGGCAGGATGATCGGCCCCTGTCGCGTGCGGCGGGACTTGAGGATGGGCGGGCCATCGCCATCGAATTTGCTGATGGCCGGGTTTCAGCCGTGACCGGAGAGGGTGATAAGGCGTCACCTCCACCGCAAGCCCCTTCCGCGACGACAACCCCGGCCCCGGGAAAGCCGAATCCCTTGCCCAAATCGCCGAAAAAGTCGGAGCCACCCGCCGGACAGGGTAGTCTTTTCTAACCAAAAGAGTGCAAACGGCACAGTCACGAGCGACAGAATGGACGTTTGAACGCGGTGCCCCACAGACAGAGATTACGGTGCGGATACAAGGCTTTGGACCCCTTGACCATGGCTTGGAAAAAAGGCGGATCATAATAAATTCAAAGCTTTGGTTGACATGGCCGCCTTGAGGTAGTATCTATTGGTCATCGATATTTGCTTGCTGAGCTTTGGTTACCGCGCAATTAGCACCGCGCCCTGAACGAACCTTCCTTTCAAAAATCGCTATCCTCATCCACGGCGTTATGCGCTGTGGTCACTCAATATGCTATGAAAGGGTTCATCATGACCACTGGCACAGTTAAATGGTTTAATTCCACTAAGGGCTTCGGCTTCATTCAGCCTGACAATGGCGGCCCGGATGCATTCGTGCATATCTCCGCTGTTGAACGCGCTGGTATGCGTGAAATCGTCGAAGGCCAGAAGATTGCCTACGACATGGAACGCGACAACAAGTCCGGCAAGATGTCGGCCTGCAATCTCCAGGCTGCTTAATATAGGGTTCGGCTTTCCTTTGACCACGGATGTACTGGCATTGTTGAGAGCATGATCCAACCAAGGTCAGGCAGTTTGCCTGGCCTTTTTTATTGCCTGCCGCGCCGTCGCAGACCGCGCTCACACGATTTCCTGTTGCATAACCTCTTGCGCCCGGTTCGGGTCGCACATGAAATATGCAGCAGATGGTATGCGAAGAGACCGTGAAGATGGCAATTCCTATGCCTTTTGCAAACATCTCAAGTCCTTGTTGTCTTTGAGATATGTGAAATGTCTTCAGGGCAAGGATGTGATCTGCATCTTTGAGCCTTCGTAATAAGTGTCACAGCGGCCTCACGTACACTTGATGTACACGGCGCAGAATGTCGTAGCGTTTTTTGCGCGCCATGCCCGGCACGCGGCGCTGCCACCCAGAAAGGCGCGACCCCATGGCAGAAAACTATAGTAAATCACGTCAGCAGGCGGAAATCGCTTTTGACAAGGAGCAGTCGCAGTTCTTCGCGCGCGGTCGTGCCGTGGAAGAACAGGATTCGCTCGTGCTTGCCCGTGAAGAAAAAACCCTCAGGCTGCGCGAAGCACGGCTTGCCAAGGAATTGCAGGACCAGCAGATGGCTGACGCCGCGACTGCTGCCAAAACGACCCGAAAAGCCTGATTTGCAGGCCCTATCTACAACTGGAACATCTCTTTGAAAAATAGCCGGAAAAATGAAGTCGTCGACCGCCTTACCACCGCTGCCGACGCAAAGGCCGCTCTCCTTCAGGCCTATAAGGCCGCGCAGGAAGCGTCGGAACCAACCCGTCTCGCCCGCCAGGCAGAGCGCCAGGCGATAGCCGAGGCCAGAGAAGCACGGCGCGCCGAGCGCGAACAGACAAAATTGCAGGAACAGCAACAGCTTGCAGCCGAGACAGCTGCACGTGAAGCCGCACTTGCCGCTGAAGCAACAGCTGAAGCCGATGCCCGCGACGCCGCTGAAAAAGCCAGAATTTCCCGTCTGCTTGAAGACGAAGCCACCCGCAAGGCGCAACGCGATCAACGTTATGCCAACCGTAAGGCAAGACAGGGCTGATCGGCCTTACTGCATAATTCTTTAGACCGGAATCGGCTTAAAGAGAAAATTATGCAACAAATTCAAAAATTTATGACGACTTTCGCGCACCACATTTGGTGCGCGGGTCTCTATTTCGATGAAACCGGCCTGCGTTTATCAAACGCGGGCCGTGTGCATGTTCAGGCCCATTCGCCCTTGCGCATCACGGGCACCGTTGTGCCATCCGCTTTTACCCCGTCAATATCGACCTTGTCGGAACCGATCATCCAGTCGATATGGATCAACGACGAATTGCCGCCCTGGGCTTTGATCTGCTCCGGCGTCAGCGACGCCCCATTCAGGAAGCATTTGGAATAGCACTGGCCAAGCGCGATATGGCACGAGGCGTTTTCGTCAAACAGCGTGTTGTAGAACAGGATGCCGGACGCCGAAATCGGCGATGAATGCGGCACCAACGCCACTTCTCCCAGACGCCGCGCCCCCTCGTCAGTGTCCAAGACCTTATTGAGCACTTCCTCGCCGCGCGAAGCCTTGGCCTCGACGATCCGGCCTGCTTCAAACTGCACCTGGATATTGTCGATCAGCGTGCCCTGATGCGACAACGGCTTGGTAGAGGAGACAACGCCGTCCACTTTCAGCGCATGTGGCGTGGTGAACACCTCTTCCGTCGGAATATTCGGATTGCAGGTAATGCCATTCTTGGCCGTGGAGGAGCCCCCGTGCCATTCGTGGCCATCGGCCAGACCAACCCGCAGATCCGTGCCGGGGCCGGTAAAATGCAGACTGGAGAACCGTTCGCCATTCAACCAGGCCGACCGTTTGGCCAACTCGCCATTATGAGCCATCCAGGCCGCGACCGGATCGGGCTGATCGACCCGGGACGCAGCAAAAATCGCATCCGCCAGTTTTTTCACCGCCTCATCCAAGGGCAGATCCGGAAACACCTGCGCTGCCCAGGATGGGTTGGGATAGGACGAGATATTCCAGTTGATGTCGAAATTGGAAATCGGCTCCAAGGCAGGCTTGTAAGCAATTGAATTGGCCTTGTTGGCCCGCGCAACCTTGGCCGGGTCCTGGCTGGCGAGCAACATGGGATTATCGCCGGAAATCGCCAATCGCGCCGCACCGCCCGCATAGGCTTTGGCCATGCCCTCGTAGAGCCAACCGGAAGCCCGGTCGAAACTGGCATCCGAGCCATGGGCATAACGGGCCAGCGTCGTCTCTTCATCCGAATAGAATGTCGTCACAAGACCGGCACCGGCCATATAGGCATGGCGAGTAATGTTGCGCACCAGCGGCAGCGCGTTCAGCGGCGCGGTGATCACCAGATCCTGGCCCGGCACCAGCCGCAGACCAACCTTGACGGCCACTTCGGCCAGTTTGTCGAGCTTTACCGGATCGATGGAATTTGAGACATCATCAGGCAGGGTCATAGATTTTTTCCTGGTTTTCGAAACGAAAGGGCCTACGCTTTTCAATCGCGCGAAGGTCGCGGGAGGCTTCCGGCTGCATCATTCCAAGCCAAAGGGCGCTGGCATGAAGAATCAGATGGTCATAGAACAGATAGGCAATTTCATGCAAAATTGAAGGTGAAAACACCGTCAGGCAATAACCGATGCTGCAATGGCATTGAGCGCGACTTGCGCCGCCTTCGGCTCCAACCGGACCTGCAAGCCACGCTGGCCACCATTGAGATAGACATGCGGCTCATTGAGCGCCGTCAGTTCCATCACGGTCGGCACCGGCTTTTTCTGGCCGAAAGGGCTGATGCCGCCGACAACAAAACCGGTGAGCTTTTCGGCAGCGGCGGGCTTCATCATCGCGGCATGCTTGCCGCCGATGGCGGCGGCCAGTTTCTTCATGCTGACCTCCTGATCGGAGGGCAGGACGACGCAGACAGGCTTACCATCCACCTCTGCCATCAAGGTTTTCAGCACCCGGCGCGGCTCCTCGCCAATCGCTTCCGCCGCCTGCAGGCCGATACGACAGGCGTTCGGATCGTAATCGTAGTGATGCACGGTAAAGGCAAGACCAGCCTTTTCCATTGCCAGCGTGGCGCGGGTCGATTTCGACATTATTTGCCTCGTTACAGCGATGTAGACCCTGGAGCATCGAGCCGAAATTTAAGACACGGTACCTGCGAAAACAGCCTGATATTGCTCCGGCTTGAACCCCACCGTCAGCGCCCCGTCCTTGTCCAGAACCGGGCGCTTGATCATAGACGGTTGAGCCAACATAAGATCCAGAGCCTTTTCTTCATTCATATCGGCCTTGGCTTCATCGGGAAGTTTCTTGAACGTCGTACCCGCTCTGTTCAGCAACACCTCCCAGCCAAGCTTGGCACTCCAGGCCTGGAGGCTGGCGCGGTCTATGCCCTTGGCCTTGTAGTCGTGAAAGGCATAATCGATACCCGCCGTCTCCAGCCAGGTCCGCGCCTTTTTCATCGTGTCGCAATTCTTGATGCCATACAGCGTGATCGTCATGGGTGCCACCTCATCCTTGTTGGCCCATGCCTATCAAAAACGGGCGCTGTTGCAAGCTCCGCAGCACCTGGATTTCATCACTCAAAGGGTGCGATCTCAACGAGGGCTGACGTCCGTCAAGGTAAAATATATCTTTCCGGCAATGTCGGTTTCATCAGTATTTCCTTAAAGATTTCGGCCTAGCTTTTGCCCTGGCAGCAAAACGGACAAACGTTCGAGCCGGCTGCCAAAGATCGATGGGACAGGCCGGGCGCAACGATGTGTGCGCATCCAAGCCATTGCCCGTTCAAAGTGAAGCCATAGCGACCATGGATGAAGCCATGTGTGCCTGACCTGTGTGACCATGATGGATACTGCATCAATTGCGAGAGACGGTGTTTTGCTTTCCTCCGCGCCTTCCGCCCAGACCTATCCTGTGGAACGGACTGTGCGGCTCGGAGCGGCACATGACGACAGCCAGCAGATCGGGTTCCTGTTCTCCACCCCTCAACGCCAACTGCCGAGGGAGGAAATTCCACCTCTTTCTGCGGAAATGATCGAGGAAATTGCCGAGATCAAGGCAGATGACGTCAAGGAAGAAGAGCGATTGCCGGCCAATTGGCTCGATGCCATGTCCTCAAGCGAGGAGGATGGATCACCGGTCATCGAGCGTCCTTCGGGCTTCCTTGCCGACGACAATGGTCTCTATCGCATGTTCCTGCCCGACACCGTTTGAAGCAGAAACCCCAAACAGCACTTCAGAATTGACCACCAATTCACGCCATCGCATCACATATCCATGCGATGCGGCGTCCTGGCCTTTGCTTTGATTTCGTCGAAACTCCATTCTTTCAGCAGGCGGCCATTTTCCCAAACCGGCTGCAAATGATTGGTGCGACGGCCTAGATCCTCCAAAGCAATGGAGGCAAACTCGTCTCCCTCAACGATCACGGCGCGGCGCCCAGGTTCCGGCATGCGCTCCTGCATCGTGACCGGACGGCGGGAAATGGGACGCCAACGCTCCTGCCCGTCCATGATGGCACTGCATTTCATCGTGAAGGAATAGGTCGAGCGGCTGACCTTCTGCAATTGCGATGCGCCGATGCCGAAGGAAATATTTTCCGCCGAAAAGCCCATGGCTTCCAGCCGACCAAGGATCATGGTGATATCGCGCAGCGACACGCCATCCGCCTGCAAGACCCGCACCTTGTCATCCAGAACCTTATAGCCCTTGGCATTCAACCGCGTGCCGAACTGATAGGCGAGTTGGGCCACCGTCTGGACCGGAACATCGATCGGATCGCCGCTATCGGGCCGCACAATCAGCCTGCCGGGCTTGGAGCGCACTTTCTGTTGCAACGTTTTGCCCCAGATTTCGGACACTGCATTGTGAATGTCATAGCTGTCCGATACCACCGAATAGGCCGGATAATCGCCGAACCGGTCGATCATATTGGCGAAGGACTGCACTTCCTGGTCCTGGCCCCAGGCAATCATGGTCGTGTGTTCCGAGGCCGGAATCGAAAGGCCAGCCATGTCAGCGCTATAATAGCGGCGGGCATAGAGCACGGCTTCCAGCGTATCGGTGTGGTCGAAATGCAGCAGGTTGGCCACGCCGCCCAATCCGGCCTGTTCCAGACTGGCTGCACCGCGCGCGCCGTATTCGAACAGCCGCGAGCCAATCTTGTCCGATGGGTCGTCACAGCTTTTATCGAGGAAGGGCTTCAAAGTCTGTTTCACATGGCGAAGCGAGCTGGCGACCGTGGACGGATACCACACTGCCCGCAACAGTGCCGTCTCAATATAGGAGGGCAACCAGAAGCAGGCCGGATCGGTATTAACCACCTGCACCATCGGCACGCCGCGATGCAAGAAGCTGCCCTCTGGCAGCGCCTCTATGCGCAAAGGCAGAAATCCGCCATGGGCAGAGAGAATATAGTGCCAGCCGGCCTGGTCGAAAGGCTGGCCGTGCAGGGCGGCCAGTTCCTGCGCTTCATCAATATCGGCCTGGGTGATGGGCTGTGACAGATATTCCTTCAAGAACATCTGCAAGCCGAAAAACACCACTTCCGGCCGCAGGGAAGCACCACGCGTGGTGACATAGCCGCTCACCGCCCGGGTTCCGGGAGGATATTGCAGGAAATGCCCCAGCTTGTAGCTATCGGTGTTCAAGATCGGATTGATACGGCTCATCAGGCTCACCGGCATGTTGCAATCGGGCAGGGTTATGGTGCGGTGTATGCTACTTCATAATTCCCGAAACCGGAATCGATTTAAGGAGAAAATTAACCAGCAGATAGAAAGGATTACGGCGAAACACTCTCTCCGAGACGAGCAGATGAGAGCTTTAACATATTGTTAACCATGTGCAGCCATTCTATCCTGATAAGGTGATTCGCAACTGCCTTGCACGGCGTTCGATGCAATCCCGCGTAGCTGGGGTGCAACGGGTTTCAGGTCCGGTGCATAAGGTTCTGGGCCGGGGCAGACGATATCAAAGCCGCATGAGCGGCTTTCCAGCACACTCTGCCCTTAAACTCCGGATTGCATGGCCGGGCCTTGGTTGGTCAGGTCCTTTTGCAAAAAGGGATATGCTATGTTGCCTCCCGTTCAAGCTTTATCGCGCACTGCGCCAAATTTTCACGACAGCGCTACCGAGGCCGCCCTGTCCGACACGGCTATGAGCGGCTTGACGAGCGATAGCATGATCCGGGTGGACCGGGAGGGCGGTTCGGCGATTGCCGGACGCATCAATAACCTCTTGCTCAACAGCCGGGAAAGCGTGCAGACGGATCTGGCGGAAATCGCCGATCTGGTCGGCCAATCGATCGGGCTGAAGCGTGATCCCGGCGAAACCGACGCGGCCTTTGCCCAGCGCTTCGCGACAGCCCTTGCCAATCTGGACGACGGCCAAAGAGCACGGCTGCAAACGCAGTTGACCCAAGCGCTGAAAGGATTGCAGATCGAGGTCCTGTTGCGGGTTCTACAAAATACCGATGGTCCGGAAGCCGCTTTGCTATCCGCCTATATGGAAATCAAACGCAACAATAGCGGTGATCTGAAGGCGCTGAACGTGGTGTCGTCCTATAGCCAAAATGGTGCGAGCCCATCCAACCCCCTGCCACCTCAATCCGCCGGGGGCCCGCCAGCATCGGGCCAGACAGCATCGGGCCAGACAGCGGCGCCGCAAACGTTAAATCCTGCAACAGGGCAACACGTGCCAGCTGCCGGGTTAAGCGAACAGTCTCCTGGCCCGGTTGCGGGACAACCCGTAACCGCGGCACTCGCAGCGCAAAGCGCGGCGGTCTCTACCGCGCAACCGCGAGCCGAACAGGCGGCAGTCGTTGCTCAAACCGCGCCGATTGTGTCGGAACCGGAAGACGTCACCACGAACCGCACGCCATCCACACCAGTTCTTGATAGTACGCAGGCGGAGGAAACTCCGGCCGCTCGCAGCCTTCTGGCGCAAGCGCCCGCAAACCCTGAAATGGCAGGGCGCCAGACGGCTTTGCAAGCTGTCCGCCCTGAAGCGCTTGCTTCCGCAATGGCGCTGGTAACAAACGAAACGGCAATGACAGGCGCTGCACCAACCACGGACAACAGGTCAATTGCTGGCCATATGGCTCCTGAAACGGTTATGACCGGCATGGATGACCTGCCGGAGGAAACAAGCACGGGACTTGCGGCCAAAGCTGCCACGGAGGCAGGCTTGAAAGCGCCAGCTTTCGACCGCAATGGCCAGACTGGAACCTCTGGAATGACCGGAACGCCAGTAGCCGGGGCGATGGGGAATAGCGCGGCACCGACCCTTGCCACAGGCCTTGCACAGACAGGGCGGGAAGCCGCGATGGATGGCCTGGCGACACAAGCGACGAACCGAGCCTATGGAGCTTTCACCTCATCTGCTCCATTGCAGGATAATCGCCAGGATGCGATCCCGCGCCGCAGCGATGATGGCACTGGAATCGATACAATGGTCGCCACCGTGCTGTCTTTGAAGGGCTGGATGGATGTAACAGGAGCATCACTCCAAGCCCCGGCGATGCCGGAAGAGGATTCCGACACGGATTTGCTACGCCAAATGTTTTTCCAGACGGAGGATATGCAGGAGAATGAACAGAACGATCTGCACCCTGCGATCAATGCTGATGCCCGCGCCAACCAGGCTACATTGCTGGAGATAAACCAAAGGCGTTTAAGCCAGATGCAAGCTGGCCAGATGCAGGCGCATTCCTCGGCAAACCAGACACCAGCCGGCGACGCGCAGGCGGAACTGGTTTCCGTACGGCAAGAAGAGATTATCCGTGAGCAGGCCATTCTATCGCTTGCCGGAGCACAGGCCATAGTGCATGCGTCGGTTTTGCATGTGCCGCCCTTCGTGCCGTTTCCGGTGGTGAGCTATCTCGCGGTTCAGGATGAACCCGGTCGCGGCAAGACTGAGACTGTGGATGCCATCGAGGCTCTGGGCGACGACGACGCGCATCAGGACAACAACGGCCAGCACCAGCGCGACGGCTCTGCCGAGGATGAGGACACGGCGGAAGAAGACAGCGGCAGCGCGGCAGAAACCCTATCCGAAAGCCAGTCTTATGCCCTGAGCGACGATGTGACGCTTGAAACAGCCGACCGCACTGACGTTCTGGAGCTTGAGACAGAACATTATACTGCCCCGACCTTGGCGCTAGCGGCGCCGCAGGAAGACGCCCTACCAGCCGACGCGCTCTATTGGCGGATCGCCGATCTGGCCTGAGTTTTTACACATCGCTCCCATTCTGGCTTTGTACGCAAAGCATTCATATCACGCGCCCAGCAGCCACGCCCAGAACGTGACGGAAAACACACCAAGTGCTGTTGTAATGGTAATGGTCGAGGCGGCCAGCGCATGGCCGACCCCAAACCGATTGGCGATCAGCCAGGCGTTAACGCCCGTCGGCACCGAAGACGTCAGCACCAGCGCCATGGTCCATTCATGCGGCAAATGCAGAAGGTGGCAGGCCATCCACACGGATGCGGGCATCAGAACCAATTTCAGGGCCGAAGTAACGCTGGCAATACCGACATTGCCGGTGACACGATATTTGGTCAGCGCCATGCCCAGCGAAATCAGTGCTGCCGGCCCGGCCATGGCGGAGATCTGACTGAGCACGGTCTCAATCGTCGCCGGGATTGGCAGGCCGATCACATGCACCATAAGTCCGATGGCAAGACCAATCACCAGAGGATTGGTGACAAGATTGCGCCCGACCTGGCGCAAGACGGCGAGCATTCCCCGCAATTGCACCCCGCTTTCCCGGCGCTCGGCATGTTCCATCAAGACTGTGCCGATCACCATCATCAAAGGCAGATGGACGGCCAGCAGAATGGAGAGAGCAACAATACCGTCATTGCCAAGCATGCGGCTGACCAGGGGCAGGCCGATGAAAACATTATTGGCAAAGGCTGAGGACACCCCGGCCAGCACGCCGATCCGCTGGTCGCGGCCAAAAACCCGTGTCGCCACGAGATGGCCGATGGTCCAGGTGACACCTACTCCGGCAAAATAGGCAATCCACAAACGAAAAGGCGATGCGCCCTGAAAGTCAGCCTGGGTAATCGTATGCAGCAACAGAACCGGCACCGCGACCTTGAAAACAAATTCGCTTAAGGCATCACCGATATCCACGTTCAGGAACCGGCTGCGCACCAGCGCCCAGCCGGAAAAGATCAGCAGGAAAATCGGCAGGACATTCAAGGTGATTTCGGTCATGTAATCGATCTGTTCCGGCGGAAGAGCATCTGTGGGGCAGCAGAGAGCCGCAGGTCATGACGCAAAAAGGCGCCGTTGAGGGTTAAACGATCAAATCCCAAACTATGATGTTTTAGTCCTGACCGGACAACTTGACCTGCTTGAAACGATGCTCGAATTCCTGACGCAGGGCGCGACGTTCTCGGGCCGCCTTTTCCCGGCGGATTTTGGCTGGCGTCTCGGGACAGAAGGACGGAACGGTGGTTGGCTTGCCCTCGGTATCCACGGCAACCATGGTGAAATAACAGGAATTGGTATGGCGGCGTTCACCGGTGCGGATTTCCTCCGCCTCGACCCGAATGCCGATTTCCATCGAGGTGCGCCCGGCATAATTGACCGAGGCGCGGAACGTCACCAGTTCGCCGACATGGATCGGCTGACGGAACACCACCTGATCCACCGACAGCGTCACCGCATATTGCTGGGAAAAGCGCGAGGCACAGGAATAGGCGACCCGGTCGAGAATATTCAGCAGCGCGCCGCCATGCACCTTGCCGGAAAAATTCGCCATATCCGGCGTCATCAATACCACCATTTCAAGTTCGCTGGGGTCGTGGCCACGGTCCATCGGTCATCCTTTTGCAATAAAATCGGTCCTGCAAATGATGTAACCGCAGCAGGCACGCGGCGGAAGAGAAAAGCGCATGATTGTCGCTTCCGCTCCACGGACAGCACCCCGCCGGGAACCGCATCACCTTGTTTATAGGCTTGATTTACAGGCCTTTGGGTTTGTCAATCTGGCCATTTTGCCAGCAAGTCAAGACCTTGGTCCAGCAGACTGGCCGCCGCTGCATGGTCGCTTGCCTCAACATAACAGCGCATTTCCGGGGCGTTGCCGGAAGGGCGGAAATGGATGACCCTGTTATCATCGAGCGTCACCCGCAAACCATCGATATCGCTGGTTTCGCGCACACCCCCTATAGGCGCCAGGAAACTATGCAGGTTTTCGTCCGAACCGCGCAGAAACGCCATCAGCGCACTGCTTTTGTCCAGGGCATAGTGCTCAAGACGGTCAGAAAGAGCAATCGGCAGGCGATAGTCTGACACCACGGCAGAGAGTGCGCGTCCGGCGCTTGCCGCAGCATAAAGCGCCGCCAGGATAGGCATAACACAATCGCGGGTCGGCAGAGCGGCAAGCCTGCCGTCATGGACGGTGAAATCGGAGGCCAGCATAACGCCACCATTCGCCTCAAAGCCGATCACGCCGCTTTCACCCACTGAGAGCGCCGCATTCATGACGGAAATCACATAAGGAGAGCCGACGCGGGTGCGCAGGACCTTAAAGCCGCTTGCGGCTTCAATGCCCGAATTGGAGGTAACGGGTGTGGCAATCACCTTGGCGCCCAGCAGGTTTGCCGTGATCAGCCCCAGCAGATCGCCGCGCAACGGCGCGCCCTTTTCATCGGCCACCAGCGGACGGTCGGCATCGCCATCGGTGGAGACGATGGCATCCAGGCCATGCTCGCCTGCCCAGGCGGAAAGCTTGCCGATTGTGTCCGGGGATACCGCTTCGGTATCAACAGGAACGAAGACCTCTGAGCGTCCCAGCGGCAGGACGGATGCGCCATAGCCCTCAAGCAGGGTCACCAGCATGTCACGCGCCACGCTGCTATGCTGATAGACGCCGATTTTCATGCCCTTAAAGGCGGCAGGGGGCAAAACCGCCATGTTGCGTTTTAGAAACAGGTCTACGGCAATGGCGTATCGGTCTTCGCCTGCGCCATGCTCAACGTGGTTAGCGCGCTCATCAGCCGCCAACTCGGCGGCAAGGGCAGTGATCGCCTCTTCATCAGCCTTGTCGATTTCTCCATCCGGCCGATAAAATTTGATGCCGTTGCGGTCGGCTGGAATGTGGGAGCCAGTGACCATTAGCGAGGCTGAACCGATCCTGCTGCCATAAAAGGCCAGCGCAGGGGTGGGAATGGCCCCACAATCGACCGGTACCAGCCCTTCCCGTTGTAGCGCGCCCATGCAGGTGGCAGCGATTTCCGGGCTGGAGGGGCGAAAATCCTGGCCGATCAGCACGGTCGCGCCCGATTTCGCATAGCCCTTGGCAAGCAGCATTCTGGCAAATGCCGTCGCATGCAGAGCCGAAACGCTGCCAACCAGGTCCAAAGAGAGACCGCGCAGTCCGCTGGTGCCGAATTTTACCGCCATAGGGTCAAGCCTCACTGTCATCAGGTGATCGCACACATCCTCCGCGCGGTCATCACGCGAGGTGGTTCGATTAAGACTGTTTAAACCAATTCAAAGCAGACGAAAGCATCGTTTATGCATCGAACCGGATAAGACTGGATTGAAGAGAGGAAATGCCAGGGCCAGAACGCAAAAGAGCCCGACGCGGGAGGAGGATGCGTCGGGCTCTTGAACTTGATCGGCAATTGGGAGGAGGAGTATCGCCGATCCCTTCAAAGCGACACTGGGAGGAGGAGTGCGTCGCTTCGATGATTTCAATATAGAGGATTTCCCGGAGATGAATATCGTTAATACCGCATTGCAGCAATGTATTCAGCGCATAGCGAAAACATGAAAATATCGGCGTTTTGCGAAATCTATCAAGAAACGGTGGCTTTTCACCCTCCATCATCGATCATCCGCTGGCGAATGAGTAGAATTTGCGCACTTCCAAACGAGACGATTGCATAGCCCCCGAATCAAGCGCGGGCGGAGCTGGAGGATTGCCACGAGGCCTGGCGGCGCAATGGCCAAGCAGGCACCCCCCCTGCTGAAGGGAAAGCTCGAAAACCAAGCCTGCATGGAGCTTAGAAAGACCCAAAAACCGTCCTAGGAAAACCAGATCCTCGCCGATATAAATTTTGCACATCACGTCCGTGGCAAAACAAGCAAAGACCTCATCCATGCAGAAAAAGCCGAATATCCTGCTGATCACTGCGGACCAATGGCGGGGCGATTGCCTGTCAGCGGTTGGCCATCCCGTGGTGCAGACCCCCAATGTTGACGGGTTGGCGGCAGAAGGCCTGTTGTTTCACCGGCACTTTGCCGCGGCTGCTCCGTGCTCACCGGCGCGCGCAGCGATCTATACCGGACTTTACCAGATGAACAACCGGGTCTGTCGCAATGGCTCACCGCTCGATGCCCGTTTCGACACGGTGGCGCTGGCGGCACGCCGGGGCGGTTACGACCCGACGCTGTTTGGCTATACCGATGTTTCGCCCGATCCACGGCGTCTGGCCCCCGCCGACCCACATCTGACCAGTTACGAGGGCGTGTTGCCGGGCTTTACGGTTGGGCAATTGCTGCTGGAAGACGATCGGCAATGGCTGAGCTGGCTGAAAACCCGGCGCGGCGGTGCACGGCCCGGGCGCGAACTCCATCAGACCGGACGGGATCGGCCCGTCCAGCCCAATCAGGAACCACCGGCCTATAGTGCGGAGGAAACCCCGACCGCATTTCTGACCGAAGCTTTCCTGAACTGGCGCGAGGAGCAGACGCAGCCCTGGTTTGCACATATTTCCTTCCTGCGCCCGCATCCGCCCTTCTGCGTTCCCGAACCCTATAATCGGATGTTTACGCCGGGCATCGGCCCAAAACCGGTGCGTCATCCGACGCTGGAAGCGGAAATGGCCGTGCATCCTTTGTCGGAACTCATGCTGCCGCATCTGCCGCAATCCTCTTTCATTGCCGGTGCCGAAGGCCGCGTCTGCGACTGGAGTTCCGAACAGATCGACGTGATCCGCGCCACCTATTACGGCATGATCGCCGAGGTCGATGCCCAATTTGGCCGAATCGTCGATGCCCTGAAAGACAGCGGCACCTGGGACGACACAATCATCGTCTTCACCTCCGACCATGCCGAAATGCTGGGCGACCACTGGATGCTGGGCAAGGGCGGTGTCTATGATGGCAGCTATCACATTCCACTGGTGATCCGCGATCCGGCGAACACTGGCACCCATGGGCAAGTGGTGGGGGCCTTCACCAGCGCCGCCGACCTGATGCCGACGCTGCTGGACCGGATGGGCGTCAGCCCGCTCAATCATCAGGATGGCGGCTCTCTGCTGCCTTTTCTGGCTGGCACACAACCAGAGGACTGGCGAGACCACGCATTCTGGGAGTTCGATTTCCGGGAAGTGGTGACAAATTCCACGGAGAATGCCCTCGGTCTGAAATCCAGCCAGTGCAATCTGGCCGTGATTCGTGACGAAAAGTTCAAATATGTGCATTTTGCCGGACTGCCGCCGTTGCTGTTCGACCTTCAGGCCGATCCGGGCGAGTTAACCAATCTGGCCGAGGACCCGGCATATGGTGCGATAAGGCTGCATTATGCTGAAAAGCTGTTATCGCTTCGCGCCGAGCATCTGGACCAGACCCTGGCCTATACCGAGCTTTGCGATGAAGGACCGGTGAGCAATCCGAAACTGTGACGTCATGATTTCAGGCGTGGTTCTTGATATTCGGTATCGCTGCACGGCTGTTTCCGCTATAGGCCGCACAAAGACCAAAGAGACAGCAGGAGACAGGCATGGCTTCCACCATTCGCTACCATGAAGGCGATATCAGCAGCGAAGACGCGGCGCGCTATACCCGCGCCATCGCCATCGACACCGAAACGCTGGGGCTTATCCCCCGCCGCGACCGGCTCTGCGTGGTCCAGCTTTCGTCGGGTGACGGCACAGCCGACGTCATTCGCATTGCGCCGGGCCAGCGCCAGGCCCCCAACCTGACCGCCCTGCTGGAAGACCCGACCCGGGAAAAAATCTTCCATTATGGCCGGTTCGACATCGCCGTGCTGTTCCATACCTTCGGCGTCACCACCACGCCGGTGTTCTGCACGAAAATCGCCTCGCGCCTATCGCGCACCTATACCGACCGGCATGGGTTGAAGGACAATCTCAAGGAAATGCTGGATGTGGATGTGTCCAAGGCCCAGCAATCCTCGGACTGGGCGGCAGAAACGCTGTCTCCCGCGCAGCTCGAATATGCGGCCTCCGACGTGCTCTATCTGCATGCGCTGCGCGACAAGCTGACCGCCCGGCTGGTGCGCGATGGCCGCATGGACCATGCCACCGCCTGCTTCGAGTTCCTGCCCACCCGCGCCAAACTGGACCTGCTGGGCTGGGAAGAGACCGATATTTTCGCCCATAGCTGAACCGGCGTCATCCTGATTGAAAAAGGCGGAAAACCTTCTGGTTTTCCGCCTTCTTTGTTAAATGCCGTCTATTTTGGTCAGTTACTCGTCGCTCATCTTCAGGGCAGCGATAAAGGCTTCCTGCGGGATTTCGACCTTGCCGAACTGGCGCATCCGCTTCTTACCGGCCTTCTGCTTGTCCAGCAGCTTGCGCTTGCGGCTGGCATCGCCACCGTAGCACTTGGCAGTCACGTCCTTGCGCATTGCTGAAATGGTCTCACGCGCGATCACATTGCCGCCGATGGCAGCCTGGATCGGAATCTTGAACATATGCCGCGGAATAAGATCCTTCAGCTTTTCACACATGTCGCGACCACGCTTTTCCGCTGCCGAGCGATGGACCAGCATCGACAGAGCATCGACGGGCTCGCCGTTGACCATGATCGACATCTTGACCAAATTGCCTTCGCGATAAGCGTCCAGGTGATAGTCGAAAGAGGCATAGCCCTTGGAGATCGACTTCAATCGGTCGTAGAAATCAAACACCACTTCATTGAGCGGTAGTTCATAGGTCAGCATGGCCCGCTTGCCGACATAGGTCAACTCGGTCTGCACACCACGACGGTCCTGGCAGAGCTTGAGAATGCCGCCGAGATAGTCATCCGGCGTCAGGATCGTCGCCTTGATCCACGGTTCGTGTATTTCCGAGATTCGCACCACATCGGGCATGTCCGCCGGGTTGTGCAATTCGCGCTCGCTGCCGTCGGTCATGAACAGCTTGTAGACAACCGAAGGGGCCGTGGCGATCAGGTCAAGGTCGAACTCACGCTCCAGCCGCTCCTGAATGATTTCCAGATGCAGCAAGCCCAGGAAGCCGCAGCGGAAACCGAAGCCCAGCGCTGCCGAACTTTCCATTTCAAACGAAAAGCTCGCGTCATTGAGGCGAAGTTTGCCCATCGCTGAACGCAGATCTTCAAAATCAGCTGCATCGACTGGAAAGAGCCCACAGAACACCACGGGCTGGGCGGGCTTGAAACCGGGCAGCATGGTGGCTGTCGGGCGCTTGTCTTCCGTGATGGTATCGCCGACTCGGGTATCGGCCACTTCCTTGATCGAGCCGGTAAAAAAGCCGATTTCGCCGGGACCAAGACTGTCAACCGCCAGCATTTTCGGCGTCAAAACGCCGACCCGCTCCACCTGATATTTCGCGTCCGTCCCCATCATCCGGATAGTCTGACCCTTGGTCAAAACACCGTCGATGACGCGCACCAGAACCATAACGCCCAGATATGTATCATACCAGCTATCGACCAGCAGTGCTTTCAGCGGGCCTTTGTCGCCCAGTTCACTTTTCGGCGCCGGCAAATGTTTGACAATGGCTTCCAGCACGTCGGGAATGCCAAGCCCGGTCTTGGCGGAAATCAACACGGCTTCAGAAGCATCGATGCCGATGACTTCTTCGATCTGTTCCTTGATCCGGTCCGGTTCGGCAGCAGGCAGGTCAATCTTGTTGAGAACGGTGACGATCTCATGATTGTTGTCGATAGCCTGATAGACATTGGCCAGCGTCTGGGCTTCGACGCCCTGGGACGCATCCACCACCAGCAGCGAACCTTCACAGGCCGACAGCGACCGCGAGACTTCATAGGCGAAGTCAACATGGCCGGGCGTGTCGATCAGGTTCAGCACATAGGTTTCACCATCATTGGCCTTATAGTGCAGGCGCACGGTCTGCGCCTTGATGGTGATGCCGCGCTCACGCTCGATGTCCATGCTATCGAGCACCTGCTCCGACATATCACGCTCTGCCAGGCCACCGGTGGTCTGGATCAGGCGGTCGGCCAGCGTCGATTTTCCATGGTCGATATGGGCGACGATGGAAAAGTTGCGGATATGGTCGAGAGGCGTGCGGTTCTGTGTGCTCATGGCCTGCGCATATAGCAGCGCGCCCGCATGCCGCAAAGCGGAAATGCGGGGCATTTGAAGGATAATTTTGACAAAGGCCGGGCGAAATCAGCGTGCCTGCTGATGGTCACCCTCTTCGCCAAGCCCGGTTGCGACCACCGACACCCGGAACGTGCCGTCCAGTTCCTTGTCGAAGATCGCGCCGACGACGATATCGGCCTCGTCATAGACCTCGTCGCGGATGCGGGTGGCGGCTTCATCGACCTCGAACAGCGTCATGTCCATGCCGCCGGAAATCGAGATCAGCACGCCGCGCGCGCCGCGCATCGACACTTCGTCCAGCAGCGGATTGGCAATCGCCGCTTCCGCCGCCTTCATGGCGCGGCTGTCGCCAGTCGCCTCGCCGGTGCCCATCATCGCCCGGCCCATGCCCTTCATGACGGATTTCACGTCGGCGAAGTCCAGATTGATCAGGCCTTCCTTGACGATCAGATCGGTAATGCAGGACACGCCCGAGAACAGCACCTTGTCGGCAATCACGAAAGCATCGGCAAAGGTGGTCTTGGCATCGGCAATGCGAAACAGGTTCTGGTTGGGGATGACGATGACGGTATCGGCGGCTTCACGCAGCCGCTCGATGCCTTCTTCGGCAGCCTGCATCCGGCGGCGACCTTCAAAGCTGAAGGGCTTGGTGACGACACCGACTGTCAGAATACCGGCCTCGCGGGCCGCACGCGCAATCACCGGCGCTGCACCCGTGCCCGTGCCGCCGCCCATGCCGGCGGTGACGAAGCACATATGCGTACCGGCCAGGTGATCCATCACTTCATGCAGGGATTCCTCGGCGGCCATCCGTCCGGTTTCCGGCACCGAACCGGCACCGAGACCCTCGGTCATTTCGGCACCAAGCTGAATGAGGCGCGGGGCTCTCGACATGGTCAGCGCCTGGGCATCGGTATTGGCGGCAATGAAATCGACGCCTTGCAGGCCTTCGTTGATCATGTTGTTGACGGCATTGCCGCCCCCACCACCAACCCCGATGACGGTAATCTTCGGCCGCATTTCCTCGATTTGCGGTTTTCTGATCTCAATCACGTCTGTCTCCTTGGGGTTGTGCTCGACTCGTCCTGTCGTGCGAATCATACGCTCTCTTGGCACGCGAAAAAGGCCGGGAGTTGGGCGACATGCAAGAGGCTTGTTGATAAAACGTGATTTTGCTGCTGTGAGCCGCATGAGAAAGGCTATTGACTCCACTATAAGATACTATATTTCTTATATCATGGAAAATACGCCTGATACCCTCACTCTCGCCATTGCCGCAAGGCTGAAAGCGATCCGCACAGCACGCGGCCTGACACTCGACCAGTTGGCGGATCTCTCCGGCGTCAGCCGGGCCATGATTTCCCGTATCGAGCGCGCTGAAGCCAGCCCGACCGCCACCCTGTTGGCACGGCTATGCTCGGCGCTGGGTCAATCGCTTTCGATATTTTTTGCCGAACCCAATCATGGCTCACCCTTGATGCGCCACGCCGACCAGCCAGTGTGGCAAGACCCCGAAACCGGCTATCTGCGCCGCGCCGTTTCCGCACCCGGCACCGGTGCGCGGGTCGATGTGGTGGAGGTGGAGCTGCCGCCGGGGGCGCTTGTCCAATTTTCCGCACAGCCTGCCAGCCCCCATCCCAGCAGCAGGCAATGGCAACATGTCTGGCTGTTTGAAGGCACTATCGAGTTGACCGTCGGCGATACCGTTCACCGGCTGGAGCCGGGCGACTGTCTTTATATGGATATCGGCGCGGTCCACGCCTTTCATAACCCCACGGACCGCCCTGCCCGCTACGGCGTGATCATCGATCTTGGCCGCTGATTCGAAGGAAATGACCATGACTGCAATTCGGCTGCTGAACGCCAATGACGCCCGTGAAGCGATACCCGACCTCTGTGAGATTCTCTGCGATTGCGTCAATGGCGGCGCATCGGTGGGCTTCATGCTGCCCTTCGACCCCGAAACGGCCCGGCCCTTTTGGGAAGGCGTCGCCAATGCTGTCGAGGCGGGTGATAGCCTGCTGCTGGTGGCAGAACATCAGGGAACCGTGGTGGGTACGGTACAGATCGGCCTGAAACAGCCGCCCAACCAGCCACACCGTGCCGATCTCAAAAAATTGCTGGTGCATCGCTCTGCCCGTGGACTTGGTCTCGCGCGCCAACTGATGGAGGCGTCGCAGCATCAGGCCGCCCGCGCAGGCAAGACATTGATCGTACTGGATACAGCGACCGGCGAACCGGCTGAAGCAATTTACGAGAAGCTCGGCTGGACGCGGGCTGGTGTCGTGCCGGATTATGCGCTGTTTCCCGATGGGCGCTTCTGCGATACGACGATTTTCTACAAGCGTGTGGGCTCTCTATAAGAGCTTGGACACATCGGCGAGGCAATTTGGCCACGCCGATCACGCCCTATCAGACAGTTGCCGTGGTCTGGTCTTCGATCTTTGCCTCAGGCGCATTTTTCTGAATGGAGGCAATCGCGCTCATCACCGAGGCTTTTGCCTTGTAGCCTTCAGAGCTGAACATTGTTTCGCCATTCGACGCCTTGAACCGAAACCGGAATTCGCCTGCCTTGTCTTTATAAACTTCAAATTTGTACATTCTGCCCTCCCAAGCCGGTGCTGTACATTTCTACGGATTTCACTTTTCCTAAGGCAAACTCTAAGACTATCACTGCCCAGCCTACACCGGGAAAGATCTAAATTCAATTTCACTTATACTGTATTTATGCGCCAACGCGACCTATGCGAAACACCGAGAGCCTTGCCCCGTGACCACTGAACCTGAGACCGAAAAACCGAAAATCACCATTCTCTACTGCACCCAATGCAATTGGTTGCTGCGCGCCGCCTGGATGGCGCAGGAACTCTTGCAAACCTTTGGCGATAGCCTGGGCGAAGTGGGCCTGATCCCCGGCACCGGCGGCAATTTCGAGATCCGAGTCAATGGCGACGTGATCTGGGAGCGCAAGCGGGATGGCGGCTTTCCGGGGCCGAAGGAATTGAAACAGCGGGTCCGCGATATCATCGAACCCGGCAAGGATCTAGGCCATACAGACCGCGTTGATGGCAAGACAGAAAAAGGCGAGGAATGACCCCGCCCCTTTTCTCTAAACAGCGTCTGGAACCGATTAAAACGGCAGCTTGAAACCGGGTGGGATCGGCAGACCGGCGGTCATGTCCTTGGTTTTTTCGGCAGCAATCGCCTCGGCCTTGTCCTTGGCGTCCTTGTGGGCCGCGACGATCAGGTCTTCGAGGATTTCCACGTCGTCTTCTTTGAAGAGCGACGGGTCGATCTTCAGGCCTTTCAACTCACCCTTGCCGGTCATCGTCACAGTCACCAACCCGCCGCCGGATTTGCCTTCGACCTGAAGCGATGCAATCTCTTCCTGCATCTTCTCCATCTTGGCCTGCATTTCCTTGACCTTGCCCATCATGCCCATGATGTCGCGCATATGATCTGCCTCCTTTATATAGTCCGTTGTTTTGGCTTCGCCTATCAGACGGATGGTGATTTCACGCTTCCGCGACAGATCATAAGCCGGCTAAACTCTAAAACTCGATATCATCTCCGGGAAGGATATCACCCTCGGCGGATTCGGCCACGGCTGGCGGAGGCAGGGCCTCGTCCTCTTCCTCCGTGACGGTGCGGATGCGCACGTCGGTGATTTTCGCGCCGGGAAAGCGCGACAGGATCGCCATCACATCCGGATCGGCGGCTGCATCGGTCATCCGCGCTTCGTGATCGCTCTTTTCCTGCTCGGCCAGGGTCTTTTCCCCCGGCTCGCGACTGAGGATGACCATCCAGCGGATATCGGTCCATTCCTCCAGCCGCTTTTGCAGATCACCAACCAGCGATTTCGGCGCCTCCGGCGGCAGGTTGATTTCCAGCCGGCCATTTTCCAGCTTCACCAGCCGCACATAGGCGCGGGTCAAGGCTTTCAGCTTCGGATCGCGGTTTGCGGTACAGAGATTGACGATATCATTCAGTGACCGCACGGGAACCTTTGGCTCGGGCACATCCGGTTGGATGTCAGGTTTTGTCTCTGGACGGGCGGCAATGTCCGGCGACGGCGATGCCTTGGGAACCACCTGCAAATGTGCGGTCGGCTGGGTCTGGCCCATTGCGTGTGGGGCCGGATCGCTCGACGCCCGCGCCACCGCCTGCCCGCCATAGCTGACCGATGCACCGCCTCCATTACCGCCCCTGGGACTGGTCCCCTGCGGCGCACCCCCGCCATCCTGTGCCATGTCCAGCAGGCGGCGCGCCGCTTCTTCCGGCGAAGGCAGATGGGCGGCATGGGCCAGCCGGATCAGCACCATTTCGGCGGCACCGGCCTGACGAGAGGCGTTTTCCACCTCGGGAATGCCCTTGAGCAACATTTGCCAGATACGCGACAACGTGGTGACAGCAACGCTCTCGGCGTAGTCCGCACCCCGCACCCGCTCGACTTCACTCAGCGACGGGTCATTCGCACCATTGGGTACATATTTCAGCCGCGTCACCAGATGGGTGAAATCGGCAAGATCGGTCAGCACCACGCTCGGGCTGGCACCGGCTTCGTATTGGCTGTTAAATTCCGAAAGGGCTGCGGCGACATCGCCAAGCACGATATGTCCGAACAGATCGACCACCCGGGCGCGGTCGGCCAAGCCCAGCATGGAGCGCACTGCGTCTGCTTCGACCCGCCCTGCGCCATGGGCAATGGCCTGATCGAGCAAGGAAAGTCCGTCGCGGGCCGAGCCTTCGGCGGCGCGGGCGATCATTGCCAGCGCCTCGTCTTCCGCCTCGATATTTTCCTTGGAGAGAATGGTGGAGAACAGCCCGACCAGATCCCCGGCATTGATGCGGCGCAGATCGAAGCGCTGGCAGCGTGACAGCACCGTGATCGGCACCTTGCGGATTTCAGTGGTGGCAAAGATGAACTTCACATGTTCCGGCGGCTCTTCCAGCGTCTTCAACAATCCGTTGAAGGCAGCAGTGGAGAGCATATGCACTTCGTCGATGATATAGACCTTGTAGCGGGCCGATACCGGGCGGTAGCGCACCTGCTCGATGATTTCCCTGATATCGTCGATACCGGTATGGGAGGCGGCATCCATCTCGATCACATCGACATGGCGGCCTTCCATGATCGCCTGGCAATGCTCGCCGGGGATTTTCAGGTCGATGGTCGGACGGTCGATCTCAGTGGTTTTGTAGTTCAGCGCACGGGCGAGGATGCGGGCGGTGGTGGTCTTGCCGACCCCGCGCACGCCGGTCAGCATATAGGCCTGGGCAATGCGGCCCGTCTCGAACGCATTGGTGAGGGTGCGAACCATCGGCTCCTGGCCGACCATCAGGTCCGTAAAATCCTTGGGGCGATATTTGCGCGCCAGAACGCGGTAAGCACCGGAGGCTTGGCCGGACGCGGGAGCAGCTTGTGCTGTGGGTTCCAGATCGGACATCGCGCTGCCAGTCTCCCCGTTTCGGGCGGGATACGGCCACGCTTGATTAGGACTGGCCATAAACATGAAGGGTGGGAGGCTGGCACGATGACCCGTGCCGCGCTCGTTAGGGCTGCTTCCTTCCGGACCTGACCCGGTTGGCGAGTGGCTCGTCCACCACCAACCTCCCGAGCGACATATCGGCAATTCCTGCGGCAATTGCAAGCCGAGGACCAAAAAAACTATTCGCCTTTCCGGGAAAAGTGGATATCGGCTTTACGGTCAGGCATGCGTAAAAACAAAATGACCTTGAGGAGACCGATCTTGGAGCTTTTCCGTCTCGATGAACGGCTGGCGCGCGACAGCCAGTCAATCTTGCAGCTGCCGTTAAGCGACCTGCGCCTGTCCAGGGATAGCCGCTGGCCCTGGCTGATCCTCGTGCCGCGCCGCAATGATGTTGCTGAAATTTTCGAGCTTTCCAAGGACGACCAGATCCAGCTGCTGCACGAACAGGTGCAGGTGGGTGCCGCCTTAAAAACCGCGACCGGCGCCACCAAGATCAACATCGCCGCCATTGGCAATGTGGTGCGCCAGCTCCATGTTCATGTCGTCGCCCGCTTTGAAAACGACCCGAACTGGCCGGGGCCGATCTGGGGCCATGGGGTGGCAGAGCCATATTCGGACACAGCTCTTGCGACGATGACAACGACAATTCTGGATGCGCTGACATGACCCTAATTTCCCTGTTTGAGACCGATACACCCCATCCGGAGGCAAGCGCCCTCACCGCTTTTGCCGGTAATGGACTGGAGCGCTACGCCGAGCATCGCTCGGAAGAGAGCCTTTCCGAGGCTTTCAAGGCCGAGGGCATGCATGTGCTGGCTTTTGCCGGCAATCGGCTGGTGTTCAAGCATGAAGGACTGGTGCTCGACCCGCTATTTGCACCTTATGAGCTGACAGCCCTGCAACCGGACCTCGACAATGCCGTGCTTTTGGGTCGCCGCCCCAGTGGCGAGCCGCGCATTGCCGTCCCCGTGACAATCAGCGAAGAGCAGCTTGCAAGTGGCTACAAGGCTTTAACAGCGCGCGAGCTGTTTCGTGATCCCAATATTGATGCCGAACTGGTCGGCGAAGCCGCACAGGGTTTCAGTCTCTTGCACTGGAACAGTGAGAACCGCTTCTGCGGCACCTGCGGCAAGCCGATGGAGCCACGGCTTGGCGGCTACAAGCGCGAATGTCCGGCCTGTGGGCGCATGGCCTTTCCGCGTACTGATCCCGTGGTAATCATGATGACGGTGGATGAGGACAACGACCGCTGCCTGCTGGGGCGCGGAGCGCATTTTCCCGAAGGCATGTATTCCTGCCTCGCAGGCTTTGTCGAACCGGCGGAAACCATTGAAAACGCCGTGCGGCGGGAGACCTATGAGGAGGCCGCCATCACCATTGGGCGTGTGCGCTACCACGCCTCCCAGCCCTGGCCGATGCCGCATCAACTGATGATCGGCTGCTATGCGCAGGCCCTGAGCTTGGAGATTTCCCGCGACGAGAACGAACTGGCCGATTGCCGCTGGTTCAGCCGGGCCGAGGTGCAGGCAATGATTGACCTTGAGACTGAAACGATAAAAGCCCCCGCGCCCGGCACCATTGCCCAACGGTTGATGAGCGACTGGCTTGACTGGGGCAAGGCTGGTTAAGGTGGTGAATACTGCGTCAGGAACGGCCTTTAACACCATTTACGCGGAAAACGTGTGAGGCTATGGTAAGCGAATGTGATGTCATCGTCCGATGGGAGGGGTCAACGGACGATGAAGCAAAACATCACGCGCGATAGTCTATTTCGAGGGAGGATATATCTTTGCTTTCAAAACCCAATGCCACGGTGAAATGGCGGGCTGTGCCTCGATAGGCCTTCCGCTTGGCTTTTCAGCAATCCGTTTTTTGGCCCGTTTTTCGGCGAAAATTCATCAATTCAGGAAATCATCGATGAAAATGTTTAGCTTGGCGTCCTGCGCCATTCTGATGGCGTCTGTTGCCATCGCGCAAAATCAACCTGTCGTAACCGCCCGTTCCGCGGCGATCCTCACGGTCGATGGAAAGACCTTCAAGGACCTTAACCGCAACGGCCGCCTCGACCCTTATGAGGATTGGCGTCTAACACCTGCGGAGCGCGCAAGTGACCTCGTCAGCCAGATGACCCTGATCGAAAAGGCCGGGTTAATGATGCATGGGACTGCCCCGGCTTTGGCGTCTGGATCGGAGGCCGGACAGGGACGCGGCAGCGGTTACGATCTGGAGCGGATCAAGCCGCTGATCAACGATGCCAAGGTTGCCACCTATATTACCCGGCTATCTTTGCCACCCGAACAGCTGGCCGCAGAAAACAACAAGCTCCAAGAGATTGCCGAGGCCAGCCGGCTTGGTATTCCGCTGACGATCAGCACCGATCCGCGCAACCATTTCCAATATGTGCTGGGCGCTTCGGCCCAGAGCGGTGGTTTCTCCAAATGGCCGGAAAGCCTGGGTTTTGGCGCGCTCAACGACGCGAAACTGACGCGCCGGTTCGGCGATATCGCACGGCAGGAATATCTGGCCGTCGGTATCCAGCAGGCCCTGTCGCCGCAAATCGATCTCGCCACGGAGCCACGCTGGCCACGCTCGACCGGCACATTCGGAGAAGATCCGCAGATTTCCCGGCGCATGGCGGAAGCCTATGTCGCTGGTTTCCAGAACGGCACCACGGGCCTGAAACCCGGCAGCGTCAGCGCCGTCGCCAAGCATTGGGTGGGCTATGGCGCAGCACCGCAAGGCTTTGACGGCCATAACTCCTATGGTCGCCATGTGGTTTTTAAGGCCAAGGACTTCGAAAAGCATGTCACCCCCTTCAAGGGTGCCTTTGCCGCCAAGGTGGCGGGCATCATGCCGACCTATTCGATTGTCGATGGCGTCAAGCTTGATGGCAAACCCCTGGAGCCTGTGGCTGCGGGCTATAGCAAGCAATTGCTGACCGATCTCCTGCGTAAGCGTTACAAATTCGATGGCGTCGTGGTCAGCGACTGGCTGATTACCAATGACTGCAAGGATGAATGCCTGAATGGCGAAAAGCCTGGCGACACCCCGATCATCCGGCCCGATACGTTTGGCATGCCCTGGGGGGTCGAGGATCTCAGCCGCGAGGATCGTTTTGCCAAGGCGGTGAACGCCGGAATCGACCAATTCGGCGGCGTCGCCAATTCCGATATCCTAGTGAAAGCCGTCGAGGACAAGAAAGTCAGCGAAATCAGGATCGATCAGTCGGCCAAGCGGTTGCTGATCCAGAAGTTTGAACAAGGCTTGTTCGAAACCCCCTATGCCGACCCGCAAAAAGCCAAAGCCATCGTTGGCAATACCGATTTTGTCGCCGAGGGCGAAAAGGCCCAGGCCCGCGCCATGGTTGTTCTGCAAAACAAGGGGAAGATTCTGCCGGTCAAGCCTGGCAGGAAGGTCTATCTTCTCAATGTCGATGCCGCCACTGCCCAGAAGCGTGGCTATCAGGTGGTGACAAAACCGGAAGAGGCGGATTTTGCACTGGTCCGTCTGATGGCACCGTTCGAGCGCCTGCATCCCAATTACTTCTTCGGGGCGCGGCATGAGGAAGGCGACCTGTCCTTCAAGCCCGGCAACCCCGATTACGACGCCGTGACCGCCATTGCCGGAAAGACACCAATCATTGCCACGGTGTTTCTGTCACGCCCGAGTATTCTCACCAATCTGAAGGGCCAGACAAAGGCGTTGATCGGCAATTTCGGTGCCAGTGACGAGGCGCTGTTCAATGTCATCGAGGGCAAGCAGAAGGCGCGGGGCAAGCTGCCATTTGAACTGCCGTCTTCCATGCAGGCTGTCGAGGCACAGGCACCAAGCACACCGCATGATTCGAAAAAGCCGCTCTACAAGATCGGTTATTCGCTGAAGTATTGAATACGCAAAGCAATGGCGGCACCCCGCCGCCATTGCTCCGATCTCTGATTAAAACTTGCCGCGCATGGCATGAGCCTTGTAGACGCCGAGAATGTGGACCTTCTCGGAGAAGAAGCGCAATTCCTCCAGCGCCCGCTTGACCGGCGCATCCTCTGGATGCCCTTCGATATCGGCATAAAACTGAGTGGCGATGAATTTGCCGCCGATCTGGTAGCTTTCCAGCTTGGTCATATTGACCCCATTGGTGGCAAAACCACCCATGGCCTTGTACAGCGCTGCCGGAATATTGCGGACATTGAAAACGAAGGTGGTGATGAAGCTTTCATCCGCAGCCGCCCGCGTCAACGCCACCTCATCGCGCGACAGCACCACGAAGCGGGTGATGTTGTTTTCGGAATCCTCGACATTTTCGGCGAGAATATCCAGCCCGTAGAGCGAGGCGGCAAGGCGCGGTGCCAAGGCCGCCATGGAGCGGTCGCCCAGTTCCGCAACCTGCTTGGCAGCCCCTGCCGTGTCGCCCGCCACCACGGCCTTCCAGCCATGGCTGCGGATGATCTTGCGGCATTGGCCGAGCGCATGGATGTGGCTGTGGACCGTGCGGATCTCCTCGGCCTTCACCCCCGGCAGCACCATGAGTTGAAAACGGATCGGCATGAAATATTCACCGATGATTTTCAGGCGTGACAGCGGCAGCAGATAGTGAATATCGGCGACCCGCCCAGCCAGCGTGTTTTCAATCGGGATCATCGCCAGATCCGCCTCGCCGTTTTCCAGCGCCGTGAAAGCGTCCTCGAATGTCGGGCATGGCAGCGGCTCCATATCCGGGAACATGTCTCGGCAGGCCATGTCGGAATTGGCGCCATAATCGCCCTGGAAGGAAATTTTGTTGGTGAGCGTGACCACGGGCTTATCCTTATTTTGCAGCCAGAATGGCGCGGGCTTTTTCGAGATCCGCCGGGGTATCGACGCCAAGCGGCACGGTATCGACAATTTCGACATCAATGCGCATGCCCGCTTCCAGCGCCCGCAGCTGTTCCAGCGATTCGCGCTTTTCCAGCACGGAGGGAGGCAGTGCCACGAACCGCTCCAATGCGGCGCGGCGATAGGCGTAGAGGCCGATATGATGATAAAGCGGCCCCTTGCCATGGGGGGCGGTGGCACGGGTAAAATAAAGCGCCCGCAGGCGATTGTCCGACAGCGGCGAGCCGACAACCTTCACCACGTTGGGATTGGTCTTTTCCGCCTCATCCTCGATCTCCACCGTCAGCGTGGCGATATCGACCTGCGGGTCTTCCAGGGGGCGCAAGGCGGCGCGAATCGTCTCCGGGTCGATGGTCGGCAGATCACCCTGAACATTGATGATGATTTCGGCCTCGCCTTTTGGATCGACCTTCAGCAGCGCTTCATGGATGCGGTCGGAACCGGATTGATGCTGCTCGCCGGTCATCACGGCTTCAAAACCGGCTGCCGTCACCGTGGCGAACACGTCAGGATGATCCACCGCCACGACGATCCGTCCGACATTGGCCTCCGCTGCACGCTTTGCCACCTGGACGATCATCGGCAGGCCGGCAATGTCAGCCAGGGGCTTACCGGGAAGCCTTGTGGAGGCCATGCGGGCGGGGATGAGAACCAGGGTTTTGAAGCGTGTATGGTCAGACATCGGTATTCGCCTTTGAAAGCAATGGGGGTAAGTGGCAAAACGTCTCAGGGCGGCGGAGCATAATCGGGTTGCAACTGTCAAGCAAAAGTCTTAGCCTTTTCATAGATGGAGGCTTGTCCGATTTCTACTGCGCGGACTGCATGGGGAGCGATAACCAATGAATTCCTACATGAATATGGGAGCAGGCGCATTGCTTGGTACGATCTTCGTACTGATGTCAGTGTCCATTGCGTCGGAGGGGATTTTCCACGCGCCGAACCCCGAAAAGGAAGGCTATGCCATCGTGGCTGCCGAAGCGCCTGCCGCAGGCGGCGCGGAAGGTGCGGCACCGGCGGCAGCCGACAAGCCGATTGCGGAACTGCTGGCATCGGCAGACGTCAAGGCTGGCGAGGCCATTTTCAAGAAATGCACAGCCTGTCATAGCGTCGACAAGGGCGGAGCCAACAAGGTCGGACCGAACCTTTGGGGCGTTGTCGACCGGCCCGTCGCCAGTCATGAAGGCTTTGCCTATTCCGCCGGTATGAAGGATTTCTCCAAAGGCAGCTCCGAGCACTGGACCTTTGAAAACCTCAACCATTTCCTGACCGCGCCAAAGAAATTCGTGGCGGGTACCGCCATGGGCTTTGCCGGTCTTCCCAAGGAACAGGACCGCGCCAACCTGCTGGTATATCTGCACAACCAGTCAGACAATCCGGTGGCGCTGCCGACCAATTGATCGACCGCTGTGGTAAACGCGGCAGCGGAAAAGCATGATATAGATAAAACGCCCGGCAACATTGCCGGGCGTTTTTTGTACCGTATTTTGCTGCTCTGAAGAACGTTTCCGATGCCGCGCGTCATTATGCGCGGCATCAATCATTGATGTTTCTTACTTCTGCCAGCTCTTCACCAGTTCATCATAGTTGATGGTGATCGGCTTTTCCTTTTCGTTGGCCAGCTTGGGCTGTGGCGCCAGGCTGCCGTGGTCCTTGGCATATTTTTCCCAATAGGCAGCATCCTTCGGCTCGTTCAGCTTGGGGCCGAATTCGCCCTGCACCTTGGCGCGTTCCAGACGGGAGAGAATGCCCTCCTGGGCCTTGCACAAGGCATCCATGGCTTCCTGCGGGGTCTTGGCACCGGCTGCCGCATCGCCAATATTCTGCCACCACAATTGCGCCAGCTTCGGATAATCAGGCACATTGGTTCCGGTCGGCGTCCACTGCACGCGAGCCGGCGACCTGTAGAATTCCACCAGACCACCGAGTTTCGGGGCGCGGTCAGTGAAGGTCTTGTCCATGATCGATGACTGGCGAATGAAGGTCAGGCCAGTCTGGCTTTTCTTCACATCCACGGTTTTGGAGGTGACGAACTGGGCATAAAGCCAGGCGGCTTTGGCTCGGTCCGTTGGCGTAGACTTCATCAATGTCCAGGAGCCGACATCCTGATAGCCGAGCTTTTGGCCTTCATGCCAGTAGGAACCATGCGGCGATGGGGCCACACGCCATTTCGGCGTACCGTCGTCATTGACAACAGGCAGTCCGGGCTTGGCCATATCGGCGGTAAAGGCCGTGTACCAGAAGATCTGCTGGGCAATATTGCCCTGGGCGGGAACCGGGCCGGATTCGGAGAAGGTCATGCCCTGCGCTTCCGGCGGGGTATATTTCTTCAACCATTCCAGATATTTGGTGACGGCATAGACCGAGGCCGCCCCATTGGTATCCCCACCGCGATCAACGCAGGAACCGGTCGGTTGGTCCTTGTCATTGACGCGGATGCCCCATTCATCGACGGGCTTGCCATTCGGCAGGCCCTTGTCGCCATTGCCGGCCATCGACAGCCAGGCATCGGTAAAGCGCCAACCCAGCGAGGGGTCCTTCTTGCCATAGTCCATGCTGCCATAGACTTTCTTGCCACCGATTTCGCGTCCGGTGAAGAATTTGGCGATGTCCTCATAGGCCGACCAGTTGACCGGCACGCCCAGCTCATAACCGTATTCTTTTTTGAACTCCTCCTTGATCTTCGGGTCATTGAACCAATCGTAGCGGAACCAATAGAGGTTGGCGAATTGCTGGTCGGGAAGCTGGTAGAGCTTGCCATCCGGGGCTGTCGTGAAGGACAGGCCGATATAATCCTTCAAGTCCAGCATCGGATCGGTGACATCCTTGCCCTCGCCCGCCATCCAGTCCGTCAGGTTGCGGACCTGACCATAGCGCCAATGGGTGCCGATAAAGTCGGAATCGTTGACCCAGCCGTCATAAAGGTTCTGGCCAGTCTGCATCTGGGTCTGGATCTTCTCGACGACATCACCCTCCTGAATGACGTCGTGAATAAGCTTGATGCCGGTGATCTTGCTGAACCACGGTGCCAGCACCTTGGATTCGTAGGCATGGGTGGTCAGCGATTCGGAGACGACGTGGATTTCCATGCCCGCAAAGGGCTTGGCCGCATCCACATACCATTGCATCTGCTTTTCCTGATCCGCCCTCGACAGCGAGGATTCCCCGTTGATCTCCTGATCGAGAAATTGCTTGGCCTCATCCATACCGGCATAGGCAGCACCAGTCATAGCCAGCAGCATCGCCGCCGTCGTCGTCATTAAGTGCTTTCGCATCATGTCCTCCCAGAGTTTGCGATTGCAGGCGTATTTCAAAATATTTCAGCGTTTCCTTGGAAACATTGAAATATTTTAACTCTTTGCTTTACGCATTTCCGGACGGAAAACCGCTTCACACTTTTCCTGGAAATGCTCTTACCTCTCAAACCGTCCGGAACACGCCGATGGCGTAGATGACCGAAAGGCCGAGAGCCCACCACAGGCTGAGACTGGATAGCCCCAACCATGCGAGATGAATGAAGGCGGAGCCAAGCAACGACACGAACAGCCTGTCGCCGCGTGTCGTCTCGAACCGCAGGATGCCGACGCGCGGATTGCCGCCCGGCGAAACATATTCCCAGATCGACATGGCGATCAGCAGGGCGAGAATAGTGATGAAGAACAGCGCCGTGGGCGTGGTCCAGGCCATCCATGACAGGTTCATCGTGTCCTCCTCAGACGCGGCCGAGGGCAAAGCCCTTGGCGATATAATTGCGAACGAAATAGATCACCACGGCGCCGGGGATCAGCGTCAGCACACCGGCTGCGGCCAGCAGGCCCCAATCCACACCGGAGGCAGACACCGTGCGGGTCATGACGGCGGCAATCGGCTTGGCATCAACAGTGGTCAGCGTCCGGGCGATCAGCAGTTCCACCCATGAGAACATGAAGCAGAAGAAGGCCGCGACCCCAATGCCGGAGGCAATCAGCGGTATGAAGATCTTCACGAAGAAGCGCGGAAATGAATAGCCGTCGATATAAGCCGTTTCATCGATTTCCTTGGGGATACCGGACATGAAACCTTCCAAAATCCACACCGCCAGTGGCACGTTGAACAGGCAATGGGCCAGCGCCACCGCAATATGCGTGTCGATCATGTCGAAGGCCGAATAGAGCTGGAAGAACGGCAGGGCAAACACGGCGGGTGGTGCCATGCGGTTGGTCAGCAGCCAGAAAAACAGGTGCTTGTCGCCCAGAAACCGGTAGCGCGAGAAGGCATAGGCAGCCGGTAGCGCGCAGGCGACCGAAATCACCATGTTCTGCACCACATAGATGATCGAATTGATATAGCCCGAATACCAGGACCGGTCGGTGAAGATGGTGATGTAATTCTTCAGCGTCGGCTCATGCGGATAGAGCGTCAGCGAACTGAGGATTTCCTGGTTGGTCTTGAAGCTCATGTTGACGAGCCAGTAGATCGGCAGCAACAGGAACAGAATATAAACGCTGACGATCAGGACGGAGCGAAGGGATCGGCTGGTGTTCATGGCTTAGTCTCCCTTCGGTGCGGTAGCGCTCTGGGCGTCGCTATGGGTCATGACAGTGTAGAAGACCCAGGACAGCAGCAGGATGATCAGGAAGTAGATGATCGACATGGCCGCCGCAGGTCCGAGGTCAAACTGGCCCAGCGCCATTTTCACCAGATCGATCGACAGGAAGGTGGTGGAATTGCCAGGACCGCCGCCGGTGACGACGAAAGGCTCGGTATAGATCATGAAACTGTCCATGAAGCGCAGCAGCACGGCGATCAGCAGCACCTGTTTCATCTTCGGCAACTGGATGTAGCGAAACACCGACCAGCGCGAGGCGCCATCAATCCGGGCCGCCTGATAATAAGCGTCGGGAATCGACACCAGACCGGCATAGCACAGCAGCACGACAAGGCTGGTCCAATGCCAGACATCCATGACGACGATGGTCGCCCAGGCATCAAACGGATTGGCCACGTAATTATAATCGAGACCGATGGCGTTGAGGGTATAGCCGAGCAGGCCAATATCGCTGCGTCCGAACACCTGCCAGATGGTGCCGACCACATTCCACGGGATCAGCAGCGGCAGGGCCATCAGCACCAGGCAGACCGGCACGCCAAGCCCGGTCTTCGGCATGTTCAGCGCAATCAGAATGCCAAGCGGCACTTCGATGGCGAGAATGATCATCGAGAAGATCAGATTGCGCCACAGCGCATCCCAGAACCGTTCCGATTGCAGCGTCTGGGTAAACCAGTCGGAACCGGCCCAGAAGAAGTCGTTATTGCCGAACGTGTCCTGCACCGAATAATTCACCACGGTCATCAGCGGAATCACAGCGGAAAAAGCCACCAGCAGCAGAACCGGCAGCACCAGAAACCAGGCCTTATTGTTCCAGGTCTTGTTCATGACCGTAACCCTCCCAATCCGGCACCGGCGAAATCGACACGCCAGGAGTTTGCGTAGATATTGATAGCGGCCGGATCAAAGCTCACCTTCGGCTCAGCGGGAATATCGGCATCCTCCCGCAACACGATAGAAATCGGTTGGTCGGCAAAGCGGGCGCGAACGATTTTCTGGCGACCGATATCCTCGACTTTGGAAATCTGCACCGGCATGCCCTCGCGGCCAAGGCGAATGAATTCCGGGCGAATGCCAAGCTCAGTAAGCGCTTCGCCCGGGATGACCGGACGGCCCGGCAGAGCGACCCGCTCTCCACCAATCATCGCAGTATCGCCATCGATGCCGGCGGCCAGCACGTTCATGCCCGGTGAACCGATGAAATAGCCGACAAATGTATGTTTAGGCCGGTCGAACAACTCGGCTGGCGTACCGATCTGGACGATTTGCCCGTCATACATCACCACCACCTTGTCGGCGAAGGTCAGGGCCTCGGTCTGGTCATGGGTGACATAGACCATGGTATAGGCGAATTCCCGGTGCAATTGCTTAAGCTGGGCGCGCAGCATCCATTTCATATGCGGATCGATCACCGTCAGTGGCTCGTCGAACAGGATGGCGTTGACATCGGAGCGCACCAATCCGCGACCAAGTGAAATCTTCTGCTTCTGGTCGGCGGTCAGTCCCTGCGCCTTGCGCTTGGCCCAGGCTTCGAGATCGATCATCTTCAGGATGGTGCGCACCCTGGCATCGACTTCCGCCTCCGGCACACGCCGATTTCTGAGCGGAAAGGCCAGATTGTCGTAAACCGTCATCGTGTCGTAGACGACGGGAAACTGGAACACCTGGGCAATGTTGCGCGCCTCGGTGGACAAGTGCGTTACATCCTTGTCGCCAAACAGGATGCGCCCATCCGAAGGCTGCAACAGGCCGGACATGATGTTGAGCAGGGTGGTCTTGCCGCAGCCGGAGGGACCGAGCAACGCATAGGCACCGCCATCGTCAAACTCGTGATGCACTTCCTTCAGTGCATAGAGCGGATTGGCCAGCCCCTTCGGGCCATAGGCGTGGCGGATATGATCGAGGGAAATTCGGGCCATCTTTTACTCCCCCTGTCCGGCCAGATGTCCGGCAAGCGCCCGGCCACTGGCATCGAAGGCCATCAGGTGGCGGGTATCGAGATGGACCTGCACATCGCGGCCCGGTTCGATATCGTGAATGCCATGCTCCAGCATCACCCATCGCTCCCCGGCATAATCGAGATGAATATAGCTTTCCGAACCGGAAATTTCCGAGATCATCGAGCGAGCCACCAAAGGAGCGACCCCTTCACTCGACGAGGCTATCGCCAACGACAGGTGATGCGGATGAAAGCCCAGCGTCAATGGCTCCTCCGGCACCTGCGAAAGGTGCCGGGGCACGGTCAGAACCGGAATTCCGCCGATCATGAAATGCCCTTCCCGCCGGATGGCCTGAACGGTGTTCAGCGGCGGATCGGCAAAGGTTCGGGCGGTTTTCAGGTCCGCAGGGCGCCGATAGACGTCGATGGTCGGGCCATATTGCGTGACGCGGCCTTCCGAAAGCGTGGCGGTATGGCCACCCAGAAGCAGGGCTTCCGACGGTTCGGTCGTCGCATAGACGAAAATCGCGCCCAGTTCGGCAAAAATCTTCGGCAGTTCCTCGCGCAATTCCTCACGCAGCTTGTAATCCAGATTGGCCAGCGGCTCATCCAGCAGAACCAGGCTTGCCTGCTTGACGATGGCGCGGGCCAGCGCCGTGCGCTGCTGCTGGCCGCCGGACAGATTGAGCGGCGTGCGCTCCAGATAGGGTGTCAGCTTCAAAAGCTCGGCGGCTTTTTTCACTTCGCGGTCTATGGTGGCCCTATCGACCTTGCGCACCCTGAGCGGCGAGGCGATGTTTTCATAGACGCTGAGGGCCGGATAATTGATGAATTGCTGGTAGACCATGGCAACCGACCGGTCCTGCACCCGCAAACCGGTGACGTCCTTGCCATCGAACAGCAGGGAACCGGATGTCGGCTTATCCAGCCCGGCCATCAACCGCATCAATGATGTCTTGCCCGACAGGGTCGGCCCAAGCAGAACGTTCAGCGACCCGCGTTGCAGGGTCAGGTTGACGGGATGGATGTGAACATCCCCCGCCACCACCTTGGACAGGTTTCGCAATTCCAGCATTGTGCGTCAGGCCTCCTCCGCCCGCCGACAATGACAACGGTCTGCGTCGGAACCGACACATCCATCCGCTATCATTCTTGCATTTGCCGCGCTCAAACCCTTTGACCGACACGGTCCGGGTTCTTATGCGGCACTCCCTCTTGCGCGCTTGGCCTGTCAGGCCGCCCGCGCCTCCTCGATATAGTCTTCCAGCACTTTTGCCTGTTCGGCACTCAGGAACAGACCCTGTTTGGTGCGGCGCCAGAGAATATCCTCCGCTGTTGCCGCCCATTCCCGGGCAATCAGCCAGTCAACCTCCGCCTGATACAGGGTTCCCCCGAAATAGCGCCCAAGCTCCTCCAGGCTTTTGGCACCATTGATGATCGTAGGAGCAAACGTTCCATAACACCGTACAAGCCGGCGCGCGCACCGATCCTCCAGGAACGGAAAGGCTTTTTGCAGCCTCTCCACTTCCGCCAGATAGCCGGTTGCCGGAAAATCACCGCCCGGCAAATGGCTGGTCGCCGTCCAGGGTTTGCCCTTGACGCCGATGGCCTCGCCGATCTTTTCCAGCGCATGTTCGCCCAGACGCCGATAGGTGGTGAGCTTGCCGCCGAATACATTGAGCAGCGGCGCGGCCTTTTCCGGCGTTTCCAGTTTCAGCACGTAATCGCGGGTGGCTTCCTGCGCTTTGGAAGCACCGTCATCGTAGAGCGGTCGCACGGCGGAATAGGACCAGACAATGTCCTCAGGCCGGACCGGTTCGGCAAAATATTCGCTGGCGGCACCGCAAAGATAGTTAATCTCGGCGCTGGAAATCTTCACATCCTTCGGATCGCCCTGATAATCCTGATCGGTGGTGCCGATCAGGGTGAAATCCGTCTCATAGGGAATGGCGAAGATGATGCGATTGTCCGGATTTTGGAAGAAATAGGCACGGGGATCATCGAACTTCTTCCTTACCACGATATGGCTGCCCTGCACCAGCCGCACGTTGTGGACATTATTTCTACCAACCGCATTGGATAGCACGCTATCGACCCATGGCCCGCCTGCATTGACAAGCATCCGCGCCTTGTAGGTGCTGCGGGCGCGGCTGGAGCGGTCTTCGACCTCGATGATCCAGAGATCCCCATCCCGGTGCGCACCAATGACGCGGTTGCGACTGAGGATCTTGGCACCACGATCCGCAGCGTCGCGGGCATTCAGTACGACAAAGCGGGCATCATCGACCCAGCCATCCGAATATTCAAAGGCGCGGATAAACAGCGGCTTCAGCGGTTTGCCCGCCTTATCCTTGCGCATGTTCAAGGTCTTGGTGGCGGGCAACAATTTGCGCCCCCCCAGATGATCGTAGAGAAACAGGCCCAGCCGAATCAACCAGGCAGGACGAATGCCGCCCTTGTGGAACGGCAACACGAAACGCATCGGCCAGATGATGTGCGGCGCCATGGCCCAGAGCACTTCGCGCTCCATCAGCGCTTCACGCACCAGCCGGAATTCATAATGTTCAAGATAGCGCAAGCCGCCGTGAATGAGCTTGGTGGCGCCGGAAGACGTGCCAGAGGCGAAATCGTTCATTTCCGCCAGCGCAACACTATAGCCGCGCCCGACCGCGTCACGAGCAATGCCGCAGCCGTTAATGCCGCCACCAATAACGAATATGTCGAAGACAGGATCGCCAGACACGTTTCTCTCCCTTTCGCAATGCAGCATTACAGTGCGCATGCGAAACTGGACATAGCTAAAACGAACTTAAAACGAATGTCAAACGAAAGTTTAGCAGTTCCTATTCAGTAGACCGCTATGCGGCCCTGAATGCCTCGATCAACCGCACATCATGCTCACGGCAAATAGCGGCAAGGCCTTCGATATCGCAGACGTCAGTGATGAACGTGTGAACCTGGCTGAGATGGCCAATTCGCACCGGCGCGGCGCGCTCGAATTTGGAGGAATCGGCCACCAGAATCACATGCCGGGCATTGGCGATAATCGCCTGCGCCACCTTCACCTCCCGATAATCATAGTCCAGCAATGCGCCGTCCGGATCGATGGCGGAAGCACCGATCACCGCATAATCCACCTTGAACTGGCGGATGAAATCGACCGCCGCTTCCCCGACGATCCCGCCGTCGGAGCCACGCACGACGCCGCCGGCGATTACCACCTCAATGCCTGGAAAGACCCGCAGGCGATTGGCAACGTTGATATTATTGGTAATGACCATCAGGTCCTTGTGGTCAAGCAATGCTTCGCCCACCGCCTCGGTCGTCGTGCCGATATTGATGAACAGCGATGCATTGCTGGGGATCAATTCGGCGGCAGCCCGTCCAATCGCCTGCTTTTCCGGCGCGGCCATTGAGCGGCGCGCTTCATAGCGAACGTTTTCGGCACCGCTTGGAAAGATCGCTCCTCCATGGACCCGCGTCAACCGACGCGTCTCACAGAGATCATTGAGATCCTTGCGGATGGTTTGCGGCGTCACCGAAAAGCGCAGCGCCAAATCGTCCACCTGCACCCGGCCTTCCGCCTTGGCGATGTCGAGAATGTCGGATTGCCGGGCAGACAGAAACATGCACCCCTCCCCGTTTTCGTTTTTCTTTCATCATAATCCAAAACGAAAGCGGTGCAATGCGCCTGACGTCTCACGTGAAACGTTTATAAAAACCGGCTGGTAATCAGATAGCCAATCCCGGCTGCGGTGGCCGTCAGCACCGTGCCCCAGGCCATATCGACCAGGCTGAGCGTCAGTGACCAGGATTTCAAGGTGGCCAGATTGGTCATGTCATAGGTACCATAGGCGATCAGCCCCAGAAGGGCACCGCTGACCAGAGCCGTTAACAGGCTGCCGCTTTGCAGGGCTGGACCGACCGCAAAATAAACAATGCCGACGATATAAAATAAATAAAACAGACCCGCAGCGGTGAAATTGGGCTGATCCCGCATCATATCGCCGATGCGGGACTTGTAAAAACCCAGCGCAATTTTGCTGAGCCAGAGGAAATCGAGGGTGAAAAACACCGCAGCCGTGGCACAATAGGCAATTGCATAGCTGCGCATATGGTCTCATTCCTTTAAAGTGTCGGCTATATACCGAGGATCGGTTGAAACAGCCGGACAAGTCGGCTCTTAAACCGTAGGGGGGCGTCGGTCACGGCCAGGCAGATGCAATCTTCGCCATCTTCAGCAATAGGCTGATGTTCCAGTTGCTCGTCTGCTTCCTCCAGATCGCCACGGGCAAACCGCCCCTGTCCATCGTGGAAGCTGCCTTTCAGCACCAGTGTCAGTTCGCGACCGCCATGGCTATGTTCCGGCACCGGCTTTCCGGCCGGAATGCGCAGCAGACGCACGCTGGTTTCACCATCGCGGGTCTTGATCGGAATGTGATATGCGCCGCGCCCAAGCGACTTCCATTTCAAACCATCAAGATCCTGTCCCAGATAGGAACGAAGCGGTTCCGGCAGGATCGCATCGCGCTGCCGGTGGGTGGCGTCCGGCGACGCCTCAACCCGGCTGACGGTGCTTTCCCTGGTCCGTTCGCCGGAGGCAGTCAGCCTTGCTCGCATATCTTGCCAGGAGCGGTCGAAGCTACGATCGGCATCAACAGGTTTTTCCGCCTCCAACAATGCCCCGGCAGTAACCTCCATGGTCGCAAGGCGCCGGCGACAATCGGGACACAAGGCGAGATGGGTAGCAATGGCAATGCCCCAGCCTTCGGCAAGGCTGCCATTGGCGTAATCGAGCAGCAATTCATCGCTGACATGATGGTGAACAGTCATCAGCGATCCTCCTCTGAGCGGTCTTCAAGGGTGGCACGAAGCTTGGCAAACGCCATGCGGATTCTCGACTTCACCGTGCCGAGCGGCAGATTGAATTCCTTGGCAAGCGCGCTGTGCGGAATTTCGTGAAAGAAGGACCGTTGCAACAGCTCCAACTGCTCCTGCGGCAATTGTCCCATGGCCTTGTGCAGCCTTTCCGCATCCTGGCGGTTTTCCAGATCCTGATCGGCTGGCATCACCTCGTCAGGCACGAAGGCCGGGTCGTTCGGATCGAATTCCGGCCGATTCTGCTTGCGATAGGCCGAAACCCGCAGATTTCTGGCAATGGTAAAGATCCAGGCGGAGACATTGCCCCGGGCCGGATCGAATAATGCGGCCTTGTTCCAGACCACCATCATGGTTTCCTGCATCAATTCCTCTGCCGCCTGCTGGTCACGCGCCTGACGAGCCATATAGGCCTTTACGCGCGGACCGTAATGGCGGAACAATGTTTCGAATGCTTCCACATCCCGTTCGCGAGCAACTGCTGCGAGCATGGAAGACATGTCTTCGATTTCAGCCTTCATAATCATCCCGTTTGCGCCAGAAGGCACGGATCTCCCACCCAACCGGCTGCGCCTGAAAAGGCGCGGGGCCGTCACTCTCTTATTGTGGCATTCCAGAGCCGCTTGGGAAATGATTATTGTCATGGCGCTTTCTACGCCTTCTTGCGAAAACTGGATCACTGCCCGAAAAAAAATCCGCTCCTGGCAATCCAGCCTCTGCTGGCATTCGTAAATACTGTAAACGAACAACCGGGAGGCGACCGCTCTTATGAAGATCGGATTAGACAGCGGATTGACCACAGGTGCAAAGCGCATTGCCGTGGTCGGATCGGGAATTTCCGGTCTATCCTGCGCATGGCTTTTGTCCAAGGGTTTCGATGTCACGGTGTTTGAGGCTGAAAACCGCTTCGGTGGTCACGCCAATACCGTCAACGTCGCAGGACCAAACGGACCTGTGGCTGTTGATACCGGGTTCATCGTCTATAACGACCGCAATTATCCAAATCTCGTTGCCCTGTTCGATCATCTCGGCGTGCCAAACCAAGCCTCCGACATGTCCTTTGCAGCCTCGCTGGATGCGGGCCGTTTTGAATATTCCGGCTGCGGGCTGGCGGGTTTGCTCGGTCAGCGCAGCAACGTGCTTCGCCCACGCTTCTGGCGCATGGTGGCTGACATAATGCGCTTTTACCGGGAAGCGCCTTTGCTGCTCGAGCGCCAAGACCTGACAGCGGCAACGCTTGGCGATTATCTCGATCTGGAAGCCTATAGCAATGCGTTTATCGAGGATCACCTCCTGCCGATGGGCGCTGCGATCTGGTCGACGACCGCTGCCGACATGCGGGCCTATCCGCTGAATGCCTTTGTCCGGTTCTTCATCAATCACGGTTTGGTCACGTTGAAGAACAGGCCGCAATGGCGCACGGTGACCGGGGGCAGTCGTGAATATGTCCTGCGCATCAAGCAGGCGACCAAGGCCGATTTCCGGGCCAACGATCCGGTCAAAGCCATTATCCGCAGTGCGCTGGGGGTGAAGATCGTCACGCAAAGCGGCTATCAGGATCGTTTCGATCAGGTTGTTGTCGCCACCCATGCGGATGAAGCACTGGCGCTGCTGGACGATGCGCAAGGGCTGGAACGGGCGCTGCTTGGCTGCTTCGATTACACCAAAAATGTTGCCGTGCTGCATTCCGACACCAGGCTGATGCCAAAGCGCAAACAGGTCTGGGCCAGCTGGAATTACATCGGCGAAGAGCGCAAGGCTGGCGAAGGGCCGCTCTGCGTAACCTATTGGATGAACCGGTTACAGGGCCTCGACGCCTCGCTGCCTCTGTTCGTAACGCTCAATCCTTCGCGTGATATCGACGAGTCCAAAGTGCATCAGGTCTTCAACTACGCCCATCCGCTTTTCGATGCCAAGGCAATCGCCGCCCAGCGCCAGCTCTGGCAATTGCAGGGGCGCAACAGGACCTGGTTCTGCGGTGCGCATTTTGGCAGCGGCTTCCATGAAGACGGACTCCAATCCGGTTTGGCTGTTGCCGAACAACTGTCAGGAATTGCCCGTCCGTGGTCGGTGGAAAACCAATCGGGCCGGATTTTTGTCGAACCGATGCTGGCGGCAGCGCAATGAGCTGGTCATCGGCAATATTCACCGGTGCGGTTGTGCATCAACGCCACCGGCCTAAAAAGCATAGTCTGCGATATCAGGTCTTCTGCCTGCTGGTCGATCTCGATGAACTGCCAGCTATAGACAAGTCGCTTTGGCTTCTCGGATATAATCGCCGGGCGATCTTGAGGATCGACGACCGCGATCATGGCCTTGGCATTCCCGGAGGCTTGAAGGCCTGGGTTGCCAACCATGTCGAGCGGGCCGGTCTTAATACCGAAGGCATGAAAGTGAGCATGCTCTGCTACCCGCGCATGTTCGGCTATGTTTTCAATCCCTTGACACTTTATTATTGCTATGGGCCGTCCGGTACCCTGCTTGCCCTGCTTTACGAGGTTGAAAATACGTTTCACGAGCGGCACACCTATGTCATTCCGGCCAGCGTGGAAGAGGATGGCGCGATCCGCCACGCCTGCGCCAAGCAGATGTATGTTTCACCCTTCATGCCGATGGAATGCCTCTACCGGTTCAAAATCGTGCCGCCGGGCGAAACTGTAACCGTCGCCATCAACGAAGCCGACGAACAGGGGCCATTGCTCTATGCATCGTTTTGCGGAAAGCGCCGCACCCTTGATGATCGGGCCTTGTTGAGGGTTCTGGTCCGCTATCCGCTGATGACACTGAAAGTCATGGGCGCGATCCATTGGGAAGCGCTTAAACTCTGGGTGAAAGGCGTGCCATTGCATCGGCATCGCAAGGCGCAGAACCCAATCGCCAGTTCCATCATTCCGCCTGAGGCTGCAAACGCAAGGAGCCCGTCATGACCCATGCCGACCAGCAAACCGCGACACTTTCTCTCACCTCCGCGCCGCTGTGGCAAAGGGTGCTGTGTGGCTGGGCGGGCCGCCTGACCCATGGCCATCTGACGCTGTTGTTTCCTGACGGCAAGGAACATCACGTCACCGGCCGCGAAGCCGGACCATCCGCCGTCTTGAAGCTCAACAATGCCCGTCCGGTGTGGCGGGTGATGGCGGGAGGGACGCTCGGCTTTTCGAGGTCCTATATGGACGGCGACTGGGACAGTCCCGATATTGCCGGATTTCTGGAACTTGCCATTGTCAATGAGGGCAATTGGCACGGGCTGATGTCACCCTCCGCACTGCTGGGCAAGCTGGCGCTGCTGCGCCATAAGCTGAGGCGCAATTCCAAGGCCGGGAGCCGGCGCAACATCGCTTTCCATTACGATCTCGGCAATGCCTTCTATCGCCATTGGCTGGATGAGACGATGACCTATTCATCGGCGCTCTATACCCACACCCATCAATCGCTTGGCGAGGCGCAGGCCGCCAAATACCAGCGTATCGTGGAGCAATTGGCGCTGGGGCCGGAGGATCACGTCCTGGAAATCGGCTGCGGCTGGGGCGGCTTTGCCGAACATGCCATCCGCGCCAGCGGGTGCCGGGTAACGGGCCTGACCCTCTCCACCGAGCAGGCCGCCTATGCGCGCCAGCGGATGCAGTCAGCAGGATATGCCGAGCGGTGCGATATCCGGCTGGAAGATTACCGGGATGTGCAGGGCCGGTTCACCAAGATCGTTTCCATCGAAATGTTCGAGGCGGTCGGTGAGGAAAACTGGCCGGTCTATTTCAACCGGGTACGCGATCTGCTGGTGGACGGCGGCAAGGCCGTGGTTCAGGTCATCACCCTGGATGAGGGTCGCTTCGAGCAATATCAACGCGAAGCGGATTTCATCCAGACCTATATTTTTCCAGGCGGTATGCTGCCGTCCGTCGAGCGATTCGAAATCTCGGCGATGAAGGCCGGACTAAAAACCCGCGATACCTTCCGCTTTGGCCTCGATTATGAACGCACTCTTCTCACCTGGGACAAAAGCTTTACCGCCCATTGGTCCAAGATCGCACCGCTGGGCTTTGACGAGCGGTTCTTCCGTATGTGGCGCTATTACCTGCATTACTGCGCCGCAGGCTTTAGAACCGGACGGCTCGATGTGGTGCAGTTCGAGCTTGAAAAGTAAACGGTCGATCATCAATCAAAAAAGGGGGCGAAGGCCCCCTTTTTCACGTTATGACATTGTGGAAATATCTCAGGTCTTCCGCAGCATCTTGCGCGTCAACGCGAAATACAGCGGATAAGGCAAAAGCCTCAACAGCTTGAGCGACAACACCATTTGCCAGGGAAAGGCGATTTCAAATTTTCCGGCCTCCATCCCTTTTTCAATGTGATCAGCAGCTTGCTCAGCCGTCACCAGGAAGGGCATGGGGAAGTCATTCTTGTCGGTCAGCGGGGTTTTGACAAAGCCCGGATTGATAATGCTGATCGCCACGCCCTTTTCGAGAAGTCCAGGACGCAAGGCCTCAGCCAGGGTGATCATCGCTGATTTGGTCGCTCCGTAAATGCCACCGCCCGGCAGGCCACTATAGCCAGAGACCGAACCGACAAGGCCGATCCGGCCTTTGCCGCGCGCCACCATCACGGCAATCACTGCTTCCAGGCAATGGCCGGTGCCGACCAGATTGAGATCAACCATCCGGCGCAATTGCTCAGCATCGAAACGCTCGGCTGTTTCACGGATATAGGAGCCTGCGGAAAACACCGCTATGTCGATTGGGCCAAGCTTGGCTTCGATGTCGCCCACAACCTGTTTCACCGCGTTCCCATCGGTAATATCCAGTGGAAAAGCATGAATGCGGTCCGGATTTTCAGCCGCCAGCGCCAGCAAATCCTCGGTCCGCCGGGCGCTGACCCCGACGATATAGCCTTCACGCGCCAATTTCAGGGCAAGCGAGCGGCCAATACCGGAACTGGCGCCGGTGATCCAGGCGACCCTGGCGCGCGGCGAGGATGACATGACCATCACTTCACAATCCCTAAGTGCTTTTGTGCCTTTACCTTGGCAGCATGTCCGGCCTTATGGAAGGACACGGTGGTCTTGGCGACCGGAAAGCCGAATTTCGTCACCCAGGCGGTGTTGAGCACGGTACCATCCGGCTTCAACACCATCTTGTCGTAGAACCGGACCTTGTTGGACTGGGTCTCGGGCGAGAGATAGACGAGATAGTTGAAACGAGCGGTATCGCCGCTCAGTCGAACCAGCGCATTGCCGACCACATCCTCCCGGGTTCCGGTATAGGTCGTCGGTCCCGTCTTGACGAACCGCCAGGTTTTGCGGTCGCGCGTGCCATCCTCGAAGCGGAAATCCTCCCGCAGCGTCAGAACATGGCCATCCCATTTGCCAGTGAGATCGACAGTGAATTTGCGGCTGACGCCATTAATGGCGGCGAAATGTCCCTCGGCCACGGTCTTGCCGACGAAATAGTCCTCGAAGGTAAAATCGGCCGCAGTTGCGGCGCCAACCGAGGAAAACAGCCCGACACTCAGACCAAAAAGCGCAGATTTCAGTCCCGACATGATCAAATCTCCGGTTTATTGCTATCGTTACTTTCACTACGCGCCAAACGGGCTGCCGGATTGGTTTCTACCACTCGATCACGGAACCGTCATAGGCGAAAAAGCCCCCGGTCTGGGCGGGAGTGAGCGTGTCAAGCACGGATAGCAGCAGGCCCGCGCTGTGATCCGGGGCAAACCGTTCATGACCCACGGCGAAATTGGCAGAAAGCCCGGTATCGACACTGCCGGGATGCAGGCTGGCCACTACCGCTTGCGGACGTGTCCGGCCAATCTCGATGGCGGCAGTGTGGACGATCTGGTTAAGCGCTGCCTTGGATGCCCGATAGGAAATCCAGCCGCCAAGACGATTATCACCAATCGAACCGACCCGGGCCGACAGAAAACCCATCAGCGACCGGCTGTTTTTCGCCAGAAGCGGCGTGAAATATTTGAGCACCATCGCTGGACCAATGGCATTCAGGGCGAACTGGGCCGCCATTGCCTCAGAAGTTACGGCTTTGATGGCTTTTTCTGGCCCAACGCCGTTAATGGTCAAAGCGCCCGTTGCACAAAGGATCAGATCGAAGCTTTGGTGCTGACCAGCCAGCCGATGCGCGCAGGCAGCGATGCTCGCCTCATCCGTCAGATCAAAACCGTCCTCGCGGCGCGACAGCGTCGCCACATCCTGGCAGGCACTATCCTGCCTCAGAACCTCGCAAAGCGCCGAGCCGATACCGCCGGATGCGCCGATGACCAGAGCGCTATAGCTTGGGCGAAGCGATGTCATTGATGTAAAACGACGCATTTTCCACCTCTTTGCGACATTTATTGTTCTGCCAGTCATCCGAATGCTGACGGGCCGCGTAACACCTCTACGATTCTACTCAGAACGATGGATCACAGGAGGAATTGGAATCATGCCGTTTCGACGTTTATTGATCAGTATCGCCCTGGTGGCCTGTGCTACCGGCACCGCGCAGGCCGCCAGTGAAAGCCGCTATACCTCCACCGACATCAAAAGCGATATCATCGGCAAGCGCATCTATCTCGCCACGCCGATGGGCGGGGAGTTTCCTCTGAACTATCGCACAAGCGGGGTCGTTGATGGCTCGGGAGAAGCTCTGGGTCTCGGCCGCTTCGTGAAGCCCAATGATACCGGCAAATGGTGGATCAATGGCGACCGCCTCTGCCAGCGCTTTACCACTTGGTATAAAGGCACGCCAATGTGTTTCGAGCTCTATAAAACCGGCGATAAAAGCCTGAACTGGATCCGCGACAATGGCCAGAAGGGGACAGCCAGGATCGGGCAATCCCTGTAATCTGAGGTGGCAAATGCTGGAGCCTTTTGACCAATGGGACATTCAACCGTTTGGCAAATTGAAGCCAATTCCATATACCGCACGATTTTCACTGGCGGAATATGAAACGATCAAGAAAGGTTTCATTCCAAATTGCATGGAGGATAAATGGGTTATTTTTTTCGCCGCCCATTCACTCTTTCTTCATCGGAGTTGGACAGGGGCGGCTGTATATCGCGTGGATTTTTCTGAAAGATCGAACACGTTTAATGTCAAAAATGCTTATGTGGACGAGGCTGTGTGTCAAAAAGACAATAGCGCTTATGACGCAGCACTATTGTCTTTTTTAATAGATAATATTCTACTCTCCAGGAGTTCACCCTTCCCTATGATCGAGGCAAACAGGAATTTGCCGGCCGGTGCCTACCAGCATCATATTGCAGGCACCGGATACAGGGAAACATCTTTCAAACCTCCCCGCCCCTGTTGGAGGTTTTGGGGACGGGATAATTAAGCTTTTGGCGGATTGTCGCGTTTGAAAATCCAGTCATGGTCGGGGTGGTTCTGAAAGCGCCATTTGCGCATTGGACCTGCCATGACGTTGAGATAATACATCTCATAGCCATAAGGCGCTCCACAAGGATGGTGGCCCTTGGGCACCAGCACCACGTCGCCATCGGACACGGCCATGGTTTCATCCAGTGTACCATCTTCGGTAAACACCCGCTGAAAGCCAAAACCTTGAGCCGGGTTGAGACGATGATAATAGGTCTCTTCCAGATAGGTCATATCCGGGAAATTATCCTCATCATGCCGATGCGGCGGATAGGATGACCAGTTGCCCTGCGGGGTGAACACTTCTGTCACCAGCAGGCTATCAGCCACATCACGCTCTTCCATGGCGATGGGGAAGATGTAGCGGGTGTTGGCACCCTTGCCGCGTTCCGTGAGGGCTACACCTGCCGGGCCAATCACCTGTGCTTCACGACCGGGCTTTGCGGGGGCGGTGCAGACGGCCAATGTCACATCCGTGGTGGCGGTGGCGCTCCACTCGCTGCCTGCCGGGATATAGACGCAGTGAGGCGGCTTTTTCTCAAAAACATTCATGCGGTCGCCAAGTTCGCCAAAGCTTTTGCCCGAGCTGGTAATCTCGGCCTTGCCCTCGACCAGCACCAGAATCACTTCTGTTTCACCGGTCTGTTCAGCGGCCTTTTCGCCCGCCTTCAGCTTGTAAAGGCCAAAGCCGACATAGCCCCAATTGGCCGATTCCGGGGTGATGTCATGCACTTTTCCGGTGGTGCCCACGGGCTTGCGCAATAGATTGGTCATTTTTCATCTCCCTTTCCCGGTGTTTTGTAAAACACCCAGAACAGTTGCAGACCGGCATAAAACCCAAGCGCCAGCGAAATCATCGCCCAGGTTTGAGACCCGTTATAAAGTTCGATCCCCGCCCAGACCAGCGGCACCAGCACGACCAGAATGCGCACCCAGAGCGGCTTGAAAAACGGGTGGTGGGGATCGAGAAATTGCATGGGCTTACCTTGTGTGTTCGGGTCGGATTTTACTCCGTTCCGTAGAGGCTGTGATGGGAGTGACATAGCACAGGTCGGTGCTTGCTTAACCCCCCTCTGTCCTGCCGGACATCTCCCCCTCAAGGGGGGAGATCATATGGGGCTATTTCCCAATTTCTATAGCCACCTATTCATTTTCCTGACTGAAGGCAAAAAAGGCATGAAAGGCAAACCCCAAGTCGATCTCCCCCCTTGAGGGGGAGATGGTCGGCAGACCAGAGGGGGGTGACCCTTGCTCCGACAGATTAGACTGCCTTATCCAGCCCCGCAGCCTTGGCCATGGCCTTCAACGAGGCAAGGCCCAAGCTTTGGTAATCGTAAGGATTGCGCACATCCGGGTCCTGCTCGGCCTCAATCACCAGCCAGCCTTCATAGCCATGTTCACCAGCAATTTTCAGCACGGGTGGGAAATTCACGCCACCTTCGCTATCGCCCGGCACTGTGAACACGCCACGGCGAACACCTTCAAGGAAGGAGAGCTTTTCATCGCGCACCTGCTTGGCAATGACGGGCCGGATGTTTTTGGCATGGATATGGCCCACGCGGCCCATGTAATTGGTTGCCACGCGTTCCGGGTTACCGCCGCCAAACAGGCAATGGCCGGTATCCAGCAGCAGCTTGGCATGTGGACCCGTGTTGGCCATCAGCTTGTCGATTTCTTCTTCACTCTCGACAATCGTGCCCATGTGGTGGTGATAAACCAGAGCAATGCCCTGAGCCGCCGCAAACTCGGCCAAGGCTTCCACGCCTGCGCCAAACGCTGCCCACTCACTATCCGCCAGTTTCGGGCGATCATTCACCGGCTTGCCATCATCGCCATGGATAGCATTCGATGTTTCGCAAACGATAATCACTTTGCTGCCCATGGCCTTCAGCAGGTCCAATGCTGGCTGCATCGCCGCCTTTTCGTCTTCAATCGAATTGGTCAGCAGGTTCAGCGAATGCCAGCCGGAGACATAGCGCAGGCCGTGTGGCTCCAGAACAGCTTTCAGGGCTGCTGGCTCCTGCGGGAATTTGTGTCCCTTTTCAATGCCGTCGAAACCGATTTTGGCGGTTTCATCAAGGCATTGGTCGAGGCTGATATGGGCACCCAGCGTGCGGTCATCGTCATTGGACCATGCAATCGGGTTGGTTCCGTAGAGAATCATCTTAATGTCTTTCCTTGAGCGCTGCCTCGTAGCGGGCGCGAGCCTGTTGCACTTCATCTCTAGCTGAGACTTCTGGCACCGCCACATCCCACCAGTACCCGCCAGCTTCAGGCGTTGGGTAAGGATCGGTGTCGATGACGATGACGGTGGGCCTTGTGGCCCCGCGGGCGCTGGCCAAAGCGGCTTCCAGCTCGGCAATGGTTGTGACCTTGCTGGAATCGGCACCCATGGAGGCAGCATGCGCGGCAAAATCGATCTGCGGCGCATGGATATGTGAGGTGTGGGCGTAGAGATTGTTAAACTCGGCCCCCCCGGTGCCCATTTGCAGGCGGTTGATGCAGCCGTAACCCCGGTTATCGGTGATGACAACGGTGATTTTGACGCCCAAAGCGCAAGCGGTGACCAGCTCGGAATTCATCATCATGTAAGAGCCGTCGCCGACCATGACGATCACGTCACGCTCCGGCTCGGCCATCTTGATGCCCATCCCGCCGGCAATCTCATAGCCCATGCAGGAGAAGCCATATTCCATATGGTAGGAGAGCGGCAGTTTGGATTTCCAGAGTTGGTGCAACTCGCCCGGCATGGTGCCAGCGGCGCACATCACCACGGTATTGTCGCGAGAGGCGCGCTGAACGGCTCCAATCACCTGCATGTCGGTGGGCAGGCTGTTGCCATCCTTCGGCGGGGCGGTGACGGCATCGGCTTTGGCAAACCACTCGGCCTTGAGGCCGGCATCCGGCGCGGCAAAGCGATGATCACCCAATGCAGATGAGATCAATTCCAGACCGATTTTGGCATCCGCCACCAGCGGCAGGGCATCATGCTTGGCGCTATCGTAAGCCTGCACATTCAGCGCCAAAATCTTGCGGTTCGGGTTCTTGAACAGCGCCCACGACCCGGTGGTAAAATCCTGAAACCGTGTGCCAACACCGATCACGAGATCCGCACCCTCGCAGACCGTGTTGGCACTGGCCGCACCCGTCACGCCGACGGGTCCGAAATTCAGCGCATCATCCCAGGGCAGAGCCGATTTTCCGGCCTGGGTTTCCACCACCGGAATCTGATGTTTCTGCGCAAAATCCCGCAGGGTTTGCGTGGCACCGGAAAAATGCACGCCACCGCCTGCTACAATAACCGGGCTTTTGGCGGCTTTGATCGCTGCAATCGCGCTTTCCAGCTCAAACGCATCCGGCTGCGGACGGCGGATGTGCCAGATTTTAGGAGCAAAGAAGTTCTCAGGATAATCATAGGCCTCGGCCTGCGTATCCTGACAAAAGGCCAGTGTCACCGGGCCGCAATCGGCGGGATCGGTCATGGTGCGAAAGGCGCGGGGAAGCGCCGTTAGCAGATGTTCAGGTCGGGAAATGCGGTCGAAATAGCGGCTGACGGGACGAAAGCAATCATTGGCCGACATCACGCCATCATTGAAATCTTCCACCTGCTGCAACACCGGATCGGGTCCGCGATTGGCAAACACATCACCCGGCAGCAGCAAAACCGGCAGGCGGTTGACATGCGCCAAGGCAGCCGCCGTGACCATATTCAACGCACCGGGGCCGATAGACGAGGTCACCGCCATAGCGCGGCGGCGGCCAAGCTGTTTGGCATAGGCAATGGCGGCATGGGCCATGGATTGCTCATTCTGCCCGCGCCATGTGGTGACGCTGTCTTTCGCGCCCTGCAACGCCTCGCCCAGACCCGCAACATTGCCATGGCCGAAAATGGCCCAGACGCCTGCAATAAACGGCACGCCTTCCGGCGTCATCTGATTGGCAAGGTAGCGCACCAGAGCCTGAGCGGCTGTCAAACGCACCGTTTTCATGTGTCTCTCTCCCTGAAATTCCAAAGGCTCAAGCGTTTGAACGCGCCCGATCCCAAACCTGACACAGCGATGTGTATTTGCCCACCATGTCAGCAATCGCATCATCATCCGATAGTGTGCCAGCTAACCACTTGCGGGCCGCATCGCCAAAAATGGTGCGGCCAACGGCAAAGCCCTTGACCAGATCAAAGCTGGCTGCCGTTTTAAAGCTCTCCTCCAGCTCTGCGGCTGGCGCATCCAGACCCAGCACAACAATGCCCCGCGTATAGGGATCGTTGCGAGAAATGGCGTCAACCGCCTTGCCCCAAGCCCCGGCAGTTTTCATCGGTTCCAGCTTCCACCAGTCGGGATAGACGCCAATATCGTAGAAACGCTGGATAATGGTAGCCGCAGTGTCATCGTCCGTTGGCCCAACCTTGGAAGGGATAATCTCCAACAGCATTTCAAGCCGGTTACGGCGTGCAGCCGTGAAAAGACGTTTTACCGTATTTTCTTGTTGTTCTTTCAAACCCGCATCATCATCGGGATGATAGAAGCACAGCACCTTCACCACATTTTCAACTGGCCATTCGGTAAGGCCACCGAAATCTTCGCCCAGTTCCGGCTCCAGTGTCAGCGGGCGCGAGCCCGGCCATTCCACAGGACGGCCAATCCAAAGGCCAGACCCAGAGGCCTGATAGAGCGCATCGCGACCCAGACGGCTATCACACAAAATGCCATAACCGGGCTGGCCATTGGCCACCTGCTGCGCTGCTTTCAGGCAGAGCTGCTTGAAAGCCCCGATCCGCTCATGGGAAACACCAGCCTCATCGCACATGGCTTCGAGCTGCATGCGGTGATCGAAGGCAAACACCCGCATCTGCGGCCATTCTCCATCGCGGTTGGTGGACCAATGCACCTGTTCCAGTGCCGCATCCTTGCGCAAAGCCTTGTTGCGAATGCCTGTTTTGAAGAAATAATCCAGCTCTTCAAGGCTGGGATAGGCGGGCGTGCAGCCGTGGCGCGAGACGGCAAAGGCACCACAGGCATTGGCATATTTCAAGGCCGTCGGCCAATCCTTGCCCGTCAGCCAGCCTTTCAGCAGGCCAGACATAAAGCCATCGCCAGCGCCCAGCACATTGAAGACCTCAATGGGGAAGCCTTCTCCCGTCTGCCCATCATCAAGACTGTCCGGAATTGCGCCATCAAACACCACAGCGCCCAAGGCCCCGCGCTTGCACACCAACGTGGCCTTGGAAACCTTTCGCACCGCCCGCAGCGCTTCCACCGTATTGGTAGAACCACCGGCAATGTGGAATTCTTCTTCGGTACCCACAATCAGATCAAACCAATGCAGGGTGGATTGCAGCTTTGCTGTGACGGCCTGTGATTCGATAAAGCGGCTTTCGCCATCGCCATGGCCTGCCAAGCCCCAGAGGTTAGGACGGTAATCAATATCCAACGCGGTTTTGGCACCATTTTCCCGCGCCAAACGCAGCGCCTTCAACACGGCAGCTTCGGTATTGGGATGCGACAGATGTGTGCCCGTGACGCAAACACAGCCGGATTCGGCCACAAACGCCGGATCAATATCATCCTCGCACAACGCCATGTCGGCGCAGTTTTCGCGGTAGAAAATCAGCGGAAACTGGTGCTCATCGCGAATGCCCAGCAAAACCAGAGCTGTTAACCGCTTGGGGTCCGTCTTGACGCCGCGCACGTCCACGCCTTCGCGCACCAGCTGTTCGCGGATAAAGCGACCCATATGCTCATCGCCCACGCGGGTAATGAGGGCAGACTTCAAACCCAATCTGGCGGTACCAGCGGCAATATTGGTCGGGGAGCCGCCGATATATTTGTTAAAGGAGGCCATGTCTTCCAAACGGCCACCCACTTGCGCGCCGTAGAGATCAACGGACGAACGGCCGATGGTGATCAGGTCAAGTTTTGGCACGCTATCCTCCTTGGACGCGGCAGAGCTTGTTTTGCCTGCCGTCAATGACCCCACTCCCGGAAGGTCATTCTATTATTGCTTAAAAATGGACTATATATTCTATTTTTAAGCCCATCAACACAAATGTTCAGTCCTGTTGTCGGGCCGTTCCCACCGCAACCGACAGCGCGATGGCCAGACAGAGCGTGGCGGACAGTGAGCGGAATGCGCCAAAATCCACCTCGGCGACTGAGAGGGTTATTACCCCTAGTTTGCGTAGGGGATTGACCACCGTATCGGTAATCGCCACCACGGAAATGCCCCGCGCTGAGACTTGCTCAACCAGATCCAGTGTCTCGGTCGAATAGGGCGCAAAGGTAATGGCCAGCATCACATCACCATCGCGGATGGCATGCTGGCTTTCCAGCTTGCCAACGCCACTGTGTAGCATGGCCGGAACTGCCATTTTTTCAAAGGCATAGGCGATATAGCTTGCCACCGGAAAAGAGCGGCGCAACCCAACAATATGGATCATTCCAGCCGTGCTGAGGCAGGTCACGGCCTGTTCCAGCAGGTGCGGATCGACCGTTTGCAGCAATCCTTCCAGCGACACACGCCCCGCCTCAACAAATTCCGCCAAAAGCGCCGATGGGCTGCCAGATGCGGTTTCTCGCAAATGATGCAGACGGGTGGAATAATCCGGCCAGCCCCCGACAAGAGAGTCCCGAAACAGCTTTTGCATTTCGGAAAACCCAGAAAAACCAAATATTTGGCAAAACCGCATAAAGGCAGAGGGCTGCACGCCCGCTCCTTCGGCCATTTCGGCCACAGTCGAGACAGCGATGCGGTCCTTATTGGCGGCGACATAGTCCGCGCATTGCTTCAGCCGCTTGGGCAAGGTGTCAGACACCTGCAGCAGCCGTTCTTCAAAGGCTTTGATGCTATCGGGCGCGGAGGTCTCTGCAATTGTGGTGTCAGACATGGTTGGTTTATCGCCTCAAATTTTGCATCAGCGTCTTTGGCTGCGGTGGTCTAAACCGCCTTGACAGGAACACTATCCCAATCTAGCAAAATAGAACATATATTCCAAACGAGGATTGCCGCAACAGCTGACACCTGTCAAAAACTGCGGTGGGTTTGAGAGCGTTTAACGTGTCATGTGCTTGGCAGGGTCGTGCCAAGCCGGGAGGAGAACATCATGGTAAAGAAACTGGCCCTTCTGGGCGCAGGCCGAATCGGCAAGGTGCATGCCAAGGCCATTGGCGAGGACAAGCGCGCGCAATTGGCCGCTGTGGCGGATGCTTTCCCTGAAGCTGCCAAGGCGATTGCCGATGCCTATGGGGCCGAGGTCAAGACCATTGAAGAGATCGAGGCCGATACCTCGATTGATGCGGTGTTGATCTGCACCCCCACCAACACCCATTCAGACCTGATCGAGCGGTTCACTGCCGCTGGCAAGGCCGTGTTCTGCGAAAAGCCAATTGATCTGGATGTGAAGCGGGCCGAGGCCTGCGCCGAAGTGGTGCGCACCAATGGCGGAAAGGTCATGCTCGGCTTTAACCGCCGTTTCGATCCGCATTTTCAGGCGGTGCGCAAGGCGATTGACGATGGCAAGATCGGCAAGGTCGAGATGGTCACCATCACCAGCCGCGACCCCGGCGCACCGCCACCAGACTATATCAAGGTGTCCGGCGGCATTTTCCGCGATATGACCATTCATGATTTCGACATTGCCCGTTTCCTGCTGGGCGAAGAAATCACCTCGGTGATGGCGTCCGCTGCCGTGCTGGTGGACCCGAAGATTGGTGAACTGGGCGATTATGACAGCGCAAGCCTTGTGCTGACTACAGCAAGTGGCCGTCAAGCGATCATTTCCAACTCGCGCCGCGCCACCTATGGCTATGACCAACGCATTGAAGTGCATGGCTCGGAAGGCTCGGTGGCGGCTGAAAACCAGCGTCCGGTTTCCATTGAGATCGCCACCAAGGACGGCTACACCCGCCCGCCGCTGCATGATTTCTTCATGACCCGCTACACTGCGGCTTATGCCGCTGAAATTTCGGCGTTTCTCGATTTCATCGAGAGCGGCAAAGCACCTTCGCCATCCATCGAAGATGGCCTGATTGCGCTGAAACTGGCGGATGCCGCAGTCAAAGCTGCGAAGGAAAAGATCGTCGTGACGCTGTAATCGAGATTTTCCCCCGGAGTTTGCGATGGCGACTCCACGCAAACTCCGGGGTCAATCGCATTGGATCAAAGGTTGAGAACCGGGTTTTGGAAAAATCCGGTTATTTGCAACAACCCCGCTATACGCGGCCTACGCGACGCATGTTGCCAATCATCACTGCCTGAACATTCTTGACTGCATTATTCCTTAAATCTGACCCGATTTGAGGAGAGAATTATGCAGCAAATTTAGAGTGCTACAGCATCCTGCCAGTGGGTTTCAGCCGCGGTAAGATTTGCAAAGCAACGGATGTTTCAGGAAGATGTGCATGAAATTCACTCCCAATTTTTTCAAATTCATCAGGCTTCTCTCCGTCTTCGCTTTATCATCGGCCTCTTCCCTGGCTATGGCCGCAGAAGGACCATCACGCCTTCCAGACTGGCTGAAAGACCACGTGGGGGAAGGAACCGGCCAGATCGCCCCTGTCGTCCTGGAGAGGGCGCGTGCGCTCTATCTCGCTAGAGTGGCGGAAGGCAAGGTCAGCAACGCATGTTATTTCGCGATGGATGCCACCCGGCCAAACGACCGTACTGACGGCACCTCCGGAGGCCGCTTCTATGTCATCTGTGAAGCGCAGCGATCCTTTCGGGTCATATCAGCGGGACACGGTGGCGGGCGCAATCTCGCAGGCACCGTCAATTTCTCAAACGGGCGAGAATGCGCCAAGAACTTTGGTAATGCCCTGGATTCAAATCTGACGGCGGGCGGCGCTTACATTACGAGCGAAATCAAGACGACGTTCAAAGGCTATTACCGCACCTCAGCCAATCAGGAATCTTTCCTGACGCGGTCTTTCGTACAGTTCGATGGAACCGGTGAGACCGCCAATGCCCGCCAACGCGCAATTGGCGGGCATGCGGCGGCATTGGTCTCGGGAATTTGCATGCTGAAAAAGCCTGACAGCACCTATGCCAATCGAGACGGCTATGTCCCACGCGGTAATCTCGTCACCTACCCCGCTGGCCGCAGTGACGGTTGCACAAGTTGGTCTCCGGACGACGCGCCCCAAGTCCTGTCACTGGTCAAGGATAACCCGACGACCCTCTACATCTACCCTGAGTCGCGAGACATCAACGCAGTTTCCCGGGACTTGGCAGCAGGCAGGTCCTCCTCAGGGAACCGGACTTATTGGAATAACGCCTGCTTGAAAGAAATTGGCTCCCCGACGTTCTGGCCAAAGGAAAAGCTCGAGCCGATTATCGCTCAATACAAGCAGGATCATCCCGCGCCTCCACCCCGTCCAATCCCGATCTGCGACGTGCCATCTCATTGATTGCCGATTGTCACCGACAATTGGTTAGAAGCAGATATTAAAATGCTACAGCGCTGGCTTAGCCGTCGATTTGCGCGGAATAAGCGTTGGGGCCGAGATCCGTATCCTGTCTTCAGCCGAAACCGTCTCACTCAGCAATAGATCCAAAGCATGCGATGCGATCTGGTCGAAGGGAACCCGAACCGTTGTCAGCGGAGTGGGGAGATGAGTGACAATCGGAATGTCATTATATCCGACCACGGAAACCTCTTTGGGTACGGAAATTCCGAGGCGCGAAAGGCCTGAGAGCGCACCGATAGCCGTGTTGTCATTGACGGCAAAGATTGCTGTCGGACGGTTGTCCAGCCGCATCAGATATTCAGCGGCTTCCGCGCCCGCGTCGAGCCCGAAGGTCGATGGAACAATTGCGTCTGGAAATACCGGAATTCCTGCTTCGTGCATTGCCTGCCTGTAGCCTTCCACCCGCCCAACCGCGCTTGAAGCATAAGATGGTCCTGCAATCACCCCAATATGACGATGGCCCAGGTCTATCAGGTGGCGTGTTGCCAAGTATCCCCCCAACCTGTCATCGCCAACGGAACAGAGGCTGGCCCCAGCCGTGCGAAGAGCGAAGACATGAGGTACTCCCCGAGCGATGAGGTCGTCAGCAAAATCATCATCCAACCGCGCCGTCGAAAGGATGAGCCCATCCACTCCGCGGTTCAAAAGTGATTCGGCAGCAAGCCTGTCGGCCCTGGGCTTGTCATCGGTTGTCGCGACAATGGCAAAGCGACCGCTTCTGCTACAGGCCTTGGCCAGCGACTCGTAAAGCATGGCCATGACCGTATCGGTCAAGCGTGGCACGATGATGCCGACAGTCATCGTGCTACCGCGCCTCAAGCTCGCCGCCGAGATATCCCGCACATACCCCATCTCTTCTGCAATCTTGCGGACGCGGCGAGCTGTTTCGTTGTCAGAACGGGGAAGACGTTCATCGAGAATGCGCGATACCGTCGATTTTGAGACACCGGCAGCCGACGCAACATCGAGAATTGTCACCCGTCCCAGACGACCCGCATCTTCGGTCCTTACATTCATTCGAGGTTCTCCGCTGACAGCCCTGCGCAATTGCAGCTTCAACCATGCAATAAAAAAAATATTGACACCAGTAAAATCAGAACCGATAGTGGGAACGTTCCCATTAACGATCCTATCGCCGGTCGCTAAAGCGGGCGGCGGCTATCTGAGGAGGAGATACCCGATGCAACCGATGGATATGAGAGGGCTCAGCCCGGCACCAGTCACTGCTTTCACCCGAGATGGTGAGGTGGATTATGCTGCCAATACCCGCATCGCCAAATGGCTTGCGGGAATGGACGGCGTGAAAAGCCTTGTCATTCTTGGCCATGCTGGCGAAGGTACTTTTTTGACGGAAGAAGAGCGATTGAAGCTCATCCGCACCTATGTAGAGGCCGTCGATGGTCGGATTCCGATCATTGCGGGCATAACCGGCGAAGGCACGCGGGTCGCAGCGGAAGAAGCCAAGAAGTGCAAGGCCGCCGGGGCAACTGGCGCACTGGTCTATCCTAACCATGGTTGGCTCCGGTTCGGCTTCCAGAAGGGCGCCCCGCAGGATCGCTACAAGGCGATCTGGCAGGAATCCGGTCTGCAATGCATTCTCTTCCAGTATCCGGATGCGACGAAAGCGTCCTATGACCTGGACACCCAGCTCGCAATCGCGACCCAGGATGGCGTCGTTGCCACCAAGAATGGTGTGCGCAACATGAAGCGCTGGTATGTTGAGATCCCGGAGCTCAAAAAGGCCAATCCCAACCTTCAAATCCTGAGCTGCCACGACGAGTGGTTGCTGCCGACCATGTTCGATGTTGACGGCTTGCTCGTCGGCTACGGAAATATCGCCCCTGAACTCCTGATCGACCTGATCAAGGCGGGCAAGGCGCAGAACTACCCCGAAGCACGCAAGCTCTTCGAGCAGCTCCTTCCGGTTACCCGAGCCGTGTACCATCGGGGTTCTCACATGGAAGGCACCGTGGCTCTCAAGCTCGGTCTCGTCCATCGTGGTGTTCTGGAGCACCCCACAATCCGCGAGCCTCTGAAGAATCTCGGTGAGAAGGCCGAAGCTGAAATCTTTGCGGCCTTCGATGCTGCCGGAATCGGTCGCGTTGAGCAACTGATGGCGGCCGAATAGTCCGCAACTCCCCGCTTGTCATACCAAGGCGTGAGGATGCTCTCGCATCTTCGCTTTGCTGGCAACAAAGGAATACGAACGGTCATTTCAATGATCGTTCGTATCAGGCGGGGGCATTCCAAGGGGAGGATATTGCGGCCGCATCTGGGAGTGATGCATCGCATCCGCACCGACTGCTATGCTTGGTGCGTACCTCACCGTGAAGAGCCGCGTCTTCCGGATTCTCGGTCATCCTGTGTCCAAATCCAGAAGTCGAGACGATCAACGCGTAGGTTCGACGCCGGCTGGGAGAATGAGCCAGGCAGAGGGAGGATATCATGAATATTGAACAACGGATCACGGCAGCGGCGCCGCTTGTTGACCCGCAAGCTGAAATCAGTGCGCGCCTTGAAAGGCTGCCCGTCACCCGCGAGGTTTTCTGGGCGCGGAACATTGTCGGCGCTGCAACCTTTTTTGACGGCTACACCGTCATCGCAATCGCCTATGCCATGCCGGTTCTGGTTCGCGAGTGGAACCTCACTCCGGGACAAACCGGCATGATCCTGTCTATGGGCTATCTCGGGCAGCTGATTGGCGCGGTCTGCTTCGGTTGGATGGCTGAGAAGATTGGCCGCTTGAAAGTTCTGCTGTTCACCATTCTGCTTTTTGTCAGCATGGATATCGCGTGCTTGTTTGCCGCAGGCGCCGGCATGATGATGGCATTCCGGTTCGTACAAGGAATTGGCACCGGCGGTGAAGTACCGGTCGCCAGCGCTTATATCAACGAGTTGATTGGCTCTAAAGGGCGCGGCAGGTTCTTTCTGTTGTACGAGGTCATGTTTCTGCTTGGCCTGGTGGGAGCAGGCTTGATCGGATACTTCATGGTTCCGCTCTATGGCTGGAAAGCGATGTTCGTCGTTGGCCTGGTTCCCGCAATGCTAATGATCCCGCTGCGCTGGTTCCTGCATGAATCTCCTCGTTGGTTGGTTGCCAATGGTCGGTACGAAGAAGCTGACCGTATCGTCGCCAAGTTGGAGAACAGCGCTAGGGCCGCCGGCAACGAACTGCCTGAGCCAAAAATCGTCGCCGCGCCCATGCGTCGTAAATCCGACTGGCGCGAGCTGTTTCAAGGCATTTATCTTAAGCGCACATTATCGATATGGGCCATGTGGTTCTGCGCTTATATGGTGGCCAATGGCACGATCACCTGGCTTCCGACCCTTTATCGCCAAACATTCAATCTCCCGCTTGAAACGAGTATCCTCTACGGCTTTATCACTTCGGTCGGTGGCGTGATCGCGGCTATAATCTGCGCATTGCTCATCGACAAAGTGGGACGTAAACGCTGGTACACCGGTGCGCTTCTGATCGCCCCGATCCCGCTGGTTATTCTCGCCTGGCTAGGAGCGACATCAGCCGTTCAGGTTCTCGTTCTTGCGGGACTTGCCTACGCCATTGTCCAGACGGTGACGTTTTCCCTGTATCTTTATTCCTCGGAGATCTATCCGACACGTCTGCGTGCTATCGGCACGGGCACAGGCAGCGCCTGGTTACGGCTCGGATCTTCGGCTGGCCCTATCGCTGTCGGCTGGGTTATGTCGTCGATGGGAATCCAATATGTATTCGGGGCCTTCGCGGTAATTCTGCTGGTGGGTGCTCTCGTGACAGCTCTCTTCGCGGTAGAGACTAAAGACCGCATCCTTGAGGAGCTCTCCCCCTGACGCTGCTACTCTGGATGGCTTGGCGACCACCGCCAAGTCATTTGGCGATTTTTCTACTCATGGCTCCATTTCGATTGACGTGTCCCCGATAAATTGGGCCATTTAGAACTGGAATTTTCCACTTATGATCCCTTTTGGGAAGAAGAGGAGAATTTGATGAAGGCCTCGAAGTTTACGGAAGCGCAAATCGCGTTTGTGTTGAAGCAGGCGCAGGATGGAACGCCCATTGGCGAGGTCTGCCGCAAGGCGGGGATTTCCGACGCGACGTTTTATAACTGGCGCAAAAAATACGCTGGCCTAATGCCTTCCGAGATGAAGCGGTTGCGCCAGCTCGAGGAGGAAAATGCCAAACTGAAGCGGATCGTCGCGGACCTGTCGCTCGACAAAGCTCTGCTTCAGGATGTGCTGTCAAAAAAGCTCTGAGGCCTGACGGCAAGCGTAATCTTGTCGACAGGATCAAGACGGACTGGAAGGTTTCGATCCGACGCGCATGCGCCGTCCTGAAGATCGACCGGTCCCTTTATGTCTACACGTCCAAGCGCGGCGATCAGGCCGAACTGAAGCTGAAGATCAAGGATATCTGCCAGACGCGAGTACGCTATGGCTATCGTCGTGTGCATGTCTTGATCAGACGTGACGGCTGGGTGGTGAATCCGAAGAGAATCTATCGTCTTTACAAGGAGATGGACCTACAACTGCGCAACAAGGTGCCAAAACGGCGCGTCAAAGCAAAGCTGCGATCGGATCGCACCACAGCCACCCGTTCGAACGACGTCTGGGCCATGGATTTCGTGCATGACCAACTGGCCACAGGTCGCAAGATCAGGGTTCTCACGGTTGTCGATACCTTCTCGCGCTTCTCTCCGGCGGTAGATGCCCGCTTCAGCTATAAAGGGGAAGACGTCGTGCAGACCCTCGAACGCGTATGCCGGCAGGTCGGTTACCCGGCCACCATTCGGGTGGACAACGGCAGCGAATTCATCTCTCGTGACCTCGATCTCTGGGCCTATCATAGAGGCGTCGTTCTTGACTTCTCGCGGCCGGGCAAGCCGACGGACAACAGCTACATCGAGAGTTTTAATGGCAAGTTCCGGGCAGAGTGCCTGAACGCCCACTGGTTTATGAGCCTTGACGACGCAAGGGCAAAGATGGAGGATTGGCATAGAGACTATAACGAGTTCCGGCCACACAGCGCCATCGGCAACAAGGTGCCGATTTCGCTTATGAACGGCTCATCGGCACCCACGCCAACCTGAGCCATAACCCCGGAAAATTCCAGCTCCCGCTGGCCCAAAATCCGGGTGCACTTCACTTCCTTGTAACCTATAAACTGGACTTGCCCGAAAAAAGTGGAGAGCGAAGGCTTCTTCAGGGTGTCAGCTTGAGAGGGATGCTCTCGAACTGAATTGGGCATTTGTAGCCCAAGGAGGAATGTCTTCTTTTTGGATTATAGAAGGCGTCGATGTATTGTCCAATGGCGATTTCAGCTTGGGTCCTTGTTTTGAATACAGTTCGCCAAACCAGTTCTGACTTGATTGTCTTGAACACGGTTTCCACCATGGAATTGTCATAGCAATTGCCCTTGCCGCTCATCGACAGGATGAACCCGTGAGCTTTCAGAAGCTTTTGGTAGTCGGTCGCGCAATATTGACTACCACGGTCGGAGTGGTGAATGACATCCTTCGGCGGTCTGCGGATGGCTATGGCCCGTCGTAATGCCGTCAATGCCAGGTCCTGCTTCATTCGATCACTGGTGGCCCAGCCGATAATACGTCGAGAATAGAGATCGACAACAATGGCCAGATAGAGCCAGCCTTGCGTCGTCCAAACGTAGGTGATGTCAACACCCCACTTCTGATTTGGACCTGTGGCGGCAAAGTCCTGATCCAGAATATTGGGGGCAACAGGCCCTTTGTGATCGCTGTCAGTTGTTCTCTTGAATCGGCGTTTCTGCAATGCCTTCAAACCATTGTCATGCATGATGCGAGCAACCCTGTGGCGACCGACGCAAACCCCGTCTTCCTTCAGTTCCACCGTCATGCGTGGGCTTCCATAGGTTTCATGTGAGGTGGTGAACTGAGCCCGGATATGAGCCAAAAGAACCATGTCCGTCCTTTGCCGCAGGCTTGGTTTGCGTATGTCCCAAGCGTAATATCCGCTTTCACTGACACCCAGAAGCGTGCAGGCACGCTGAACAGGAACATTGGCCTTCTCTGCCGCAATGACCTTGAATTTCATTTCATGGTTTCCTTTGCAAAGAAGGCGGCTGCTTTTTTTAATAAATCGCGCTCCTGACGCAGAATTTCATTTTCCTTGCGAAGACGCGCCAGTTCCTTGGCAGTATCTTCGTGTGGTCCAGAAAGCAGGTCGGCTTCCTTGTGGGCGCTCACCCATTTCCCAAGCGTCGAGAGCCCAACGCCAAGATCATCGGATATTGCACGCAACGGCCTGCCGCTGGTGCGCGCAAGTCGGACAGCCTCAGCTTTGAAAGCATCTGTGAACTTGGCGTGGCGGCCGGGTGAATTCTTCTTCGTGTTCGTCATAGGGCGAAATCCTATCAAAGGTTAGGGATTCGCTCTCCACTTCTTCCGGGCAAGTCCAAACAGAGCTGAAAGCCCGGGGATCTCATTCCCCAAACGCAAAAATCCCGCAGCATTTAAGGCTACGGGATTTTGTGTAACTATTGGTTGCGGGGGCAGGATTTGAACCTGCGGCCTTCAGGTTATGAGCCTGACGAGCTACCGGGCTGCTCCACCCCGCGTTATATATTGTTATTCGTTAACGGAATAAGGGTCGCTTGAGCGACCCTTTATGTTTTCGGCTGGGCCGATGTTTTTGAGAGAAGATGATTGATTTGAGTATGAACATTGCGCTTAGCAGACCTGGCAGCGACCTACTCTCCCGCGTCTTAAGACGAAGTACCATTGGCGCAGGGGCGTTTCACGGCCGTGTTCGGAATGGGAACGGGTGCGGCCGCCCCGCCATGACCACCAGGTCAGCTAAGGGCAATGTTGATGCTTCGCATCAACATTGTTCCCTTTTCTTTGGCAAACCTTTCTTCAACACTGACGTGTTGAAGGGTGCCAAAGGACCATACGGAACCGTATTGATGCTTTGCATATTTGAGAAGCTGGATTTTTTATGAACACGTCTTTTTTCGTTTTCGTGGCACTCATCGGACAAAGTCCGCAAGGCCAAGGGCCGTCGCACCTGATGGTGCTGGCCGTCCGCAGCGAAGGCTCAAAGAGCCGACAGCGTCAGGACAAAACAGATGGCATCATCAAAGCCGAAGGCTTTGATGAGCATGGTCAATGAGAACGATTAAGCCAATCGAGCTATTAGTAACGGTAAGCTTCGCAGGTTACCCTGCTTCCACACCCGTCCTATCAACGTGGTCGTCTTCCACGGCTCTGATAGGGAATACTCGTTTTCAGGTTGGTTTCCCGCTTAGATGCCTTCAGCGGTTATCCATTCCATATATAGCTACCCTGCTATGCCGTTGGCACGACAACAGGTCCACCAGAGATATGTCCATCCCGGTCCTCTCGTACTAGGGACAGATCCTGTCAATATTCCTACACCCACGGCAGATAGGGACCGAACTGTCTCACGACGTTCTGAACCCAGCTCACGTACCGCTTTAATTGGCGAACAGCCAAACCCTTGGGACCTGCTCCAGCCCCAGGATGCGATGAGCCGACATCGAGGTGCCAAACAACCCCGTCGATATGGACTCTTGGGGGTCATCAGCCTGTTATCCCCGGCGTACCTTTTATCCGTTGAGCGATGGCCCTTCCACGCGGGACCACCGGATCACTATGACCGACTTTCGTCTCTGCTCGACTTGTCAGTCTCGCAGTCAGGCGGGCTTATGCCATTGCACTCGACGACCGATTTCCGACCGGTCTGAGCCCACCATCGCGCGCCTCCGTTACTCTTTCGGAGGCGACCGCCCCAGTCAAACTACCCACCATACACTGTCCCGGATCCGGATAACGGACCGCGGTTAGACATCCATGACGATAAGGGTGGTATTTCAAGGATGGCTCCACTCGAACTGGCGTCCAAGCTTCAAAGCCTACCACCTATCCTACACATGCCGACACGAATGCCAGTGTAAAGCTATAGTAAAGGTGCACGGGGTCTTTCCGTCTGACCGCAGGAACCCCGCATCTTCACGGGGAATTCAATTTCACTGAGTCTATGTTGGAGACAGCGGGGAAGTCGTTACGCCATTCGTGCAGGTCGGAACTTACCCGACAAGGAATTTCGCTACCTTAGGACCGTTATAGTTACGGCCGCCGTTTACTGGGGCTTCAATTCAAAGCTTGCACCTCTCCTTTTAACCTTCCAGCACCGGGCAGGCGTCAGACCCTATACGTCGTCTTGCGACTTCGCAGAGCCCTGTGTTTTTGATAAACAGTCGCTACCCCCTGGTCTGTGCCACCCCTCTCCACTTGCGTAAAAAGGGGTCACGCTTCTTCCGAAGTTACGCGTGCAATTTGCCGAGTTCCTTCAACATAGTTCTCTCAAGCGCCTTGGTATACTCTACCTGACCACCTGTGTCGGTTTCGGGTACGGTCTATACGGTGGAGCTATTTCCTGGAACCACTCCACTGCACAATCAATCCAGTAAGACTGTACAATTTGTGTGATCCGTCACTACCACCAGGCCCACGAATATTAACGTGGTTCCCATCGACTACGCATTTCTGCCTCGCCTTAGGGGCCGGCTAACCCTGCTCAGATTAACTTTAAGCAGGAACCCTTGGTCTTTCGGCGAGGGGGTCTCTCACCCCCTTTATCGTTACTCATGTCAACATTCGCACTTCCGATACCTCCAGGATGTCTCACGACTGTCCCTTCACAGGCTTACGGAACGCTCCGCTACCACGTGCATTACTGCACATCCTCAGCTTCGGTGCAT